>JAZDDE010000177.1:0-33093 GCA_036679495.1 Gemmatimonadota bacterium | reverse complement strand
GACCCGGCGACCCTCGCCCGGGATCTCCAGCGACTGGAGGGCGGTTGGTCGCTGGAAGCGGTTCAACCGTTTGACGCGTTTCCCGGCACGGCTCACGTGGAGACGGTGGCATGGCTCGGTAGGCGGCTGGGATGAGAGAGGGTGACGGGAGAAAGACCTGGTTTGCTGAGATTGGCTCGGAGACTTACGAGATCTCTCTAGCGGACGGCAGGATCTTTCTGAACGGTCAGGCGGTGGAGGTTCAACTGCAAACGTTGGGTACGCGCGGCGAAGCCCTGTTGAGAACCGAGGGCCGTTCCCGAGAGGTGTTCGCGACCCGGAAGAAGCGGCTCTGGACCATCGAAGTAGGAGGGCGCACCCATACTGTTCGAGTTCAGGATGAGCGGTCACGGCAGATCGAGCGTCTGGCCGGCACGGGTCCATCGGTCATTCGCGAGAACATTCTTCGGGCTCCCATGCCGGGGTTGATCGTACGGGTAGAGGTTGAGAACGGTCAGGCCGTGCTGGAGGGCGCTCCGTTGGTGGTGATGGAAGCCATGAAGATGGAGAATGAACTCACGGCGGAAGTAGCCGGCACAGTGGCTGCCATCGAAGTGCGGGAAGGAGCGAGGGTCAACAAGAACGATGTCCTGGTCCGATTCGAGTCATGAGCGAACGTAAGCCGAAGTTCGATACGCCTTCCGGAATTCCACTCGATGCCTGGTATGGGCCCGAATCCATGGGACCGGACGCCGAATCCAGGCTAGGGGAACCCGGTTCGTTTCCGTTTACTCGTGGTATCTACCCGAGCATGTATCGGGGTCGGCTTTGGACCATGCGCCAGTACGCCGGGTTCGGGACGGCCCGGGAAACCAACGAACGGTTTCGATATCTGCTCGACTCAGGCCAGACAGGGCTGTCAGTGGCGTTCGACCTTCCCACCCAGATGGGCCTGGACTCGGACGACCCACTGGCTGAGGGAGAGGTAGGGCGGGTTGGAGTCGCGATCGACACGATCGAAGACATGCGTATTCTGCTTGAGAACATCCCTCTTGGCGACGTGTCGACGTCGATGACCATCAACGCTACGGCCGCCACGTTGCTGGCCATGTATGTCGCGGTAGCCGACGAGCGTGGGGTGGATCGGGCCCGGCTCGCGGGCACGGTTCAAAACGACATGCTCAAGGAGTTCGTCGCGCGGGGCACCTTTATCTATCCGGTGGAACCCAGTCTGCGGTTGGTCACCGACATTTTTTCTTTCTGTGCTGACGAACTGCCGCGCTGGAATAGCATATCGATCAGCGGCTATCACATGCGCGAAGCGGGAGCTACCGCCGCCCAGGAGTTGGCGTTTACACTGGCCAATGGCCGGGAATATGTACGCCGGGCGATCGCCTGCGGCCTCGAACTGGAATCTTTTGCTCCGCGTCTGAGTTTCTTCTTCGCCTCGCATAACCATCTGCTCGAAGAAGTGGCGAAGTTTAGGGCGGCCCGTCGTCTGTGGGCTCACATGATGCGTAGTGAGTTCGGCGCCTCGGATCGGAGCTGTCGCCTTCGCTTCCATACCCAAACCGGGGGCTCGACGCTGACGGCCCAACAGCCGGCCAATAACATCGTTCGGGTGACGGTTCAGGCGCTGGCAGCAGCACTCGGCGGGACGCAGTCTCTACATACCAACGGATACGACGAAGCGCTGGCGCTCCCAACAGCCGAGTCGGCACGGCTGGCTCTACGGACTCAGCAGGTCCTGGCGGAGGAGTCCGGTGTGGCGGACACTGTGGATCCGCTGGCCGGCTCGTATCTGATTGAGAGTCTTACGGACGCTCTCGAGCGAAAGGCCCGCGAATACCTGGCCCTCATCGACGAGGACGGCGGGGCGGCGGCATCGATTGCCATGATGGCGAACGAGATCCACCGGTCCGCGTACGAGTATCAGCTGCGCCTAGAGGCCGGTGACGCCCGTGTCGTCGGGGTGAACGTCTACGCTGACGATGAGGAGGATCAGAGCTTGCCTGAGCCGCCAGACTTCGGCGCTTTGGCGAACGAGCAGCGAAGCCGGCTCGATGCGCTGAAGCGCAGCCGGGACCAGTCGTCCGTGGATGGAGCGCTGGCGCGCATCGACCGGGACGCGCAGGGTACTGTCTGTCTGATGCCTGCTCTCATTGAGGCGGTGCGGGCAGGAGCCTCTCTGGGAGAAGTCAGCAGCGTTTTGCAGTCGCGTTGGGGGAAGTACGCAGCCACGTAACGGGATGGATTGATGCCGACATATGAGTACCGGTGCGACGAGTGCGGCCACGCTTTCGAGGCTTTTCAGAGGATCAGCGACCAGCCCGTTCGCGTGTGCCCGGAGTGCGGCAAGCGAAAGGTGCGACGCCTGATATCGTCGGGAGGCGGGATCGTGTTCAAGGGGTCAGGCTTCTACGCTACGGACTATCGGAAGACTCCCAGGCCCTCAGAAGACTCCGGGAATAGCTCTTCGTCCACCAGCGACAGCACGAGCGGCAACGACAGCACGAGCGACAAATCCAGCGCCAGCGGTTCATCCAGCTCCGGCTCGTCGGCCTCGGACTCTAAGCCGGAGAAGTCGGGCTCTGATGACTGACGAGCCGTTCGAGCCCCGCGAGGCACTAGTCGCCGAACTGCAACGGGCAGCGCATGCCGCCGGAGCGCCGGTCGACTTCGAGCCTCAGCTGGAACGACCGGCTGACTCTCAGCACGGCGACTATTCTTCCAACGCGGCCCTGGTTCTGGCCGGTCCCATGCGGACGAGTCCTCGCGATCTGGCGGAGCGTATCGCCGAGTCTATCGAGCGTATCGCCGAGTCTATCGATTGTGATCGGGCTGCCATCCAGCAGGTGGGTGTGGCGGGGCCCGGGTTTCTGAACTTTACGCTCTCCGACGACGTGCTATGGACAGGCCTCGCGTCTCTCCTGGGGCAGGACACGGCTTTCGGCCGATCTGAGAGTGCCCGCCCTGTTTCCGTCAACGTCGAGTTCGTTTCGGCCAATCCGACCGGGCCTCTGCATGTAGCGCATGGGCGGGGTGCTGCCATCGGGGATGTCGTGGCCTCGCTGCTGGACTGGACCGGGCACGCCGTTACACGGGAATACTACTTGAACGATGCGGGCAGGCAGATCGACCTGCTCGCCGAGTCGGTGGAGGCACGAGGGCGCGAGCTGAGGGGCGAGACCTTCGAGATACCCGATGGTGGGTATCAGGGCGGCTACGTTGCCGATCTGGCCAGAACGTTTGCGAAAGAGGAAGCCCTTGAAGGAATCTGGGAGGGCGAGCGGGGGGTTCGTCTTGAGGCGCTCAGGACCCGTTCAATCGCGACTCTCAGGGCTGGACAAGAGGAAGATCTGGCGGAGTTTCAGGTCAACATGGACGTATTTTTTGAGGAGGGAAGTCTGTTCGAGTCGGGTGCGGTCGAGCGCCTTCTGGAGCAGCTGGACTCGGCCGGTGCTACATACCGTGAAGACGGGGCTCTATGGCTGCGGACTGAGCAGCACGGGGATGAGAAGAACCGGGTATTGATCAAGAGCGACGGATCGCACACCTACTTCCTGACCGATATCACGTATCATCTGGACAAGGCGTCCCGCGGCTTCGACCTTGCGATAGACGTGTGGGGAGCAGACCACCACGGGCACGTCGGCCGTATGAAATCGGCCTTGATCACGGCGGGTCTGGCACCCGAGTTCCTCGAGGTGCTTATCATCCAGCTTGTGACGGTTCTCCGGGATGGTGCAGAAGTCCGAATGAGCAAGCGAGCCGGCGAATTCGTCCTTTTGAGAGACTTGGTGCGGGAGACGGGCCCGGACGTTGCGCGCTACTTCTTTCTGATGCGCCGGGCAGAAGTACCCTTCAGTTTCGATCTCGACCTCGCTCTGGATACATCAGACGCCAATCCTCTCTACAAGGTTCAGTACGCGCACGCCCGGATGTGTAGTGTTTTTGCCAGGGGTGAGATCGACGCTGATCAGCTCGAGCCGACCCTTGATGACCTGGCTCTCCTGACCACGGACGCGGAGAGGGACGTGGCCAAGCGGGTTCTGCGTTTTCCCGAGGTCGTCAAGGCTGCGGCCGCCGGGCGAGCGCCGTATCAGGTGTGTCAGTATCTGGAGGATGTGGCGTCGGGCGTAAACGCCTGGTATCACCAGGGCAATCTGGATCCGGCACTCCGCGTTCTCGCGGAGGGCCCTCAGCGGGCGGGCCGGCTGGCGCTGGCCAAGGCCATTCAAATCACGCTCAGGCAGGGGCTTACACTCCTGGGCCTTTCCGCGCCTGACCAAATGGTGCGTTCGGGAGACTAAGTGAGTCAAATACTCGTGGTAGGTAGCGTGGCGCTGGATACGCTCCGCACGCCCTTCGGCGAAGCTGATGACGCGCTAGGTGGGTCCGCCGTCCATTTCGCGGCCGCGGCGGCTCTGTTTGCTCCGGTCGGCCTGGTGGGGGTAGTCGGATCGGACTATCCGGTGGCCCGGCTGGACTTCCTTACCGAGCGGGGGGTAGACCTGTCCGGCTTGGAACAGGCGGAAGGCAGTAGTTTTCGTTGGGGAGGGGAATACGGATACGATCTCAATACACGGGAGACGCTCTTCACTGAACTGGGTGTTTTCGCCGACTTCAAGCCTTCGATTCCAGATCATTTAAAGACATGTAAGTGGGTGTTCTTGGGGAACATAAACCCGCAGCTACAGATCGACGTGCTGGATCAGATGGACAGCCCAGAGTTCGTGGCCTGCGATACGATGAACTACTGGATCGACTCTGAACGCGAGACGCTCATGGAGCTTCTGGCACGGGTGGACCTCCTTCTCGTCAACGACGAGGAGATCCGCCAGCTATCTGGAGACCCGAATCTGTACCGGGCGGCCCGCTGGGCGCAGGCCCAGGGTCCAACGCATGTGGTGATCAAGAAGGGGGAGCACGGGGCAGTACTATTGTCGGACGACAACCTTTTCTTCGTGCCAGGCTACCCACTGGAGGAAGTGTTCGATCCTACGGGCGCCGGTGATGCGTTCGCCGGAGGACTGATCGGGCATTTGGCACGCACGGGCACCCTCGATCTGGACGAACTCAAGAGGGCCATGGTCTATGGCTGCGCGATGGGCTCGTTTGACTGCGAGGCGTTTGGGCCAAGCCGGCTCCAGACTCTGACAGAGCAGGAATTGGCGGACAGGGTTCGATTATTCAGAGACATGATGACCTTCGAGATAGCGCCGTCGCTTGCCGGATAGCGTGAGCTACCAGGATGCGGGCGTGGATCTTCGGGCCGCCGAAGACCTCACCGCGCGGCTGGCTGACCTTGTCGAATCGACCCGCACAGAAGGGGTCCGCGCGAGCTTCGGGTCGTTTGGCGGCCGTTTCGCGGTGGCGGGCGACACGGAACTTGTGGCCAGCGCCGACGGAGTGGGAACTAAGGTCATGGTGGCGGCCCGTTTCGGCAGGCATGACACGGTCGGGGAGGATCTGGTCAACCACTGCGTGAACGATGTCCTCGTCGAGGGGGCGGTGCCTCTCTTTTTCCTCGACTACTTCGCATGCGGAACGCTCGCACCGGACATCGGCTACGCCGTCGTGTCTGGAGTAGCTCGAGGTTGCCGGCAAAACGGGTGCGCTCTTCTGGGAGGAGAGACCGCTGAGATGCCCGGCGTGTACAGGCCCGGAGAGTATGACCTGGCGGGCTTTCTGGTCGGTCGCCGCATTTTCAAGTTACCGCCCAGTGAGCAGCTCGCGGAGGGAGACGTATTGATCGGACTTTCGGCCAGTGGTTTCCACACCAACGGCTACAGCCTGCTTCGCCAGCTCCTTTTTGACCGCCTCGGACTGGGGCCTGACGACCCGATGCCCGGCACGGGGCGCAGCGTGTCCGACGTGCTGCTCACAGTTCACCGCTCTTACCTCAGTCACCTGCGGGGCGGCCTCGAGATGGGCCAGGTGCGGGCAGCGGCCCATATCACGGGCGGCGGGCTACAGGGCAATCTGCGCCGTGTCTTGCCACCGTATCTCGACGCCGAGGTGGACGTGACTTCCTGGACGCCAGGGCCGGAATTCAGGTTCGTCGCGGAACAGGCCGGACTCGATCAGGCTGCCCTGTACGAGACGCTCAACATGGGCATAGGCATGGTGGTGGTCGCTCGATCGCAGGACGCGGACTCGCTCATCGCGGCGGTGACCGATACGGGCTGCGAGGCCTTTCGCTGCGGCCACCTGACGGCGGGTGCCGGGTCCGTTCGGCTGGAGGGATCGTGGTAACGCGTACGCCTCGCGTCAGGCCTGCTGACTCCGAGCAGCCGGCTTCGGACACCGGGCCCAACGCCCGGTTTATGCGTCGGGCGCTGGAGTTGGCGAGCGAGGGTTGGGGCCAGACAAGTCCGAATCCGATGGTCGGGGCCGTGCTGGTGCGCAACGGCGAGATCGTCGGAGAAGGGTTCCACCGCAAATTCGGCGGCGACCATGCGGAGGTCGCCGCGATCAGGGCCGCGGGCGCCGAGGCGCGGGATGCGGCTCTGTACGTGACGCTGGAACCCTGCGCTCATTCCGGCCAGACACCGGCCTGCACGCGGGCCATCCTCGATTCTGGTATCGCTCGGGTGGTGATCGCAGCGATGGATCCCAACCCGGCGGCAGGAAGCGGAGCGGAAGAGCTTCGCGGCGCTGGGCTACGAGTAGAGTCGGGTGTTTGCCGCGAAGACGCCTTGCGGCTCAACGCGGCGTTCTTCTGGACGCATCTGGGCACGGGGCCGTTCGTGGCCCTCAAACTCGCGCTCTCTGCCGACGGAGCCATCGCCGCTTTCCCCGGCGAGCGCACGGCGATAACGGGTTCGGAGGCACAGGCCGAGGTCCATCGTCTGCGGGCGGGTTTCGATTCCGTTCTCGTGGGTAGTGGTACCGCCGACATCGACGACCCTCTTCTGACGGCGCGCGGCCTGATCACCCCACGCATTTCTCCGGTACGCGTCGTCCTCGACGCGGACCTTTCCCTCTCGCCCAACGGAAGACTGGCAGCGAGCGCTGGAGAGTCGCCTGTGTGGCTGATTGCAGGTCCAATGGAGGATAGGGATCAGCTCCAGAGGAAGCGGGCTGAGGCCCTCCAGACCCGGGGCGTGATCATGCTCGAAAGCCACGCGGGCGAGGACGGGCGTCTAGATCCCGAAGCGGTTCTCGAACTGCTCGCGGCACAAAGGGTGAGGTCGGTGCTATGCGAGGGTGGAGCGAAAATCGCCGAGGCACTCCTCGACGCCGGCCTGGTTCACCGCCTCTATTTGTTTCTGACGCCGACTCTCTTGGGCCGGGAGGGAGTGCGTGCCTTCGGAGATGATGGACCTGGCGCCAACTGGATCTCGTCCGAACCTCGCAGCTTCGGAGCGGATACCCTGCTTCAGCTCGATTCGGAGGAGCTCATGACTCGACTGGGACGAGCGGCCTGATGTTTACCGGGCTTATAGAGGCTGTCGGCCGAGTCGGGCACTGTGAGCCTCTGGCTGAAGGAGTGCGATTCCGGATAGAGAGCGAAGACCTGGGACCGCTCCTCTCAGAGGGAGACAGCATCGCGGTGGACGGCGTCTGCCAGACCGTCGTCAGCTCGTCTGACCAGGGATTCGACGTCGAGGCCATCCGGACAACGCTCTCCAGGACCACGATGGCGGAGTATCAGCCGTCCCGGCTCGTAAACCTGGAGCGAGCGGTGCGCGCTGGCGATCAGCTGGGCGGACATCTCGTGCAGGGTCACGTGGACGCGGTCGGCAGGGTCACCGAGGTGAGACCCGCAGGCGAGACCGTGTTTGTCGGCGTTGCGTTACCGGAGGATGTGGCTCGAGTGACCGTGAGTCTTGGTTCTCTGGCAGTTGACGGCGTCAGTCTCACCGTAAACGATCTCGACGACGGGGTAGCGGAACTGGCCATCATTCCTCATACGTGGCATCATACAAATCTGGACCGTCTAAGCCCCGGTGTGGGGGTCAATCTTGAAGCGGACCTGATCGCGAAGTATGTGGAACGTCTACTCTCGCCGCACATTGCGCGGCTTTGAGTACCTAAACTCTATATGAGGTTCGAGCGGTGACACCGAGAAAGAAGATTGAAGCAGCCGTAGCGGCCATCGGGCGGGGCGAGATGGTCATTGTGGCCGACGATGAAGACCGGGAGAATGAAGGCGACCTGGTCTGCGCGGCGGACAAAGTCACACCTGAGGTGATCAACTTCATGGCCACCCATGGTCGCGGGCTGATCTGTCTGACTCTTTCAACCGAAATCGCGGACAGGCTGGATCTCCCCCTGATGTCGAGCGGCCGGACGTCGGACCCTAATGAGACGGCGTTCACGGTTACGATCGACGCGCGGTCTGACCTGGGTGTGTCTACTGGAATCAGTGCCGCCGACCGGGCAAGAACGATCGAAGTGGCGGTGGATCCGCAGACCCGCCCTTCTGACCTGCTGCGGCCGGGGCACATTTTTCCGCTGCGGGCCAAGCCTGGCGGCGTGCTGCAGCGGGTTGGACAGACGGAAGCCTCCGTGGACCTGGCGCGCCTGGCTGGACTGAAGCCGGCCGGAGTGATTTGTGAGATTCTCAATCCCGATGGCACGATGGCCAGGCGGCCTGAGCTCGAGCGTTTCGGAAAAGAGCATGGGATCGGGTTTGTTACGGTGGCTGACATCGTTGCCTACCGGCTCATAACCGAGCGATTGGTTCATCGGGTCGCGGAGGCGTCCCTGCCGACCGCGTACGGCGAGTTCCGTGTCATCGGGTATCGCAACGACGTGGACGGTCGTGAGCACGTAGCCCTGGTGCGAGGTGATGTGAAGGCCGCAGACGACGTGCTCGTTCGTGTTCACTCCAAGTGTCTGACCGGCGACGTATTCGGCTCTTACCGGTGCGATTGTGGTCCACAGTTGGAGGCAGCGATGCGGCTCGCAGCGGAGGAAGGCACCGGCGTGATCGTCTACCTGGATCAAGAGGGACGCGGTATCGGTCTGCTCAACAAGCTGCGGGCGTACGAAATCCAGGATAGTGGCGCCGACACGGTGGAGGCGAACGAGACTCTTGGGTTTCCGCCAGACCTTCGCAACTACGGAATCGGCGCGCAAATCCTGGCGGATCTGGGCCTGAACCGAATTCGGCTCATGACTAACAATCCCAAGAAACTGTCTGGACTGGAAGGGTTCGGTCTGGAAATCGTGGGACGCGTACCGCTTGAGGTGGGTCCGGAAGACCCGAGCCGCAAGTACCTGGAGACCAAACGGGACCGAATGGGTCACATGCTCCGCTCCTCGTGACTTTGCCGGCGGATGCCGGCGCGGGCCGGCGGTTTTGCCTGATTGTGAGTCGGTTTAACGAGGTCGTAACGGAGCAGCTTGAGGCGGGAGCCCTGGAGACACTTCAGCGTCACGGAGTTGAGCCTGGTGATATTGATGTTGTCGCCGTTCCTGGGGCGTGGGAACTGCCTTACGCCGCCCGGCTCGCTGGCCAGCGGGGATACGACGGCATCATCGCGCTCGGATGCGTCATTCGCGGTGAGACTTCCCACTTTGATTATGTGTGTCTCGGTGCGACTCGAGGTCTTGAGGCCGCCGGCCGAACCTGCGATGCGCCCATCGCTTTTGGTCTGCTGACTACTGACACCCTGGAGCAGGCTCTCCAGCGCGCGGGCGGGACAGCCGGTCACAAGGGAGAAGCGGCGGCACTCGCGTCCCTCGAAATGAGCCAGCTTCGGGAGCGATGGCTTGGGGGCGACTAACCCCAATTCAAGAGCTCGAGGTTGGGTGCTCCAGATTCTGTATGGTTGGGAGGCGCAGGACGCCAGCGCGCTCACGGAGCACGCCAAGGAGGCTCTGCGCTACCGGCGAGTGAGCCCAAGGTACCGGCCGCACATCGAACGCTTAGTTGGTGCGCTCAACGAGAACATGGAGCAGATCGACCGGTCAATTACGGCCTCGATGCCGAACTGGCGCATGGACCGCCTCGCGGTCATCGACAGGTGCATTCTCCGCATTGGTGTGGCCGAACTCATGCTCTTCGACGATATCCCGCCGCTGGTTTCCATCCACGAAGCGATTCAGATGGCGGAGAAGTATGGGAGTGAGGAGAGCCCGCGGTTCGTGAACGGTGTGCTCGACGCAGTGTACCGAAGCCTATCTCCGGATCCATAAGGGCGGATCTCGAGTGCGAATCCTGGTCGTCAACTGGCAGGATCTCGCCAACCCGCAGGCCGGGGGCGCGGAGATTCACGTTCACGAGATATTCGAACGTCTGGCCGTCCGTGGACACGAAGTCACGCTTCTGGTGTCGGGTTGGCCGGGCTGTGAGGCAGAGTCAGTCTCGGGCGGTGTCCGGATTGTCCGCGTCGGGGGGCGGTATTCGTTTCCGCTGTACGCACGGCGCGGCTACGATGCGATCTGTGCGGAGGGTTCGGCGGAGTTCGATGTCGTCGTGGAGGACATCAACAAGTTGCCGGTGTTTACGCCGAAGTGGGGGAACACTCCGGTAGTCCTTCTTGTCCCGCATCTGTTCGGCTCCACGGCATTCAGGCAGGAATCGATTCCCGTCGCCACAGTCGTGTGGTTAGCGGAACGGGCCATGCCGCGTATGTACCGCGACTCAAGCATACTCGTGATCTCGCGGGGGACGGCCGACGACCTGATCCGGAGAGGATTCGACGGTGCCCGGATTACGGTGAGTCCTCCTGGCGTGGAACATGAGTTGTACAAGCCCGGAGACCCAGTGCGACACGGCTGGTTTGAAGAGCCGACACTTGTCTATGTCGGCCGGCTTCGGAAGTACAAGGGTCTGGACGCAGTGATCCGGGCGGTGGCGCGTTTGGAGCGAGAAGGAACGCCGGTGCAGCTGAAAATCGCGGGGAAGGGCAGTGACCGGGCGCGGCTTGAGAGTGTGGCGGCCGGAAGCGGAGCCGCGCCCAACATAGAGTTCCTGGGCTACATCTCGGAGGGAGAGAAGATCCGGCTGCTCCAGCGGAGCTGGGCCAATGTCTACCCTTCGCCCAAGGAGGGCTGGGGAATAACGAACATTGAAGCGGCGGCGTGCGGAACGCCATCGATAGCCAGCGACTCTCCGGGGCTGCGTGAGTCTGTGAACCCGGGCCAATCGGGATTTCTGGTGCGCCACGGTGACGTGGATGCCTGGACGGCGACAATACGCGATCTTGTAACGAGCGGAGAGTCGGAGCGAGCCGATCTTTCGGCGACGTGCCAGACTCACGCCGCGCGATTTGATTGGGATACAGCCGCTACGGAAATGGAAGCCGTGCTGAAGGCCGCGGTAGCAAACAGGAGGCCATAGCCATGCAGGTTATCATCTCCGGACGTCACACGACGGTGTCGGCCGGTCTGCGCCAACATATCGAGGAGCACTTTGCCAAGCTGTCTCGATATGAGAAGGATCTGATCCGTGTTGAGGTTACCGTGCTTGAGGAAAAGGCCCGCTACCTGGCTGAGGCCGAATTGAGTATCCGTAAGGCAGGTCCTGTTCACGCGGAAGCGGAGGGGCCGGAAGCACGCTCTGCCGTGGATCGACTCCACGGCAAGCTGAGACGCCAGCTGACCAGGTCGCGCTCTCGACGCCGCGATCACCAGGGGCCCCCAAAGGACCTGCGGCCACCGACCGAACCGGAGCCGGGCGAAGAGTGAGTGGACTGACTGTCCGGACCCTATTCGAAGGTCGGAAGGATGCGCTCGAACTCAAAGTCCTGGCGGGAGAGCAGGGGCTCGATCGCCCAATTGCGAGCCCTGACATCTCCAGCCCGGGTCTGGTTCTGAGCGGGTACACAGAGCGGTTTCCGTCCAATCGAATGCAGGTACTGGGCGAGACTGAGATCAGTTATCTGGTCACCCTCGAGCCGGCCGATCGTCGCGCGGCGATGGTCGCGTTTACGGAGTTTGAGGTGCCATGCGTGTTCATCACCAAGAGCCTCGAGGTGCCCGGCGAACTGGTTGAGCTGTGTGAAAGCAATGGTATCCCACTCATTCGCTCCTCTCTCAAAACGGGCGAGTTCTTTCGCTGGATCAAGCCGTTCCTGGAAGACGAGTTCGCGCCTACTACATCCATGCATGGTTCTCTGGCCGATGTCTATGGTGTGGGCCTGTTATTCGTAGGCCAGAGCGGGATCGGAAAAAGCGAGTGCGTTCTGGACCTGGTCGAACGCGGGCACCGCCTGGTGGCCGACGACATTGTGATGGTCAAGCGTCGAGGCGTGGACGTTCTCATTGGTCGCGGGCACGAACTCCAACGGCACCACATGGAGATTCGGGGTATCGGGATCGTGGACATCGGAGCCCTGTTCGGGATCCGGGCCACTCGTCAGCAGAAGCGGATCGAGGTGGTGGTCCAGCTCGAGTCGTGGCAGGAGGAAGCCGCGTATGACAGAACCGGTCTGGATACCGAAACTACGGAAATCCTCGGCGTCGAGATTCCGCGGGTGCTGATTCCGCTCAATCCCGGCAAGAATCTCACGGTGTTGTCGGAGGTAGTGGCGATGCGCCATCTGCTCAAATACTCCGGAGTGGACAGCTCCAAGCTGTTCGAGCAACAGCTTCTGCAGGCGATGCAGCCGCTGCGCCATTATCTCGAGGAGGACAATGAGTGAGGCTGTGGGTGTCGTGGTTGCCCACGGTAACCTGGCTGCAGGACTGGTTGAGGCCGCCGAGCATATCTCGGGAATTGGCGGAGCTCTGAGTGCGATATCCAATCGGGGGCTTTCTCCGGAGGTCTTGAGAGAGCAACTCGCCGCCGCGGTGGACGGGAACCCGGCGATTGTGTTCGTCGACCTGGGCACCGGTAGCTGTGGCTATTGCGGCAAAGCGCTGTGTCACGACCGGGGGGATGTCGCCGTGCTCACGGGAGTGAATCTTCCGATGCTGCTGGACTTCCTTTTTCACCGCGATATGGAACTTGCGCTGCTGGCTGAGCGGCTGGCTCAGAAAGGCCAGTCCGGAGTCGAGTTCCACCTGGCCGATGCCGATACGACTCCTTCGGATTGACGAGCGCCTGCTTCATGGGCAGGTGATTGTCGGCTGGGGCATGCGACTAAAGCTGCAGCACTACATCGTGGTGGACGATGCTCTCACCACAGCCAGCTGGGAGCAGGACCTATACGCAGCCGCCGTTCCTGCCGAAGCGGAGGTGGTCTTTCTGTCCGTCGGCGAGACGTTAGAGCGCTTCACTGAGCTGGATGCCTACCCGACCCGGGGAGCCCTCCTGACCCGCGGTACGGGAGCGATGCGTGTGCTCGCCGAAGCCGGGCTTCTCAAGGACCGCCGCATTAACATCGGCGGGCTCCATTCAGCGGCCGGCCGGCGCCGGGCACTGGACTACGTCTACCTGGATGAATCCAGTGAGCGGGACCTGCGGGTGCTAGCGGAACACAGCGGGCGGGTCACCGCCCGCGATCTGCCGTCCGGGCGTGAAGTCGCACTCGGCAAGCTGCTCGATGCCCGTACCTGAGATCGTAGCCGGGCCGGGCGAGTGGTTGGCTCTGGTGCTGCTCGGCGCATTGGTCGCGCTCGACTCCGTCTCGTGGCCCCAGGTCATGATTTCGCGGCCGCTCGTGGCGGCAACGCTGGCCGGCTGGATCATGGGTGCTCCTTCGGCCGGCTTTCTCTGCGGAGCGGCCCTCGAACTCATGGCCATGCTATATGCGCCGTATGGGGCGGCACGGTATCCGGAAACGGGGCCGGCCTCGGTCATCGCCGGCTCGGCATACGCGGCTGCCGGAGCGACCACTGTAGGCCCGCTGGCCGCCGCGCTGCTTCTGGGCTGGGCTCTGGCCCGGGTTGGCGGCTGGTCCGTGCAGCTGCAGCGACGGGTAAACGAGCGACTCCTGCTCGGCCCCTCGGATCTGGCTTCCAGGCCTCGGGAGATCGAAGCGCGTCACGTGCTGGCGATGCTGGTGGATGCCATACGCGGCGCCCTGCTCGTGGGAGCCTTCGCCGTGCCAGCAATGCTGATCACGGGTCTGAGCACCCTGGGAGCCTGGGAACCGGTGCAAACCGCGTATGCGCTTACCGCGATCGTCCTTACGGTTGCCGTAGCCAGCGGTGCGGCTGCCCGGCGGGCTGCCCATGGGGTACAGGGCTGGCCGTATTTCATGGGGGGCGCTTTGGTCGGACTGGTCCTGTTGTGGCTGGGGACCGTGCAGTGACTATTCGTCGCCGTGATCTTATGGCTGCTTGGCTGCGGACGTTCGCCGTCCAAGGCTCCTGGAACTACCGCACGTTGATCGGCACCGGAATCGGATTCGTCAGCCTCCCTCTGCTGCGGCGAATCTATTCGAACGATGCCCATGCCCGTCGGGGCGCCGTGGAACGCAGCCTCACGCCTTTCAATTGCCACCCGTATCTGAGTGGTATGGCAGCAGCGGCTCTGGCGCGCGTGGAGATGGAGGAAGATCTTGAAACCGTTGAACGGTTCCGGGTCGCTCTCAGGGGACCGCTCGGACGGCTAGGGGATCAGCTTGTCTGGGCCGAGTGGCGACCGTTCTGCGCTGTCGTAGGGCTCCTGCTGTTTCTATTTGGACTCGGTCCACTCGTATCGGCGGCGGTGTTTCTCGTCGTCTACAATCTTGGACACGTGTGGCTACGATGGTGGGGGTTCCGGGCGGGCTGGGAGGCTGGGCTTCAGCTCGGCAGGGTGCTGCAGGCCAGCTGGCTCTCAAGAGCGGCTGGAAAACTGCGCCCGGTGAATCAGTTCTTGATCGGAGTGGCAGGCCCGGTTCTGGCCGCGCGGCTTACCTCAGGCCCCCTTCACGCCGCCGCGTGGCCGCTCATGATCGCGGGCGGGTCGTTGGCCCTGTATTCCTACCGCTGGCCCACGCGGGGAAGACAGCTGGCCGGCGTGTTTCTGTTGTCGATTCCTCTGATATGGTGGCTCACTTGAGCCGGGACTGTTCAAGCAAACTGAGCGCGGTGAACCGCCGCACTGGTCGATAGAATGGAAGAAGCGAGCCGCGAGGTCACCATCGTGAACCGACTGGGGCTGCATGCCAGGCCCGCGGCCGAATTTGTCAAGTTGTCCTCCACGTTTGTGTCCACGATTTTCGTGGCCAAGGGCGAGCTGGAGGTGAACGGCAAGAGCATCATGGGCGTCATGATGCTGGCCGCGGAGGCCGGTTCTGTGCTCCGGATTCGTGCTGCTGGCGGGGACGGCGAGGATGCGGTCGATGCTCTGTGTGCCCTGGTGTCCGGCCATTTCGGAGAGGAAGACCCGGACATGTACGCCGAAGAGGGTGAAGGATAAGTGAGCAGAATTGTTCGAGGAATAGCCGCCGCCGGGGGACGTGCCATGGGGCGCGCCCGCATCGTCGAGTGGGACATTCCTCGAGTCGAGCACCGAACTATTGCCCCGTCTGATGTGGATGCGGAGCTGGCCCGTTTCCGGCACGCTCGCGAACGGGCCGTGCAGGAGGTGCATGGAGTCCGCGAAGCTGCCGCCGGCCGGATCGGAGTGATCGAGGCCAAGGTATTCGAGTCGCAGGCCCTGATGATCGAGGACCCGGACCTGGTGGAAGGGACGGAGGCCTATATCTCGGACAACTTCCTGTCCGCGGAGCGCGCGTTCGACTGGCAACTGATCGAGCTGCGGCTCCGTATGCTGGACACCGGGCATGCATTGGTAATGGACCGCCTCGCCGATCTGCGAGACGTACGGCTCCGAGTTCTTTCGCAGCTCCTGAATCGGGAGTTACCCTCGCTGACCCCATCTCCGGGAAGCGATCCGGCGATTCTACTCACGGACGAGCTGCCGCCCAGCCTGGCGGTCTCCCTGGATCCGAAGGGCGTGGCCGGCTTCGTAACCGCGGGCGGCTCACGCGGGTCGCACAGCGTTCTTCTGGCCCGTGCCATGGGGATTCCGGCGATCGTCGGTTTGGGAGAATCACTGGCCAAGATTAGCGACGGTCAGCTCCTCCTGATGGATGGCGGAACCGGTGTGATCACTGCGGATCCCGATGAGAAGGAACTGGAGCTGCACCGGACCGCTGTGCTCCTGCGGGAGGAGCGGCGAGTACGTCTAAGCGCACACGCCGGCGAACCCGTGATCACCCGAGACGGTCAGCGAGTGACCATGCTGGCGAATCTCGATCAGCCAGATGACGCGGAAGACGCGAAACGGCTGGGAGCCGAAGGCATAGGACTTCTCCGCACGGAGTTCCTGGTGATCGGGCGCCGAGCGATCCCCAATGAAGAGGATCAGTTCTCTGCGTACCAGAAGGTGGTGGAGGCGTTTCCGGCCGCGGAGATCTCGCTTCGCACATTCGACATAGGTGGCGACAAGTTTCCGCTCTTCCTCTCGATGCCCAGCGAGGAGAACCCATACCTGGGCTGGAGAGCCATCCGGGTCTGCCTGGAACACCCGGAATTGTTCCGCAACCAGCTCACGGCGGCTCTGCGTGCGGGAACCGGTAGCCAGTTGCGCATCATGCTGCCTTTCGTGATCAACCTGGACGAGATTCTCCGGACACGTGAGATGCTCAGTGAGCTGGCCCAAGCCGCAGGGATCCAGGAGGTGCCGCAGCTCGGCATCATGATCGAGACTCCTGCCGCTCTGGAGACTCTGGACCTGTTGGCCCCCCACATCGAATTCGTCAGCCTCGGAACCAACGACCTGACTCAGTACTCGCTGGCCGTAGACCGGGGCAACGCCCATCTCGCGGCACTCTACGATGCGATGCACCCCGCTCTCGTACGCGGGTATGCTCGGTTGGCCCGCACCGCGGCACAGTTCGACCTGGATCTTGGTGTGTGCGGGGAGCTTGCTGGCATGCCCCTCGGTGCCTGTCTCCTGGTTGGACTGGGATACCGAAAGCTGAGCATGTCGCTTTCAGCCCTTCCGGAGATATCGGACCTTTTGCGGCACGTGTCCGCCGAAGGTCTGGCAGACGTTTGCGGTGGTCTCGGAGACGTGACTGAGGGACGGGAAGTGAGAGCCCGTCTTGAGGAATATCTGGTTGCCTCCGACCCGGCCTATTCTGCCTCACCCGCCGGGTTGTCAAAGGGGTAGGTCGCCGGTAGGTTTGCCCCTACTTTCTAGGCTAAATCACGACTAAGATGGGTTTCATGACGAATACCGAAGTCCTCCCGCGGCACGACAACCAGCTCTTCACGTCCGAGTCCGTTACCGAAGGGCATCCCGACAAGGTCTGCGACCAGATCTCAGACGCTATTCTGGACAATCTGCTCGCTGTGGATCCCGACGCCAGGGTAGCCTGCGAGACCATGGTCACGACCGGTTTCGTGATGATCGCAGGCGAAATCACGGCGTCTCCAGAGGCTCTGAAAGCCACCGACTACGAGGAAATTGCTCGGGAGACACTTCGCGAAATCGGGTACGATGACCCCGACACCGGACTTGACTGCGAAACCTGTGAGATTCTGGTCAGGCTGGACCCGCAATCAGAAAACATCAGCCGTGGCGTGGATACGGGCGGAGCTGGTGACCAGGGCATGATGTTCGGGTATGCGTCCGACGAAACCGCGAACCGGATGCCTCTTGCGATTGAGTTGGCACACCGGATGACCGAACGCCTGTCCCGTGTTCGAAAGGACGCGGTGCTGGATTGGCTGAGGCCGGACGGAAAGTCTCAAGTGACGGTGGAGTATGAGGCTCGCCGGCCCGTCCGCGTTCCGACCGTAGTCATATCGGCCCAACACTCCCCCAATGTGGAACATGAAGAAATCCAGGAGGAGTTGATCCGGCACGTCACCACCCCGGTGCTGGACAGTGCCGGGCTGACGAACGGAGCGGTGGAGTATCACATCAACCCGACGGGACGGTTCGAGATCGGAGGGCCCCACGGTGATGCCGGCCTGACGGGCCGCAAGATCATCGTGGATACCTACGGCGGAATGGGGAGCCACGGAGGGGGTGCTTTCAGTGGAAAGGACCCGTCCAAGGTGGATCGTTCGGCATGCTACGCGGCCCGCTGGGTCGCCAAGAACCTCGTGGAGGCCGGGCTGGTTCGTGAGGTGGAGATCCAGCTGGCGTACGCGATTGGAGTTGCCGAACCCGTCTCCATAATGGTGGATTCGTTTGGATCCGGAGAGGTAGCGGATACCGACCTAGTTCAGGCTGTTCGGCGCGTGTTCGATCTCCGTCCTAAGGCTATCATTGACGACCTTGGCCTTCGCAGGCCCATCTATCGTCGCACCGCGGCGTACGGCCATTTTGGTCGTGATCCCGAGCCTGACGGCGGGTTCAGCTGGGAGAAGACTGACCGGGCGGCCCAGCTCAGGTCGGCCATCTAGATACGCGGTACCTCGGCACTTCGCCGCCGCCCCGCAACACGACGACCACCCTGTTCAAGAAATAAGAGAGTGATGATGGATAGTGATACGATGACTGGATACGATGTAGCCGATCTTTCGCTGGCCCAGTCGGGTCAAAACCGAGTCGAGTGGGCCGAGCGATTCATGCCGGTGCTGCGTCAGGTGCGGGATCGGTTCTCCGTGGAGAGGCCTTTCGAGGGCGTCCGGATGGCCGCCTGTCTCCACGTAACGACCGAAACGGCGAACCTCATGCGGACCCTTCAGGCCGGCGGCGCTGACGCGGTCCTGGTGGCTTCGAACCCGCTCTCGACCCAGGACGACGTAGCGGCCTATCTGGTGGACCGCTGCGGCATTGCGGTTTACGCGGTACGCGGCGAGGACAACGAGCGCTACTACGAGCACATTCGTGAGGCGTTGGCCCACCGGCCTGCTGTCACGATGGACGACGGTGCTGATCTGGTGGGGGCCCTGCACATGATCGCGCTGGGTCGATTCGACGACCTTGCGCCGCCGCTGCGCCGCTGGGTTGCCGAGCTGTCCGAAGAAGAACGAAGCACTCTCGTAGCGGATGTAAGGGGATCTACCGAAGAGACCACGACCGGAATCATTCGCCTCAAGGCGATGGCAGCCGACGGCGTTCTCCGGTTCCCGGTCATCGGGGTCAACGATAGTTTCACAAAGCACATGTTCGACAACCGATATGGGACTGGCCAGTCAACGCTCGACGGAATATTGCGGGCCACCAACGTCTTGTTGGCGGGCTCTACGATTGTCGTGGCTGGCTACGGTTGGTGCGGCCGAGGCGTGGCGTTCAGAGCCCGTGGAGCGGGCGCCAAAGTGATCGTCACGGAGATCGATCCGCTCCGGGCGCTGGAAGCGACGATGGACGGATTCGTGGTGGCGCCTATGGCCCAGGCTGCTCCAATCGGCGATCTGTTCATCACGCTGACGGGTAATACACATGTCATCCGAGAGGAACATTTTCGGGCCATGAAGGACGGCGCCATTGTGGCTAACTCGGGCCACTTCGACGTGGAGATCGACATTCCGGCTTTGGCCCGGATTGCAGAGGGCGAGCCGCGCGATGCGCGGCCGTTTGTTCAGGAGTATGTGGTGGACGGCAAGCGCGTGGCCATCCTCGCGCAGGGCCGCCTCATCAACCTTGCTGCCGCGGAGGGGCATCCGGCGAGCGTGATGGATATGTCTTTCGCGAACCAGGCGCTGGGGGCGGAGTACCTCCTGAGTGACGAAGGCAGCACGCTGGACAACCAGGTACACAGAGTGCCCGGACCCGTTGACCGGGAAATCGCCCGTCTCAAGCTGGCGGCCCTGGGGCTGCCGATCGACACGCTCACGGACGAGCAGGAGCACTACCTGGCTTCCTGGGATCTCGGAACCTGATAGATGGGAAGGTCATGAAGGAAGTACAGGTCGCGAGTCTGGAGCTGGCCGGGATCAAGTTCTCACGGCCGCTCACACACGATCTGTTCAACACGGTAGTGTTGGGTCTGGGAAGTGAGCTTGTCCGGGTCATGATCAACAAGGTGGTCGACAATACATATTTCGCCTCGTTGATTTTCAAACACGACGGTGAGCTCATCTCGATCGACTCGCGCCCGAGTGACAGTGTGGCGCTCGCCTTGCGCGCGGCCGCTCCGATCTTTGCCGACGATGAACTGCTCGACACGGTGGCCCTCGATATGGATCCGACCAGTCTGGAGTCCGAGTTGTCCGATCCCGGGTGGTCAGCGGATACAGCGGGAGCCGAGGTACCAGAAGAGACCGAGAAGACGCATGAGCGTCTCCGGGACTACTTGAAGGGCCTCAATCCGGAGGACTTCGGGCGCTTCAATCCGTGACCGGAGGCCTACTCCTTATTTCCGGTGCGCTCCTGGTTCTTGTGCCCTCGCATCTACAAGCGGTTCAGGCAGGCGCCCTCAGGATTGAAGGACTTGTTGTCTCCGGACCCGACTCCTTGCCCCGTCCCGCGATCGACGTCGAGCTACACCGCGTCACGCCTGATTCTGGTGGCGTCGTCGGCGAAACGATCAGCCGGGCAGATGGCTCCTTCCTGCTTGACATCGCCCGGGAGGAGAACTCCGGGGCGGTGTGGCTCGCGGTGGCGCGGCACCTCGGTATTTCTTACTTCGGCCCCCCCGTGCATTCGGGTGCGGATCCGCCCACTCCATATGTGATTCAGGTGTTCGACACCACCGTCGTTGCCTCAGCGCAGGCAGCAGATCTGGCGGCCCGCCGGGTAGTGGTGACCCCTGGGGTGGACGCCGAGGGACGCACATCGGTAGCGGAATTGTTGGATGTTCGCGGACCTGCTGACCGGGCGCTCGTCAGGCTCTCGCCGGACGAACCGGTGTGGGAGACTATGCTACCGGCGGGGGCGTCGGCTTTCGCGGCGCTTCCCGGCGGTGTTCCGGCTGAGGCTCTTTCAACGAGGGGCGATACCCTGTCCGTGGCTGCCGCGCTAACGCCGATGGGTTTGAGGATCAGCTTCCGGTATTTAGTACCGGGCGGAACCCTCCGGCTGCCTACTCCGCAGGCCGTGTCCGAATTCGTAATCCTTGTCGATGAGAGTTTGGGCGTGGCGGAGATATCTGGTCTTGAACGGGTGAGTCAGGGCTCGGTGCCCGTGTCTCCGGGTTCGACCATGGCCCGGTTCACCGCGGCGGCGGTCGCGAAAGGCGAGACCGTGGACGTCATGCTGGAACGCAGAGGTTCGCCGAGGCCAGTCGCGGCGTGGGTGTGGATGGGTGTAGGTGCGCTCCTGATGGCCGCTGCTGCGGGCACGGTTGGGCGTGGACGCCTTCCTGCGGTAGTTACTTAGGCCTGGCGAGGAACAGACGATCGTGGATCTATCAATTGCATTCGTAGTCGGCGCGCTCGCTTTCTCGGCGGTAACGCCAGAGACCCAGGCAGTCGGCGATACCATCCGGTTCACGGACGATGAGGGCCGGCGCATAGTGCTGGCAACTCCGCCGACTCGGATTATCTCGTTGGTCCCGGCCGCTTCCGAAATTTTGTATGAGCTCGGGGCGGGGGACCGGATCGTGGCGCGGTCCAGGTTTGATAACTATCCACCGGCTATTCTGGCCCTGCCAAGCGTGGGCGATGCGGTTCGTCCAGCCGCCGAACTGGTTTTGGCGCATAGCCCCGATATGGTCTTGATGGTGGGAGGAGCCGACAACCGGCGGGCGGTAGAGGAATTTACCCGGCTGGGTATCGCCGCGGTTGTGATTCGAATCAATACGTTCGACGACCTGGAGCGGAACATTCAAAGGCTCGGCCGCCTGACTGCACGGGAGGAAACTGGCTCCCGGCTATGGGAACGGCTGCAGGGCGAACTCGCCGCGGTGGGGGACCTGACCGAGGGTCTGACTCGGCCATCGATCTACTATGATGTGGCGTATCCGCCGGCCTTCACGATCGGGGCACAGAGCTACCTGGATTCTCTGATGTCTCTCGCCGGTGGCCGGAACGTATTCGGGGATGTGAACGCGCCGTCTCCGCAGGTCAGCCTGGAGGCCATCGCTGTCCGGGAGCCTCAGATTCTGATCCGGCCGCTGAGTCGAAGCTCGGGCTACCGTCCGCCGGACCCAGCCGGCCGTCCGGGCTGGTCAGCGCTTCCGGCGGTTCGAAACGGGGATATCCGAACTGTGGATGCGGATCTGCTGCACCGGCTCGGACCCCGGATCGGGCAGGCGGCTCGCGCTCTGGCCTTGGCGATTCATCCCGAGCTTGCTGAGCGACCTGAGGACGACGAGTGATCATACGCCCACTCGTCATCACGGCGGCGCTGCTGGTCGTGAGCCTGGTGATTGGCGTCGTTGTGGGTCCGGCGGCGTATAGCATCCAGGACCTTCAACAGGCCCTGTTCGGCGGGCAGGAGGGGCCGGCCCGCGCCATTCTGCTTTCGATCCGATTCCCGCGCGTCGTGGCGGCGGCTCTGGTGGGCGCGAGCCTGGCCCTGTCGGGAACCATCTTCCAGGCCGTCCTCCGCAACCCGCTGGCAGAGCCCTACCTCCTGGGTGTGCAGGCGGGCGCGGCGCTGGGCGCGGCTACCGCGATCACATTTGGTCTGACGACCGTTGGGTCCCTGACTCTTCCGCTGACAGCCTTGGTCGGCGCCCTGGTCGCGATCGGCGTGGTATTTCGGGTGGCCAGAGTATCCGAACAGCTGGACACGCACGTGCTGTTGCTCGCAGGCGTCGTATCCAGCTCGTTCTTTGTGGCGGCCCTCTTACTTCTGCTCACGTTGGCCAGTACCGACAGTCTTCAGTCGGCCTTCTTCTGGACTCTGGGCAACCTGGGTGGGGTTTCCTGGAGGATGATACTCGTCCTGGCGGTCTGGCTCATTCCGTCATTTATCGTCTCTGTGGCCAAGGCCAGAGATTTGAACGCGCTTTCCCTGGGCGAGGAAACAGCAGCATCGCTCGGAACAGAGGTCGAGTCGGTGAAGCACCTGGCGTATTTTCTGGCTTCGCTCCTGGCCGCGGCGGCAGTGAGCGTAGCGGGGGTCATTGGCTTCATAGGGCTCGTCGTGCCGCATGCCGTACGCCTTCTGTGGGGCGCAGATCACCGGATGCTGATTCCCACCAGTTTTCTCGGGGGCGCGGCCGTCCTCGTCCTGGCCGATGCTGCCGGTAGGACCGTGGCCAGCCCGCTGGAGATTCCGGTGGGTGTCGTGACCGCTTTCGTCGGGGTCCCGTTCTTCCTCGCGCTTCTTCGCCGCGGATACGCCCGATGAGCTTCGAGCTCAAGGATGTCTGGTTCCGTTATTTCGGGGCGGCGCGCCCGGCTCTGGCTGAGGTGTCGGCGTCGTTCCCGGCCGGCAAGCACACATTCGTACTGGGTCCGAACGGTGCGGGTAAGACGACCCTGTTCCGGGTGATGCTCGGACTTGTCGTGCCAGGCAGCGGCTCTGCCGCCTATGAAGGGAGAACGAGTCAAGAGTGGTCCCGTAGAGAATTCGCAAGGCGATGCGGGGTGGTGAGCCAGGAGCCCGGCAATCTGTTTCCCTTCACGGTCCGGGAGATGGTCGAGATGGGGCGGAATCCGTACGTAGGATCCTGGCGCAACCTGAGTGCTGACGACGAGGCCGTCATCGAGCGGGCGCTGGAGCGCACAGACTTGTTGGGCCTGGCAGATCGAACGGTTTCCAACCTCTCGGGCGGCGAGCTACAGCGTGTCAAAGTTGCCCGGGCGCTTGCGCAGACTCCGGCGACGTTACTGCTGGATGAACCCACCGCTCATCTCGACCTTGGCCACGAGATGGAGATCTTTTCACTTCTACGGCAACTAACTGAAGATGAAGAGTTTACGGTCATTACGATCACGCATAACATGAATCTTGCGAGCCGGTTCGCGGATCACGTCGTTCTTCTGGATGGGGGGCACGTGCTGGCAGCCGGATCTCCACGAGAGGTGCTTGAGCCCGAGAGGCTGAAGAAGGCCTTCGGCTGGCCCGTGCGGGTGGAGGATCAAGGGTCGCTGGGCCTTCAGATCGTGCCCCTGGAGCCGTAACTTCCTGCCGTGCCTATCATCACAAGCCGCTGTCTCGTTCTACAGTCTCGTCCGTTCGGGGATACCAGCAAGATCTTGCGCCTTCTAACCGTGGACCGAGGCCCAGTTTCGGTTATCGCCCGCGGCGCTTTGAGGCCCAAGAGCCGGATCTCGGGCGTGACAGAACCATTCGCGGAAGGCGTGGCCACCGTATATCTGAAGCCCAACCGAGATCTTCACACCTTGTCCTCGTTTGACCTGCTTCGGGCCCGGCAAGATCTAGGCGCCGACATGGGCCGCTTTGTAACCGCCTCTCTTCTGTGTGAGTTGGTGCTGCGGTTGGCTCCGCAGGAGGCGGATCTTGAGCTATTTGAGATCCTAAGGGGCGGCCTCGACGTACTGCTGACTGTCTCGACCGAGGAAGTACCGAGTTCCGGCCTGGTCCAAATATGGAGGCTCGTCGGACATCTCGGTTTCTCTCCCGCCCTCGATGCGTGTCCTCAGTGTGGCCGCACTCTTGGTCAGGGGGAAGGGGGCCGGTTCGACACGGAGTTGGGCGGTGTCCGGTGTGTGGGCTGCGGAGGTACCGGGACTCGGCTGACCTACGAGCAGCTCGATCAGATGCGAGCGCTTGTGGAGGGCCGCCCGAAGCCAGAGCAGGCCATTGGCCCGGAGCAGCTTCAGATCCTGACGGATTTTGTCCGGTATCACCCGGCCGATGGTCTGCGTATCCGCTCTCTCGACTATCTCTCCAGCGGGCTGTTGCCGTGAAGGCGTTCGTTTTGGGCACGGCGGGTCATGTGGACCACGGAAAGACAACCCTGGTTCAGGCTCTTACCGGGACCGACACGGATCGGTGGCGAGAGGAAAAAGAGCGCGGCCTCACGATCGATCTCGGTTTCGCCCGTCTTGACCTGGGCCAGGAATTCGAGATCGGGGTCGTTGATGTGCCAGGCCATGAGGACTTCGTGAAGAACATGCTTGCCGGAGCCACAGGCCTCGATCTGCTCCTTCTGGTTGTAGCCGCTGACGAGGGGCCGATGCCACAGACTCGCGAGCATCTGGCAATCGCGCACCTGCTCGGAATCAAGCACGGAATTGTCGCCTTCACGCGTATCGATCGAGCGGAGCCGGAGTGGATCGACTTGGCGGAGGAGGCCGTCCGGGAAGAGCTTCAGACCGTGCTGGGACACGCGGACTGGCCGATCCTTCACGTGTGTGCTCCGACGGGTCAGGGCCTGGACGCGTTGAAGGCAGAGATCCTGGCCCGGGCGAATACGATCGTTGAGCGAGACGCTCGGGATCTTGTTCGGCTCCCGGTGGATCGCTGCTTCAGCATTGCGGGAGCAGGGGCGGTCGTTACCGGAACCCTCTGGAGCGGCTCGGTTGGAGTTGGAGATCGGGTCCAGGTGCTTCCGCTTGGAAGGCCCGTTCGAATCCGGTCCGCGCAGGTGCATAGCGAGGCTCGGGAGCGGGTGGATGCTGGCCGGCGCTGTGCGCTCGCGCTTGTGGGTGTAAACGCAGACGAGGTCGTCAGAGGAGCCACGGTCGTCGGCGGTGCGCCCTGGACCGCAGTGCCAGGGTTCGGGGCCAGAGTCCGGGTCCTTCCTACCTCGGGCCGCGGTCTCGAGCACGGTCAGAGGGTTCGGCTGTTTCTTGGTACCTCCGAGGTGATGGCCCGAGTGCAGCTGCCCAGAGAGAATCCACTCCTACCGGGTGATAGCGAGTGGATCGTCCTCCAATGCGAAGAACCGATCGTAGCTCGGGTCAGAGACCGGTTCATACTTCGCTTCTATTCTCCAGTCCAGACAATAGGAGGCGGAACCGTAGCCGAGCTTGACCCTCCCCCCATTTGGCGCGAGCGAACGGCCGACTGGCAAGGTGTCATAGACGGGTCTGGGGCCGAGTCAGTACGAGCGGCGGTGCGCCTGAGCGCGAGTTCCGGTCTTCCCCGAGACGAGCTGCCCTTGGCTACGGGCCTGTCCGTGTCGCTCCTCGCTGCGGTAAAGGCCCCGGACCTGTGCGACACCCTCGAGATTGGCGCACGGTGGTTCGACGTGTCCGCCCTGAACCAGCTAAAGCAGGTCGTTCTGGCCGAGCTGGAGCGCGGGCATGACGCCGACCGCAGGGCCGCCGGCATCTCGTTGGAGGGGCTGCGGACGGCTTGTGTACTGCCCGGAACGAAGATCGCTCCAGAGCTTCTGGAGCGGGCTCTTCAGGAGCTGAACCAAGAAGGTGAGCTGCTCATCGAGGGGCCGCTAGTGCGGTTTCCGGGGCATGAGCCACGTCTCACGGGTGCAGAGCGAGAGCAGTTATCCAGCCTGCTTGAGTTCGTCCAGGCCGGAGGCCTGCAGCCTCCTTCGCTAGCCGAGATCGACGGGCTACTCGGTGGCGATCTGGGTCTGCGCGCCGACCTTCTGAAGATCCTCCTGGCCAGCAAACGGTTGGTTGCGATAACACCGGAACTGTATGTGGCGGCGGAAGCAGAAAAGCTCCTGGTGGAATTGGCACGTGGTGTACTTCAAGCTGAGGGGACCGCCTCGCCTGCCGGATTCCGCTCAGCACTGAGTGTGTCGCGGAAGTATCTCATTCCGCTGCTCGAATACCTGGACCGAACGGGGATCACGCGCCGAACTCCCGAGGGCCGAGTGCTGGCGCATAGGCAGGGTCTGGCGTCGTAGTCCGAAGAGACTAAGAACCCGGCTAGACCCCTTTTTCTTCAAGCAGGGCCAAGAATTCGTCTGAGGTCTCTATCTCAGCCAGCCGCTGCGGCACGTCAGCTTCTTTCCCGAACTGCGCGATTCGGCCTAGTACCGGAAGGTACTGGTTTGAGACTTCGATAGGCGGCGCAACGATCATGAAAACGTGTTGCACCGGCTTCTTGTCGATGGCGTTGAAGTCGATACCGGAGGATCTCCGGCCGAAGGCCACTCGTAGACGGTTTACGACCAGGGATCGGCAGTGAGGAATCGCGATCTGCCGACCGATACCGGTGGACCCCAGGTTTTCGCGCCGCTTCAACATCTTGAGCAGAATGCCCTGTGCCTTCTCATCTTCCGTGAGCGTCGAAACCAGCTCCCGCAAAACATCGTCCCTGGTCTCACCCGCGAGGTCCAGGTTAATGGAATCGGGCGCAAAGAAATCGCGTAGCCGCATGTATCTTCATCCGAGCAATGGTCTATTTGTCACAGCACAGAGTAGTGTGCATGGCCGTCCAGTATATTCGAAGTCTGGAAAGCCTGTCAAAGAGAGCCGGATGCGCCCGGGCTTCAGAGTCACGCCACCCGGGTTTGACGGAACAAATCCTGCAGGTTAGTGTTTACGGTGTGCACCAGGAGACCGCTCGCTGCGGTCTCTTTTGCGTGGCAAGGAGTTTGCGAGCCAGTTCTCGCGTCGCGCGATCGATATTTGAAAACTTGGGGGTGACTTAGATTCGACGCGTCTATGGAAGTCGTGGTAGCGTGCCGAGGTGCTCGGTTCCTCGCTAAACACCGGGAAAACCATAATTGCCAACAACAACTTGGCTCTGGCCGCGTAACTTAACGTAGCCCGTCTACCGATCTGCCCGCCCGAGGCGGGTCGGCTGGACGTCGATAATTCGGGCTGGCTGGGTGTGTGCGCCGCGTGCGCTCCCTGCGAGATGGCGAAAGCCTAGCGTGGCTGGTCTCGGAGTCGGCCGTCGGTGAGCCGTCCGTGACGAGATTAATCACCGAATACGCACGTAGATACCTAGATGGAAATATTCGCGGACCCGGGTGCAATTCCCGGCACCTCCATCACTTTTTCCGTGGCGCACACGCGCCACGGTTTTTTTGTTAGTCCCACCCAACGAGGCTGCCGTGCTAGACGAGCTACTGGAAAGGCTTAATTCGGAGGCGGAACAGCTTCTGCACGAGCTGAACGTTATCCTACCGGCCCATATCGAGACGGCCGTCGCGCTTGGCGATTTGAAAGAGAACTCAGAGTACCACGCCGCTCTCGAGCGTCAGCAGTTCGTCCGGGCCAGGCTGGATCACCTCTCACGCCGACTGGCTGAGATCTCCAAGATGGACATGGATGCAATCCCTCAGAATCTGGTAGGTTTCGGTTCTCAGGTCGAGCTTCTGGACCTGGATGAGGACACGGTTGAAAAGTACACCATTGCCTTCGGTGATTTCATCGACTTTGAGAAATCTGAAATTTCGATGGCATCGCCCATCGGGAAGGCCCTGCTCGGTAAATCGGAGGGGGCTGAAGTCAACGTGTCGCTTCCGGCCGGAACGATCCGCTACCGAATCACGTCTTTTACCACGCTGCACGAGATGGCGGACAAGTCGGACGGCTAAGTCTACCGGCTGAGAGTTCTTAGAAAATACTGATCGCAGGAACGTACCGATCCGGATCTTCCTGAATCGCTTCAAGTAGAGAATTCAGCTCGCCCACCGTTTTCAACAACTCTTCGTACATGCGGTCGTCCGTCAGCAGCTTGCCCGCCGTGCCCTGGCCTGCTTGCATGGCGGCGAGCAATGAATCCGAGTGGCGGACCGTGCTCTGCAGCGCCAGGTAAAGCGAGTCAGACCGCAGCATCCGTCCGAGTGTACCTTCGCCCGCAGCGACGCTGCTCGTCAGCGTGTCGAACGCGGCCAGGGACGAACGCAGCGAGTGATACAGAGCGTCATCCGTAAGGAGCTGAACGAGCGACGAACTGTCAGAGGCCGCTCCCGCCAATAGTTGGTCCAGGCTCTCACTGATCGAAACGATTCGGGTGTAGAGCGCGTCGTCCACAACCAGCTGGCCGATCGTGCCCTGGCCGGCCAAGAATCCGCTCGTAAGATCAGCGAGGTTGCGTGTGAGCGCCGTCAGGTCCTCCACCGCGAGGGCGCCCTCTGCGATGAGCGCATCGTAGTCCGTCGCGCCCGCCGAAGGCACGGTATCGCCCGGCATCAGGATGCGAGCCTCGGCGGTGCCCGGCCGGATATCGATGACCTTGTCTCCGAGCAGTCCCTGTGTTCTGACCTGGGCTCTCGAGTCGGTTCGGATCTGGTTCTGCACTTCCCGATTGATCGACAGCCACACAGCGACCGCTTCTCCAGTGGACGGGCGTTCCTCAGGCTCGATCAGCTCCACCTGGTCCACCTGACCCACGCTCTGGCCCGCCAGTTGAACCACCGCACCCGGAGACAGTCCCGCCGCGGTCCGAAGAGTCGTCACGAGACGATACCTCTCGCCGAACACGTGCCCCGTGCCGCCTATCCGAAAGATGCCAAAGGTGAGCATTCCCAGCGCCAGAATCAGTACGATTCCGACACGGACGTGCTCGCGGGTGATGGGGGTCCCTTGCCTCACGGTCCTCGCGTGACTGTGGGTCTGCTACCGAAGAAACTCGCCAACATACTCATGTTCGGATGCGGTCATCTCTTCCGGGGTGCCGATGAACACAATCTTTCCTGCGGACAATAGAGCCACCCGGTGGCTGATGCGGAAGGCCGACTTGATGTCGTGCGTGACGACGATAGAGCTTACGCCCAGCCCGGTCTGCAGCTTGCGGATCAGCTCATTGATCGTGCGTGTGGTGATAGGATCGAGGCCGCTGGTGGGCTCGTCGTATAGCAGCATCGCCGGCCGGTCTACGATCGCCCGGGCCACCCCCACCCGTTTCTGCATACCTCCGCTGAGTTCGGCCGGGAGAAGAGGGCCGACTCTCTCCGCATCCAAGTCCACGAATTCGAGCGCCTCCCGGACGCGTACCTCAATCTCTGCCTCACTGAAGCCACCATCTTCGCGCAACGCGAAAGCCACGTTTTCGTCCACCGAGAGGGAATCGAACAAAGCCGCGCCCTGGAACACCATCCCCATTTCCTTCCGCATGGCGAGCACCTCGGCATTGCTGGCCCGTCCAATGTCGCGGCCATTCACCAGGATTTCGCCCGCGGTCGGTGCCAAAAGCCCCAGAACGAGACGGAGGATCGTGGACTTGCCGGCCCCGCTGCCACCAAGGACGGACAGGGTCTCTCCCTCGAAGAGCTTGAGGGACACGTCGTCCAGGACCGTGTGATCGTCAAAAGCCAGGACAACGTCTCTGAGTTCGGCTGCGACTCCGCCAGAGCCATTCACTCCCTCGCTCATGACTCTACGTTCATGACTCGACGAGGAAAGTGATCAGGAGCTGCGTCACGAAGTAGTCTGTGGCCAGGATAAGAATCGAGGAAGCAACGACCGCCCGCGTCGTGGCCCGGCCCACGCCCTCCGTTCCGCCGGTAGCGCGAAGGCCGTAGAAACAGCTCGTGATCGCGATCACTCCGCCGAACACGAGCGGTTTGAGCATCCCCCCGAACAAGTCGATCGGCACGTAACGAAAGATGAAGCCGGTCTCTGCCAGCGTGACCCATACAGAGCGGATATAGAGGTCGACGGTGAGGCCCAGCTTCAGAGTCGCGATGAGCAGGCCGCCGAACACCGCGACCACATCCATGATGATCGTGAGGATCGGGAGCATGAGCAGGCAGGCCACGTAGCGCGGCGCAACGAGCTTACGGATAGGATCGACGCCCATCGTCTCCAGAGCGTCGATCTGCTGGGTCACGCGCATCGCCCCGAGCTCGGCCGCCATTCCCGAGCCGGCCCGGCCCGCCACCATGAGTGCGGTGAGGACGGGCCCCAGCTCGCGCACCGTGCTCGCGCCCACAAGCCTCCCGATATAGATGGTCGCGCCGAATTGTTTCATCTCGACAGCCGACTGCAAGGCGAGCACCATGCCGGTAAACAACCCGGTCAGGACGACGATACCTATGGACCCGACGCCGATGACGTCCATTTGAACCGTGGCATCGCGCACATACAGAGGTCGCGTCACAGAGGCTGCCATGGTGCGCCAGAGGAGGACGAAATATTCCTGGGTAAGGAGCGCCCAGCGTGTGAGCAGCCCTTTGGGGACGATAAAGAGGGAGCGTTTCGTGTCGCTGGGAGGCATCGAGCGTCTTTGACTCCGTCCCGGATCTCCGCTATGTTCGCGCCCGGCGTGTCCGGCACCATCTGCCCCGCGCAGCCCGTTACGTCACAACATCTTACACAACAAGCCCCGCGAGGCCGCGAGTAGCGGCAGGTTACCGGCGCAGCCACAGAGGCGCAAGGCGGCACCGGGTCCTACAAGCCGGGTCACTTTGGGAGAATTGTATGCTGACGGACATAGAGATTGCACAAGAAGCAAGTCTGCGCCCGATCGAGGAGGTGGCCGCCGAGATTGGGCTGGGTCCGTCCGACCTCCGACCCTACGGCCACTACATGGCCAAAATTCGGCCTGAATCACTGGAGGGCAGGGAGGCTTCCGGGCGTTTGGTGTTGGTGACGGGGACGAGCCCTACGGCGGCTGGAGAGGGCAAGTCCACGGTCTCCGTGGGGCTGGCTCAGGCACTTCGACGTCAGGGCCGCAAGCCGGTCCTTTGCCTTCGTGAACCGTCGCTGGGTCCGGTGTTCGGAATCAAGGGCGGTGCCGCCGGCGGGGGGTATTCGCAGGTCCTTCCGATGGCTGAAATCAACCTGCATTTCACGGGAGACTTTCACGCCATAACGTCGGCCCACTCGCTCTTGTCGGCTGCCCTCGACAACCAGTTGCATCGGGGCAATCCTCTGGGACTCGACGTCCGGCGCATCAATTGGAAGCGATGCGTGGACATGAACGACCGGTCGCTCAGAAACGTAACGATTGGCCTGGGTGGTCCCCTGGCGGGGGTTCCGCGGGAGGAAGGTTTCTCGATCACGGCCGCCTCCGAGATCATGGCCATTTTCTGTCTCGCGAGTGACCTGGCTGATTTCGAGGATCGTGTGTCGCGAATCGTTCTGGGGACTCGGTTTGACGGAAGTCTGGTGCGAGCCAGTGAACTGAATGTGCAGGGAGCCATGGCTCTTCTCATGAAGGACGCGCTGGCTCCGAACCTGGTTCAGACCTTGGAAGGGGGAGCGGCCCTGGTTCACGGAGGTCCGTTCGCCAACATCGCGCATGGCTGCAATTCCTTGATTGCCACCTCGGCTGGCCTGAAGTTGGGCGACATCGTGATTACGGAGGCAGGATTCGGCTCGGAGCTCGGAGCTGAGAAATTCTTCGATATCAAGTGCCGGGCGGGCGGTCTGCGTCCGGAGGCTGCTGTCGTCGTCACCACCGTTAGAGCGCTCAAGATGCACGGGGGTGTCGCGAAGGACGACCTGGGCGCGTCCAATCCGGCCGCGGTAACAGCTGGCCTGCCGAATCTGCAGCATCATATCGAGAACGTTCGGCAATTCGGAGTGCCGGCAGTGGTAGCCATCAACCGGTTCACGAGCGACTCAGACGAAGAGGTCGCCACGGTACGCTCTATGTGTGAGGCAACCGGAGTCCCTGTGGCTGAGTGCGAGGTATGGGAACACGGCGGAGCGGGTGGCGAGGCGTTGGCGGAGAAGCTCATGGAGGCGTTGGATTCCGGTCCTGCCCGGTTTGAGCCCATCTATCCTCTCAACCTATCGATCCGGGAGAAGCTCGAAGCCGTGGCGCAGAAGGCCTACGGGGCGGACGGGGTGCTCCTGCTTCCGGCTGCTGCCAAGGAGGCCGCGCGTCTGGAGGAGGCAGGGCTCGGTGATCTTCCGGTCTGCGTTGCCAAGACCCAGTACTCGCTGAGCGATGACGCATCGCGGCTTGGACGTCCCAGCGGGTTCGATATCACGGTCCGTGAGCTTCGAGTCTCCGCAGGAGCCGGGTTCATCGTGGCTCTCACGGGCAGCGTGATGGTCATGCCGGGGCTTCCCGCGAAACCCGCGGCGGAGGGAATGCACGTGCATCCTGACGGCACGATCGAGGGATTGTTCTGATGGCGAGCATGAAGCCGGTTCACACAGATCGCGCGCCGGCGGCCGTCGGCCCCTACTCACAAGGAGTACTGGCGGGGGGATTCTTCTTCTCCGCCGGCCAGGTGGGCCTGGATCCCACCAGCGGAGAGTTTGTCGGGGACGACATCGTATCACAGGCGCGGCAAGTGTTCCGGAATCTCGCCGCCGTTCTGGAGGCTGCCGGACTCTCGTTCGGGGATGTTGTCAAGACCAACGTGTTCCTTGCCGACATGTCCGAATTCGGAGTGTTGAACGCGATCTACGCCGAGCACTTCGAGGAGCCGTATCCTGCCAGGTCGACCATAGCAGCGGCGGAACTCCCGAAGGGCGCGCGGGTCGAGATTGATGTAGTGGCAAGGACTGAATAACGTATTTTCAAGGGAGCGGATGGTGGCTGGTGTTGCCGGCGGTCTTCAAAACCGCATCGGGGTGCGAGCAGCGTCCCGGGTGGGTTCGATTCCCACACGCTCCCGCCACACACTGGTCGCG
>JAZDDE010000176.1:0-2630 GCA_036679495.1 Gemmatimonadota bacterium | reverse complement strand
GCGAGCCCACGACTAATCGAGGCAGAGACGCGCCATGCGGATTGCGCCCCTACACGATCAATTCGGCGTGGAGATGCTGGGCGTGGATCTGCGCGATGTCACGGCGGCGTCGGGCTATGCGGACCTTCGCGCCGCCTTCGAGACCCATTCGCTGCTGCTGTTTCGGGACCAGAACCTCAGCGATGAAGAGCACCTGGCCTTCGCCCGGCTGTTCGGGCCGCTGGAAGATCGCGAGATCAGGCCGGAGCCTGAGATCTGCCCCGTCTCCAATGTCACGGAGGAGGGCACGACGGCGCCGGAAGACGACAGCCTGACCCTCAACCACAAGGCCAACCAGCTTTGGCACACCGACAGCACCTTCCTGCCGGCGCCGGCCCTGGCGAACGTGCTGCAGGCGCGGGTCGTGCCGTCGGAGGGCGGCGAGACCGAGTTCGTCTCCACCCGCGCCGGCTGGCGCCGGCTCGATCCGAGCTTGAAGGAGAAGGCCTGGGGCGCCCTCCTGTGGCACCGCTATTCCCACTCCCGGGCGCGGATCGATTCGGGCCTTGCCCGGGAGGCCATGTTCACCAAGTGGCGGGATCAGGCCTGGCGGGCGGTCTGGCCCAACCCGGTGACGGGCGAGGAGGCGCTCTACGTCGCCTCCCATGCCTTTGCCGTGGACGGCATGCCGGAGGCCGAGGGCGCGGCGCTCATCGATGCGCTGATCGCGGCCGTGACCGAAGACGATGCGGTCTATGCCCATAGCTGGCGCCCGGGCGATGTGATCATCTGGGACGAGCGGGCCGCTCTCCACCGCGGCCGTCCCTGGCCCTTTACCGAGCCCCGCACGCTGGTGAGCATCTGCGTCACCGCGCGGGACTGCGACGGCCTCGCCAGCGTTCGCCCGGGCTGACGCTTTTGCTCTTTCCGGAGACGGTTTGCTCTTTCCGGAGACGGTCCGGAGTCGGTGATGTCTCAAGTCATAATTTATGGCGCTGAACGCGCAAAGCAGACCCGAACAACCGATGTTGGGGGAGAAGCGGGCGAAGTTGGCCGTTACCGAGAACGGGTGCGAATAGCCAGATTCAGACATAACAGTCTCTTGATGACAGTGCATACGAGAGCCGTGGCAAGCGAACGCGCCGGAGGGCGCCGGATCAAAACGTGACTTGACCCCGGGTCGCTTGCTCAGCGGCAACTTCCTCCACGATTCCGCTGAGCACCTTGTGGAACTCCTCGGCGACCATTTCGACACCTCGCCGAGTGAAGTGAAGGGCGTCGTCCAAGAAGTACTCGGGCTCTCGAATGGTTGCCTCCAGATCGACCAACGGCACGGATTCGAGCTCGGCAACCTCGCGAATCGTCTCGTTGTAGGAGACGAAGATCTTCTGCCTTCGAAGATCGGATCTGCCAGGTTGGGTCGCCAGCACGACCCGGCTGCCGTGCGCCCTGGCAACGGCGATGATGCTGCGCAGATTGCGGCGGAACTGTGTTTGTCCACGGCTGAACTCTTGGACTCGATCGAATTGGCGCACCTCTTTCGGGAATCGGAGGGCCCGGATTTTGAACAGGATGAATCTCGCGAGCCGGGACACCTTCGTGAGCTCCGCAACCGGCCCGGTCCGATGTCGATAGCTGAGGTAAAAATCCTGCTTGTACTTATTGGAGTAATCCGGAGTGAACTCCCAGTAGTTCGCGGTGTAGTCATTGATGTTGTGAAAGACGGTGATGATATCCGCCTGGGCTTCGAGGTTACGGAGGGCCAGATTGACCAGTGTGTGAGCCGTCGAGAAACCTTCCCCGCCGACGTTCATCACGCGGACGAGTCGGTTCTCGTCGTTGCCCAACTTCTTCTCCAGGAGATCGGCGTAGCTGATCCTCGCCCGCCAATTGACGGTCGTCGACCCTCCGAAGCACAAGATTCTGATCTCGTTCGGTTTCTTCTCCCTGGGAAGCAAGGCATTCCTGTGATAGATGAAACCGTCGTCCGTGAAGAACGGCATTGGCTCCTGGTAGGTCGTAAAGAATGGGCTCGTGAACTCTCGCGGGTCATCGAAGAAGCCCTTGCCGCTGGAGTACAGGTACGTCCTCCAGCCGAGCTCAGCGACCAAGCAGAACGCGGTGAGAATGATGATGAAGAAGAGAAGTTTCCTTCCCCGTCCAGGTCCTGAGTGATTTCGACTCTTCATTTCACGTTTTTCTCGGACGCTCAAAACGCGCCATTCTACCGCCAAAGTCGGCACCGCAGTATGTTCGCGAGAGGTCGGTATCTTACCATGACGCCGTATACCTAAGCGTCAGGTACTGCGGAATAAGATCATGACGGCTTCGGGTCACGTGTCGACAATTTCCGCGTTCGTGGGCGACGCCTGCACCTGAGGGCCAAGCGGACATAAAATACCTGAAGGCAGGTGTTCAGGGATTTGGGTCGGCAAGATTTCAAACTGAGACACCACTCTGGAGACTCTGTCCTTGCATCGGGCCGACAGGCGCGTTTGACATAGATATCTACTTGCACCGGTCCAGGGGAAGGTGAGGTCGGGCATGAGCCAGGCGCCGAGAGAGCTGCTGCGGTCGCTGTTCGACGCCGCCGTCGAGGCGGCGCAGCCGGCGGTCTGCCTGCCGTCCCACCTGCCGGACCCGCCCGCCCC
>JAZDDE010000175.1:0-4962 GCA_036679495.1 Gemmatimonadota bacterium | reverse complement strand
ATAGTAGCCGGCGAGCTCGGCCACAACTCGATGCGATCCCGCGCTCAAGAGCAGGCGATCCCCCATTCTGATTTTCAGCAGCGTGCCCGGCAACCCGACCGTATCGGGCTCGGGATCGACGATCAATTCGACCGACTTCGCGGTGAACGCGAACCAACCCAGGACGGCTAGTACGACAAACGCGCCACCGACCACCAAGGCGCTGCGACTCGGTTTGACGCGCAACGTTCCGGACTTTTTTTCACCCAACGGCCGAAACGCGACTGGCGCAATCTCAACTTCATCGAGATTCGCCGCCTCTCGCGCCAGCTCCTCCAGATCGGGCGGTGCGGTATCGCCGCCGGTCACGACCCCTGAGATCTCCAGGCTCAATCGTTCTCCGCTAAGCGAACAGTCGAGCCTGGCAGTATCCAGCGCAATCGTCTCACCGTTCTTAAGCCAGCGTGTCCCGGCTACCGGCTCACCGTCGATCCGCAGATTCCGGGTGTCCCGACCGGGCTGTATAAAGAAGCTGCCGTCAAGCCAGCCGATCTGAAGCGATCCCGAGATTCCCTGCAGGCGAACGTCGCTATTAGAATCGCCACCGATCGTTACCGGCAATTCGGCCGCGCTGAAATGCCGCTCTTGGCCACCGACCGACGTTGTCAGTACCCGATGATTCGGTGCCGTCATCCGATCGGCTCGACACAGCGCACCTCGACCGGAGCCAACTCCCGGCCAGGCAGTACGGTAAATGTTGTGCGGACATCACGATAGCCGTGGCGACTACCGACAGCGGTATAGTTTCCGGGCCGTATCTGAACCTGAGTGACAGCGAAGGTGCCGAGTAAGCCGACGCGATAGAGCGTAACGTCGGTGAGCTCGTCGGAGTGAAGCTCGACAGTCACGAGCGTCGACGCGAGGACCACGAGCCGATTCAGGTCAGCGATCTGCTCCTCAAGCCGCGGTCCCGGATCCTCCACGCTCCGAGCATCCGCTACTAAGCCGCCGGCGTCGGCCAGCGCCCGATCGTCGAACAACAGCGTCGGATTACCGATCAGGTTAACCAGCTTCGCCTCCAGATCGGCCCTCAGCACAGAGCGCTCGAGTCCGGCCTGAGCGAAAATCAGCGTTGCATCGGTCGCAAGCAGATCGCGGTAGAGTTGAACGGCCCGCTCCCACAGCTCACGGCGCTCAAAGGCCAGCGCGCGTGTTTCGACCAGCGCGATCTGCTCCAATTTCTGTCCCTGCTGTGCCTGGATTTGACCATCGAGCACCTCGGCAGAACCCGGCCGCAGGATCAATGCCTCGCCGAACAGTTCAAGGGCAGCGGCGAATTCCTCTTCCGCCAGTGCCGCCAGACCTTGCGACATTTGTGTCTCGAAGCGTCGATTGTCGATACGTGCTGTGACCGCAGTCAGCGCCGACCGCGCCGGCGCCCAGGATGGGTCGAGTCCGAGCGCTGCCCGGAAAGCTCGCGCAGCCTCCTCCAGATCACCTTGCCGTTCGAGCTCGGTGCCCTGCTGTACGAACACGAGCACCTCCGGAAGACGCTCGGCCCGCTCGAGCCCCGCTTGAGCGGGCGCATTGCCAGCTTCTATTCCGATAACGAGCTGAAATTGTTCTAGGGCCAGTCGCGCATTGCCGGCATCGAGTGCCGCGTTACCGGCGCTGAGCGCGGCCGTGATGATTTCCGCCGACCGGCCGAGTAATTGCGCGCCAATTTGCAGTGCGTTGGCGTATGCCGGTACGGCTTCCTGGAACGCATCCGCAAGATAAGCGTCGTCGCCGGCACGAGAGCTCTGCTGATACTCCTCCCAAACGTCTCCTCCCCACTCGGCCGCGGCTAGACCGCCCAGCCGATCCTGTTGAGTGAGTAACTCTCCCAACAACGTTTCAGCCTGATCCCTGAGCGTCGCTAGCTCTGCCGCGGTCAGCACAGGCCCCTCAGGTTCCTCGGGCAAGACCTCTACGGGCAGCGCCAGCACCGGTTCCTCAGGCTGTTGCTCCGCGACCCACTGCGGTAATACGAAAATGACGGCTAGCGCCAGCAGCACCGACACGACCAGGGCGGTACTCACGAGTAGCCGCGAGTGCCGGCTGTCTTTCTGCCGGGCAGCTGTCACGGGCTTGACGCGCGCCAAGCCCGGTTTGACCGGGATGATGATCTCTTCGTGAGCGGTCGCTTGCGGGTCTGTGTCTGTCACAACAGTCGGCTTACTCGTATTCCAACAACATAGATTCTAAGACATTCAGGAACGGTCGCATGCCTTCCGCAGCGGATTTTTGCCCAGGACTCAGCGTATCCTGGACAAGTTCGGCCAGGGCCCGCACGCCGCCGTCGGAACCATCCGCCGGCGTCACGACCGGTGGACTCGGCGCGGTCTGCAACACGGCCTGGGTCGGGTTCGCGCCGAACGGCAACCGCCCAGCCAGGAGCTCATAGAGCAATACGGCAAACGCATGCACGTCGTCAGCCATTTCGGGCGACGCCCCTTGCCGGCGTGCCAAGCGCTCGTAGGCGAGGGTTCCACCGCCTCGCGGCGTTTTACCCCCTGTATCCGCCGCGAGCGCGAAGTCCACAAGCCGCACCTCGCCTGTACTGCTAAACAACACGTTGCGGGCCTTCACGTCACGATGCACCGTGCCGCGCTCGTGAACATAGTCGAGCGCTAGAGCCACATCCCGCGCCGCCCGAGCCCAGTGCCGCGGGTGAGCACCCAATAGCGGCACCAAATCTCCGCCATCCAAGTACTCGGTAATCAGGCCCGGCATGTCGTGTACGGTGATCAAGCCCAGGGGCTTCAACACATTCGCGTGGCACAGGCTCTCCAAGACCCCGAACTCACGGCGAATAAGCTGACTGGCTGCCGAGCGTGTACCCAAGTCGGCCCTGGGTATTTTCAGTGCAACGATGACTCCGGCAATGGTTGCGGCGCGCCAGACCTCGGACATCCCTCCCCGGCCCAGCAGTACGTCGACCTGCACGCCATTGCTAAGCGTGGCACCGGGCGTGATAGCTGTCTCGTAACTCACGAACACGGCGGCGGCGTTAGAGACGGCGAACCGGCCGCGCCTACTGCGACCCGTAACGAATCTCAGCCTCCCGAGACCGCTCCGGCAATGGTTTCTGAATCCGGTTGGGTCGCAGCGTCATCGTCTGCCTCGAGATCCTCCGGCTCGATGGTAAATACCTCAAGCTCCTGCACCTCTGCCTCTACTTCCTCTTCGGCCACCGGCAAGGGCTCCGTGTAGATGTCGATCGCCGGAACGAAGCCCGTCTCGGTTGTATAGAGCGCCAACAGCAGCTCTTTCCACTCCTCGTATTGAGCGTTCGCCGTTCCGGTCAGGCGATGTTGCGTCCCCTCGATCTGCACTACCATGGGCTTGACCTCATCGTCGAAGCTCGCGGAAAGCTCCTCCAGGGTCTCGGAATGGAGACGTTTCTCATCACGCCGGACGGCGGCCGTCTTGATCAGGTCCATGCCCGTGTACATCATGGCGTCACGCAGTATGCGGCTGGTGAAATCACCGTCGCTATTGGCGCCGTAGAGCACTGAAGCCACGATCGTGGCTATACCCAGCGTCGTTCGCCAGCGACTGGACCGTTGCAGCTCACGAATCGAAATGGCTTCTTCCCTGGCGAATTCGCGCCAGCCGTTATAGGACTCTCCCGCGCTCTGATAGAAGTCCTCGTAGTGCTCGTTTAGCGTCTCGACAAATAGATGTTCGCGTTCACGAACCCGCAGCGTTCGCTCGAACTGGGGGTCGTCTTCCGCCGGTAGGCGGTTCAGGCTGTAGACGCCACGGCGGTCGGGCTCGAGGTAATCAGCGTAGACTTCCGGACTGAGGTCGCCGGCAAAGCGCAGTTGTGCAATTGCCCGAAGATTCTCCGCCTCACGGGCAGATAGGTCGCCTTGAATTTCCGCCAGATCATTGGCAATAGAGTTAAAGACATCCTGGTAGGGGTCGCGATCCGGGTAACGTTGACGGTTATACGCGCCAGCCGCCGTGGACATCTCGTAGTCTTGATCCAACCAGACACGACCGGAAGCGTCGACCGCCTGCACGTCCAATTGAACGCGGTCACCATCGGAGTGCAAAATCTCAGCAGTGACCTGCAGATCCGCGACCAGGGCTTCTTCCGGGGTTACCCAGACGGCACCCCAATGACCGCTCTTTTGCAGCGTATCTCTGAGATGCACAGTCATAAAACGGGCTTCGGTGCGGCGGATATGAACGAATGTGCCGTTGCGTAGCAGATCCTCAAGTACTTCCTTGTCTATCTCGCCGTCGGGAACTCCAGGATCGAATAGGACGACGGCGATGTCGAGCAACTGCGCTTCCGGAATAGTCTCCGTTTCCGGTACCAGTGCGACGGTATGCGCAACACGAATCTCGCTCGTGCTACAGCCCGCGAGTAACACTGCTCCGAGTAACAGAATGCCGAATCGCCGCATCGCAAACTTCTCCAACTATCGCCGCACAATAATCTTTTTATATTCGTTGTACTCGTCCCAAAGGGCCGCGCGAAGAAACGGGTCATTCTCCTCGGTGGCGGCCTCACACAGCTGGCGAGCAACCTTATCTTGATCGTCGCAGCCTTCGATCTGAGCTGCGGTCCGTTCAGCTTCGGATCGATTCGTAAATACCGGTAGCGGATTATTCGTCTCGGCGCCGTCTTCGACGCCCTGTGCCCCCTCGCCAACCGGCATCTCGTGGGCGTCGACGGGTCTGCCTATATCCCCAGCCTCACCGAAGGCGTCATCTGCAGCGCTACCAACACCGGCTCGCGCCATCGCCTCCCGTTCGTCGCCCATAATCGCGTCGAACTCCTCCAGAGACCGATTGAAGGCATCCTCCGCGTCGGCCATCTGGCCATCGCTACCGATCTGAGCGCCGTCGCCAAAGACGTCCTGGTCGGCCGAATCTCCCTGCGCCTGCTCGGATTCGGTGCCTTGCTGGCCGCCATCCTGCTGTTGG
>JAZDDE010000174.1:0-4192 GCA_036679495.1 Gemmatimonadota bacterium | reverse complement strand
GTGCTAGGTGTTGGTGGTGAGACTTGGTGGTCCTGGTGGCCCTTCTACATTGTCTGGCTCGTATTCCTGATTATCGGAATAGGACAGTCCAAGAAGGAAGAGAAAGAGTGACGGCGTCGCGCAAATGCTCCTGAAGCAAGAGACCCTTCAGGGAATCAAGGCCGGCACCATCTCCCTCGTTTTTCGGCGCTGGCGGCGCCCCGCCAGCGGGTCAGCGGTCCTCGACAGCTAGACGATTGTCGCGACGGGTCTGCTGACTGTTGACAGCCCCTTAACAACAAGAGCGTGAAAGATGTGGCGTGGCCACGCCCGCATCTGCCGGCTACCGGAAAAGTGCCGGCGCCTCCGGCTCCAGCACGCAGGCCGTAGTATTGTCGACAACCGCGTTCGAAACGTCCCAGTAGAATGTCACGGCGTCCGGCACGACGAGTGCTGTCGAAAGGGTGACTACCTGGTTTGGAGCGAAACCGAGGGCCACTGCGGCCGATGCGTTGGTCGAAAAGAAAACGTATATCTGATCGTCGCTCGGTGCGGCATCGGATCCCGTCGCAGGAATAACGGTAAGGGTTAGATCGAGGAACGGAACGTCCTCTCCGCCAGCTCGGTAAATATCGCCCCGATAGGTCACACCGGCGACACAGGCACCGCTCGACGTGGCCGACTGAAATTCCAGCACATCCGAAATTCTCATCGCGACACACGGATACATGCCCGTCGGGGCGTCCTCCGCTCGGAATAGCTCGGGATTTGTAACGAAGTCCTTGACAGCTGGGGAGCCTCCGCTGCTAAAGACGGTGACAAAGGGGCCCGAACAGTCCGCATTCGAACTCACGTGAAAACTGTACAGCCCCACCAGCATGGTAGAGGGCGCGCCGATGGGAGGTGCCGCCGTGCCGATTATCCTCGATGTCGCGCCCGGAGGCGGAGCCTGAGCGGACCCGTTGACCACCAGAAGGCCCGTTTCTACCGCCGGAGGAGGAGGCTGCATCTCAGCCGGCGTTTCGGAGCCGCAGGCAACGAGTGAAAAGCCCAACAGAGAACCCGCCACTACCAGAATAGTTCGTGCGTACCACATGCGCCTGCTCCCTAGTCAGTGGGTAGCCGTCTCCAACTCCCAGCCCTCGATCGCGCCCTCGTTCTGCTCGTCCAACCACGCCTTGAGCGGAGCGAAGTAGTCGATTATTGCGGTCGCGTCCATCTCACGGGTACCCGTGAGCTGGTACAGCGCGTCGGGCCACGGCATGCTCTTCCCGGGCTCAAGCATCGCGATGAGCTTCTTCCCGGCCTCCTCGCTACCGTAAATCGAGCAGCGGTGAAGAGGTCCCTCAAAACCGGCTGCCTCGCACAGCGCTCGATGAAACTGGAACTGGAGCACGTGGGCGATAAAGTAGCGCGTATACGAGACATTCGCCGGTATGTGGTACTTCGCGCCGGGGTCGAAATCGGCCTCCGAGCGAGCCACCGGGGCGGCCACACCCTGGTAGCGGTTCCTGAGCTCCCACCAGGCAGCGTTATACTCCTCTGGCGTTACGTCACCTGAGAATACTTGCCAGCGCCACTTGTCCAGCACGACCCCGAACGGCAGGAAGGCGACCTTGTCGAGCGCCCGCTGCATCAGGAGACCGAGGTCGCTCTCAGGACCCGGCACCTCGCTCAACAGATCGATCTGCCTCAGGTACTCTGGGGTGATCGATAATGCGATCGCATCCCCGATGGCTTCGTGGAAACCACTGTTCGCACCGCTCTGGAAGAAGTAGGGCTGGGCTTTGTACGCACGCTGGTAGTAGCTGTGTCCGAGTTCGTGATGAATGGTGCTGAAGTCCTCGCCGTCCACTTCGATGCACATCTTGATGCGGATATCGTCCTGGGCGTCGATGGTCCACGCGCTGGCGTGACAGACCACTTCCCGGTCAGCCGGTTTGGTGAACAGTGAGCGCTCCCAGAAAGTGGCTGGCAGAGGCTCAAAGCCCAGCGAGCTGAAGAAGTTCTCGCCGGCCTTAACCATCTTTCCCGCGTCATATTTGTTGGCGGTCAGCAGGTCCGTGACCTCGTACGCGCTCGCATTGCCTGGCGGGGCGGCAAGATCGTAGATAGACAGCCAGTCCTGTGCCCACATATTGCCGAGCAGGTGGGCCGGGATCATGGCCCCGGGCGCCACCACGTCAGTCCCGTACGCCTGCCCGAGTTTGCCTCGAACGTAGGTGTGAAGCGACAGATAAAGCGGCTTTACCTGCTCCCAAAGGCGATCTACCTCGTCCGCGAACTCGTCCGGTTCCAGATCATACCGCGAGCGCCACATAACGCCCGCATCATCGAAGCCGAGCTCGCGTGCGCCCTCGTTCGAGAGCGCGACGAAGCGACTATAATCGTCATGCATCGGAGGAGCGATCTTGCGCCAACCGATCCAGACGTCGAGCAGCTCGTCCGGGTCGCGGCTGGTGCCCATCAGCTTGCCGAGGGCCGTAATGCCAAGGCACTCCTCGCCACTTTCGCTCCCGGGGCTCGGCCGGCAGTATTTACCGCTTCCGTAGGCGCTCTTCATGCCGACCTTGAGCTGCGTTAGCTCTGCCGCTTTGGCCGGATCTCCCGGTGGCGGTGCCGAGAGGCCGAGCCTAAGAAGCGTGAACTTCCGTTTCAGTTCGGAACTCAGATCCAGGTCGTCGAACCTTCGCGCTTCCAAGGCTCTCTTCTGGAGCGCCACCGCGTAGTTCGTTTCCGCTTCGGCTGTGAGGACTTCCGTATCGTAGGTGATGAAATTGGCCGCGACCCAACCGGCATGGGAACTCTTCACGCTCAGCGCGAATAGCGCGGCTTCCGTTTCGGCCATAAAGGCCTCGGCCGCGGCCGGCGTCACTGCCTTGTCGGCGCGTTCCTGCGCTATCGCTGGCGGAGTCAGGACTAGAAGAAAGGCCAGTCCGGCGATAGGAGAGTGTCTCTTCACGTGTCTCACGTCTCGGTTCATGAGGGGACTGATATTCACCCATAATCCGACAAGATCCGGGGTATGACACGCTTGCGCCACTTTTTGTCGACGGCGCACGGTTGAGAAGGGAAGCAAGGACTAGCCTGGCAGCTACATACCGGCCTCGGCGAGCGAGCTGGCTGTGAACGAGTACTCCTCATCGGCAATCATGAAAGAGATGTCCACGTTGGCGCTCGTTGGGTAGCCGAGGGCGTCGTCAAAGAGCACTTCAAAGATCTCCGGATCGGTCTGCGCTGCCTGTTCCAGCCGATCGAACAGCTGATCTACCGTCGAGAAGAAAACGAGGTCCCCGTCCGGCAGTACCACTCCGTCGCTGACGCGCACGGCGCCTACGACCACATTGTTCACGACGCCTACGCGGATCGGCTCTATTGCGATCGGCGGGCAAAAGCAGCTTTGTGTGAATTCGTAATCGTACGCTGTGAGGCCGGCAGAATCCCACAGCGCCCTGGCCTCCGATAGCTGACTGTCCGGAGCTGTCGAATTCGAGCAGGCCAAGGGCAACGCCAGTAGGATGAGTGCAGACTGGAGGCAGGCTTTTCGATACATCACGATGGAACTCCTGTGTGGTTGAGGCTCCATCATACCGATCCAAGTAACCACGGTTCCTTGCCGATGCGGTGCGGGCTACGCCTCGTTGCAGGCCTCCGCGAACCCGGCCGTAACAACAGGCCGATCACCCAGGTGTCGTTTTCCGAGCAGGAGCATCTCGCCGTACACCTCGTCTTCGACGACCTGATATTGGAAGTCGGCAGCGTCTACGACTCGCATCCTGTAGTACATCGGTGACCAGTCCTCACCCGGGCAGGTCGTCTCCCACCATCGCAGATGTACAGACTGCCAGTTCTTCTGCTCGGCGTCCGACAACCTGCGTGAGTCGGGTACAACTGCGCAGCCAGCTGCAGTAAACAAGGCCAGAAAGGTGCAAAGGAGTACTCTACGCGGCATTCGACCTCCAGTAGTTTGAGAGGCCTGAGTGCCAGATACGTGCCATCTTTCCCCGCGGCTAGGCGTCCGGCCCCGCGAGCAGGGATACCGCTCCGCTCAATGTTGATGCCGACAGGGTGCGGCCGCCGGTTCCGAGAATCCCCTCCAGGAACAGCGCCGTGCCCGTCAGAAAGAACTCCGAACTCAGGATCCCGCTCTCTGTAGTGAGAGATACAAATCCATTGGAGTTGGCAGGGATTTCGACCGAGATGTTCCCACTGA
>JAZDDE010000173.1:0-4883 GCA_036679495.1 Gemmatimonadota bacterium | reverse complement strand
CGAGGAATTCGACATGACCTTCGACGTGCTGGTCAAGGGCGTGTTCCTCGGCATCAAGCACGCCGCGCCGGTGATGCGGCGCCAGGGCGGGGGCTCGATCATCAGCACGGCCTCCGTGGCGGGGCTCAAGACCGGCGAGTCGCCCCACCTCTACAGCGTCGCCAAGGCGGCCGTGGTGCACCTGACGAAGACCGTGGCGCTCGAGCTCGGCGCGGACGGGATCCGCGTGAACTGCATCTGTCCCGGCATCGTGGCGACACCGTTGGCGGTGGGTCGGACGACGGCCAGCGAAGACGATCTCTCGAAGCTCTCCCACGTGCTGCGCAACGCCCAGGCGATCGGTCGGGTAGGGCAGCCGCTCGACATCGCCCGCGCGGCGCTCTGGCTCGCCAGCGACGAGTCGACCTGGGTGACGGGAACCGCCCAGGTCGTCGACGGTGGCGCCAACGCTGGGCGGCCCTGGAGCCGCCAGGCGGACTGGATCACGCGCAAGCGCGAGATCAAGCTGTACCGGCCCGAAGGTCGTTAGGGAGGCTGCTCCATGGTCAAGCTGATCGCGTTCTTCAAGCGCAAGGCGGGCCTCACCCCGGAGCAATTCCAACAGCATTGGCGCACGAACCACGCGGAGCTGGTGGTACGCCAGAAGGGCATGCGCCGCTATGTGCAGAATCACACGCTGTCGTCCGGCTATGCCGCCGGCGAGCCGGACTACGACGGTGTGGCGGAGGCCTGGTTCGACAGCACTCAGGCGATGAAGGACCTCGCGCCCTCCTCCGAGTACGCCGCCGTGCGCGCCGACGAGGCCAACTTCATCGACCCTGCGAGCATGGGCGTGGTGCTGACCGAGGAGGTGGTGATCGTCGACGGTCCGGTTCCGGACGACGCCGTCAAGTGGATCGGCTTCATCAAGAAGCGCGACGACGTGCTCATCGACTTCTTCCAGAGCTACTGGAGTGGGACCCACGGTCCGATCGCAGCCAAGATCCCCGGCAACCTCCGCTACGTGCAGTGCCGCGCGCGCATGGGCATCTACGCCAGCGGGCGCACCCCCGACTTCGACGGTATCCCGATCTCCTGGTTCGATGACCTGGACGCGCTGCGCCGCTCGGGCCAGAGCCCCGAGTACGAGGCCACCCGCGCCGACGAGGCGAACTTCATCGCGCCAGGCCGCATCCCCTTCATCGTGGCCGCAGAGCACGAGATCCCGCTCTGACGAACGGCGCTCCTGGTCGCGGTGGCGGGCGTCGAAGCGCCTACATTCATCGAGGACGTGGGAGAAGGCCGTCCCGTTGGCTTCGGTGCAGCCGCGCGATGCGGCCAGTCTTGCTCCAAGAGCACTAGCAGCACGACAGAGCGGCACACGACTTGCGTCTCTCTCGGGCGATGGTCCTTTACAACTCGCCGCTCGCCGTCGCGCTTCTCTTCACGGCTCTCGTCCTCTGCTCGACAGCCCTTTGCCTTCACAATGCGAGACTCCTCAGGCTCGCGCGACTTCTCGAGCGGGGCGCCAGCTCACCGACCTCTTCGCGTCGTGCGGCGGCATTGCGTCACTACGTTCTCCTCAGCCTCTCACAGCTCACAGCGGTTCTGTTCTCCGCTGCACTGCTCTTCGGCATTGTCTTCCACGCCATCAGTAGCCCCAGCTCCTCTGCCATCCCGCGTCGAGGCGTCACGTGGCGACTCCACACGCAACGTCTCGATCCAATTGACCGTTTCGAGATTCATGGTTCGGCGTCGCTCGAGGAGCGGTATCGGCTCAGTCAGCCTTACTCTCCGGCTGGCCAGCCGTTACACCCAGCGCGGTAGCCATTCTTCCGCCAGCATGACAAATTCGGTAGCGTTCTGGCCCCGGGACTCTGCGGTTCAGCGCTGACGGTCAGCCCTGTCTGTCCGCAGGCTGAAGCCCGATCCGTTGGGCGGCGGCAAATGGACGACCCGGCTAGCCACTTCACGACCGTCTTCATGGCTTTCTTCGCAATCATGAATCCGATTGCGAATGCACCCCTCTTCATGAGCCTCACTGAGGGCCTTGATTCGGCCACACGGCGCGGAATCGCTCTGCGTTCTGTTGTTCTCGCGTTTGTGATCGTCGCGCTGTTCACGGTTTTTGGCCGCGAGATCTTCATCGTGTTTGGCATCACGCTTCCCGCGTTTCGCATTGCTGGTGGAATCCTCGTTGGGCTCGTGGGGTACCATCTCTTGCAGGGGAAAGAGTCGAGCATGCATACCCCAACTGCCGAAGACAACGCACTCAGCCGGGATGCCGCGTTGGGCATCGCCGTCACGCCTTTGGCGCTGCCCATCTTGGCGGGCCCGGGCACGATCGCTACCGCGATGAACTTCGCCGCCGACTCGACTCTGGCAGAAGTAGTCCGCGTACTCTCGGCTTTGGGGCTTGTCTGCCTGCTGACGTTGGCCGCGTTTATCGCCAGCGAATCCCTCGTGCGCTTCCTTGGCCAGAACGCGATCAAGGTAGTGAGCCGCCTGATGGGGCTCATCCTCGCCGTGATCGGCGTCCAGATGCTCATCGTAGGGATCCGCGGCGCCATCGTGGCCTCGTCAACCTCCTGACTTCAGGACTCTCACTCTAGGCTCGCGTAGTCTCAACGCTGAAGTGTGAGTCAGATCGCGGGTCCCGGTGTGGACGACCGTCACCCCTCGAGGCGGAACCGCCGCATGACCAGGCGTTGCAGCGGACCAGCAACCGCTCCGCGCAATTGCCCTGGATTGCCGCATGGCGGCATACCATGTCGGCAGGGTCGGAACCTGTCAGCGCAATTGCTGGCCGCTGAACGCCGATCCGTTGGGCCCTAGCAAGGCTTGCGCTTCATCCAGAGAGCGAGGGTTGAGCGAGACTGAAGAAGAGCCAGGTTGTCGACTCCGAGCGGCCCGGCTAGCACGAGCTTGCAGTCGGACAGGGTTACGGCTGGGCGCTACGACCTCTGGTAACGTCCATCAGCAACCCGGAGAATCTTGGCGAGCCGGTCAGCCGGCTGCGTTGCAGCTGGAGGCCGATTCGTTGGACGGCGTGGGGGCGCCTTGGCGACTTCGTTTCTTGAGTTCGAGAGAGAACGTGCGGGTTGGCGCTTCTGGGTTCTCTGGGTAGTCGCGACGAACGTGGGCTTCTTTCCTGGGCTCGCGCTCGGGGGCCGGCTTAGCGCACCGATGGCCGAGCCCTATGCCAGCGCGATCGTGGGAGCTTCCTTCGGCACTCTGGTGGGCGTAACTCAGTGGTTGGTGCTGCGGCGCCACGCTGCACCGTGCCACCATTGGGCCACCGCTACCGCTGTCGGGTGGTGTGTGGGCGGCGGCCTTGGAGCTCTCTTTCTTGGCCAGTTTGTTCCGGGTCTCGCTCCGGGTGACCTTGCCTGGACGCTCTTCGTCGGGTTCTTTGCCGGCGGGGTCGTCGGTATCCCACAACGCTGGGTCTTGCTTCGATTGAGACCGGTCTTGTCGCATTGGTGGGTGCCCATCAGTTCGCTGGCGTGGGGCGTGTTGTTTCCCGGTGTCGTGAGCGGCTTCTTCTTGGCGCGTCGGTTGCCGCCCACGGCCTAGCAACGGCTTTCTTCTGAAGCGCGATGCGGTGGCTCGCCAGCCGGTTCTCGTTCAGCTGGGCGTGCCTGTGTCTGGTAGGCTTCTGGCATCGACCCTGTGGCCTCAGCCTGGCCAGGCCAGCGCTGCCTGGCGCAGCGGCAGTATCCATTGGGCGTCGAAGATGTGCTCGATCCGATTGGCTTACGTCCTCCTTCTCCTGGCGCCAGCTACGGCGCATTCTGCGTCGATCTGCCTCACTCCCGATCGACCGGCCGCATTCCCTGCAACCATCAGCTCGGCGACGGGAGAGTATTCCGAGACGACTCGGCATCCGGCTTGCCCCGACATTCTGTACGAGTGGTCGTACGCGAATAGTGCATCCCCAGACCAGATACCTCGTCGTGAAGGGCAAGGCCGGCATGGGCAATCGCCTTCTTTCCCTGACGCATGCCGTCGTCTATGCGTTGATTACCAAAAGGACGATGATCGTCGATTGGTCGGACTACACGTATTCGCATAGCGGCGAGGACGTCTTCGACGAATTCTTCGTCCTGAACGGGGTTGCCCAGAGTCGAGAGTCGCTCTCAGGCCTGAAGCCTCTGACGACCTCACCACCCGAATGGAGGGGCACCTCGACCTGTCTGTGCGCGCGAACAAGAAGCGGGTTCGACGCGCGAATCGATGGCGAAGGAGGATTCCCGGACTCAGTGTCCTTTCCCCTCGACGGTTCGACTGGAACCTCCCCGACAAGAATCCAGTGGACGTCGAGTGCCCGGCTGATGTCCGTGTGATGTGGGCGTACAATCACCAGATCCAGCTCTTTTCAGATCAGCACAAGCGAGCGCTGTTTGGAACGGAATCGGCAGCTGAGATCGTGCAGGTCGTTCTCCGAGAATATCTGCAACCGACCTCCGAGATTCAGGCCAGGGCGGATGACTTCGTGTCCCGCCATCAGCCGATGATCGGTGTTCATGTCCGACATTCCGACATGGAGATGGATGCTCCACTTTCGCGGTGCTTCGATCGCATCGACTCGCTGCGCGACGACTGCCATATCTTCGTCGCCACGGACAACAGCGATGTGCTCCTCCAATTCAAGCAGCGCTACGGGCAACGCGTCGTCGCGGTGGACAAGTGGTATCCGGATCCCGGCATGGCTGCGCACCAGAACCGGGACTGTCCGGATCGAACCGAGAACGGAAAGGCTGCGCTGCTGGACATGCTCGTCCTGGCCCGATGTGAGACGCTACTCCGGCAGGAGGGATCGACGTTCTCGCGGGTGGCTGGCTATTTCGCTGGTCGTCCGAGCCCGGCGTGGAACGTCTGACTTGTTGGTCGGGCTCGGGGTC
>JAZDDE010000172.1:0-3357 GCA_036679495.1 Gemmatimonadota bacterium | reverse complement strand
ATTCCATACACATGCAGAGGTCCGCCGTCGGTGAGCACCGTGGTCGGTGCTCCGAATGTCGGTTCGGCCAGCACGTAGACGTTGCCCTCGGCCGCATTGATGGTGGGTAGCGCGTCGGGGGCCGAGTCATGGTTACCGGGCACGATGAACACCGGCCGCTCCACAGCGAGCTGCCGCACGACCTCGCGCGCCTCCGCCCGTAGCCGGTCCGACGGAAACGTCTCGTCGAACAGATCACCGGCGATCAGGACAGCATGCGCGCCGAGTTGTGCCGCCCGCTCAGGAAGTTCTTGGAAGGCTGCCAGCATGGCTGCGCGCCTGTTGTCCGCCAGCGGACCAAACGAGGCGTGCGAAGCCCCAAGGTGTACGTCCGCGATATGAAGTAACCGTATCAAAGTCCCATCTCATTCGAAGTCCGTCTCGGGTCGCTGTTACTGCCCCAGCCGTGATATCCTAACTAGCCCCTCAAACACCGACGAGAGCACCACAGAATGCAGCGAGTTCTCATCAGCGGATCTAGCGGTCTCATCGGGAGGGCTGTGTCAGAGCACCTCACGTCCAGCCACGTACGAGTGGCCTCGCTCGTACGCCCAGGCTCTGGCAGGCTTGGCACGCCCGGAGCCGTGGGTTGGGATCCCGGTGGCGCTGAGATCGATGCGGCGGATCTGGAGGGATTCGATGCAGTCGTCCACTTGGCGGGAGAAAACGTCGTTTCGGGACGGTGGACGGCTGACAAGAAGCACCGAATCGTGACTAGCCGAGTCGGCGGAACGCAGCTGCTTGCGCGCGCGCTGGCGGCGACTTCCGCGCGGCCCAGGGTGCTTGTGGCGGCATCGGCGGTGGGGTTCTACGGAGATCGAGGAGACGAGTGGCTGGATGAAAATAGCCCGCCGGGCACCGGCTTCCTGGCCGATCTCTGCGGTCGCTGGGAGGCCGCCGCGGCGCCTGCGAAAGACGCCGGAATCAGAGTGGTTCACCTCAGATTCGGAATCGTGCTGGCCAGTTCCGGCGGTGCGCTGTCGCGCATGCTAATACCGTTTCGGCTCGGTCTGGGCGGGCGGCTCGGGACAGGCCGCCAGTTCATGAGCTGGATCACTCTGGAGGACGCTGTTCGCGCAGTTTTGAGGTCATACGAAGACGAGGATCTTTCCGGCCCGGTAAACGCGGTAGCTCCGGCTCCGGTCCGCAACATCGCGTTCACGCGCACTCTGGGGCGGGTGATTTGTCGTCCCACTCTAGCTACCGTACCGGCCGCGGCGTTGCGGCTGGCGGCTGGCTCCATGGCCGACGAAATGCTGCTGGCCAGTCAGAGAGTCCGTCCAGCCCGGCTCGCCATCGCCGGCTTCGAATTCCTCCACCCCGAGCTGGAGACCGCCCTGAGTTCGGTACTAGGATCTCGCTGAAGGCTCGGCTCTGTCCGGAGGATTGGCCTAGCTGGCCACCGCCTTCTCTTCGCCCTCCCAACTCAGAAAACGGCGAATCTTGAGCCACTGCCGCCGCGCGTCTTCCTCGCCAAGTCGTATCAGTCTGGATATGAACTCCGACTCGAATAGCAGGTAGCTGACGAGGTCTGAGCTGGACAGCTTCTTGCTCCCGAGGCCGCGAATCATGTAGCGAACCGAGCGTGGCAACTGACTTTCGAATTCTCCGGCCATGCGTCCCAGATCCCGAGAAGGCTTAAGTACCAACAGTTGTAATTCGGCCTGCGACACCAGCCACCGACGTGCGCTCGGAATGCGCGATACAAGCTGGTTGATTCTCTGCAGCCGTTCGGCATCTGCGTCCAGATTGTCGAGGAAAATAGAATTTAGCAGGAGCCCTATAATCTGCGCCGCAGGGGGATATCCCTCCACAACCGCTCGCCGGGCCTCTTTGCCGCTGCGCTGGTATCTGGATGAGATAGCCAGGATGCGACGGGCCCCGAGATGGACAGCCGGAGCGAGGGGGTGGGCCTGCCGAATACTTCCGTCACCAAAATATTCCCCGTCCACAGGCCGGGCTGGAAAGAAGAGCGGAATCGCCGTGGAGGCCATGACATGATCGACGTTGAGACGGGTGCGCGCCGCACGGCGGCGAACCCGTTCCCAGGGCTCCACATCCGGGTGTCCTTCCACAAACGTGATCGTCTGGCCAGTATTGTAGGAGGTAGCCGTAACGGCTGTCGCGCGCAGGCGTCCGCTCTCGATGTTGTCTTGAATACTGCCGCTACTCATGACCGTTCGCAGGAAATCGTCGAGCGGCTTCGTGTTTACCATACCCTTCGTCCGTGGGACCAGTGAAGAGCCGCCCGAGACGAGACTGGCCCCCACCCGCAAGACATTGCCGAGCATCGGGAAGTAGCCGCTTCGAAAAATCATACTGGTCCTCAGAGAGCACCAGTGGCGGCTCAGAGCGTCGGTCGCTTCCAGCAAGTTCCCGGCGTGACCGGCGAGGAACGTGGAGTTGATCGATCCGGCTGAGACGCCTGTGACTACGGGGAAGTAGCCGTTCGGGTATCGCTGTCCAATGTAGCGCAGTACTCCCACCTGGTACGCCGCGCGCGCGCCGCCACCGGAGAGCACGAGGCCGAGGCGACTAGCCTCGGCTTTCCCGTCCTGCGCTGGGGGTGAGACCTGGCGCGCCCTCCTATCCGGACGCTTTTTCACGCGCTTCCGTGCTGGTGAGCAGGGCCGAGTGCCAGGAGGCGCCGGCCGGAACTTCCCACTGACCGGGATAGTCCTTGAGCCCGGCCAGGGTGTGGTCGAACACCATAGTTTCAGAAGACACATCACCGGCGGCAGAGCGCTCACGGAACGCTCGCCTGCCGCAGGAAACGACACGGCCGTGTTCATTCCGATACCACACGGTGTTTCCGTCGAGGAAGTCGGTGTCCAGCCTGTCCTGCAGGCGCCTGAACTCGCCGACCAGGGCGTCGATGGAACAGCCCGAGGCGCCGGCCGTTCCTTCGTCCACGGCGACGAGCACGAAGCGGCCTTCCAAGACGCAGAAACCGGCGGCCAGCGCTTTGCCGTGAGCTGCCCACCCGTCAAGAAAGGCGGCAAGATCGTGTTTCAGCGCCGCAATATTCTCGGTCGTAAGTTCCCGGTTGGAACCGAAGCACCAGAGCCGGGAAGAATCTGGAAGTGAGTCGAAGGCTGTAAGGCTCATGCCCAATTGATAACGTGGAAGGCGGGTCCGGTCGAGTCTGCGGTGCCGCCGAATCAGTTCGGCAGCAGGTTTGTCGGGGCCGGGTTGGGGGTAGTTTAGCGGAGATCGGCTCCGAGGAGGGCCTCGAGGCGTGCGAGACCGAGCTGGTAGTCGAACTGTCGCTGGATGAGATCGACCTCTGCCTGACTGAGGGCGATCTGAGAGGCCTGC
>JAZDDE010000171.1:0-3704 GCA_036679495.1 Gemmatimonadota bacterium | reverse complement strand
GGGCGCGAGCGAACGGAGGGGACGCACAGATGAAGCACTACTTCAACTCGATGAGCCGGGCCGTGACTTCCGACTGGATGCTCAAGGAGCTCGACGCCGAGCACGAACGGATCGTCATTGACATCCAAGCCGGTGAGCAAAACTCGCCCGAGTACCGGGCAATCAACCCAATGGGCAAAGTCCCCACACTCGTCGATGGCGACGCAGTTGTCACCGAAGCTGGCGCGATCTGTGCATATCTGGCTGACAAGTTCGCAGAGAAGGGGTTCGCGCCATCCCCCGGCTCACCAGAGCGCGGCAGGTACTATCGGTATCTCTTCTTCCCGGGTACCACCCTTGAACCGCTTCTGTCGATCACCTCGCTTGGGATCGAGGATATCAAGCCGCACACGATGGGGTGGGGTGATATGCCGCGTGCTATGGCCGCGGTCGAGTCGATGACACCCGGTACCGGCTGGGCACTCGGGGAACAGTTTACTGCAGCAGATATCGTCTTTGGCGGTACGCTCGCATTCTTTTGCGGCTTCAATATGATGACGGCATCGCCAAAGGTTGCGAATTATGTCGAGCGAATCAAATCGCGAACAGCCTACCAGGAGAGCCACGTAGGTTTCTGACTGCAACGTTTGAGCTACCTCGGAGACTTGCGAACGTTTTGACCGCGCAGCCGGAAGCTCGCAAGGCACCGGTGTGCCAGCGCCGCCCAATAAGCCGTTGCAGCGCACCAGCAGCAGCTCGGCCTAATTGACCTTGGTCGCGGTTTGGCAGCATACTCTGTCGGCCGGATCGGACCCGGTCAGCGCTGTTGCTGGCCGCTGAACGCCGATCCGTTATGCGGCTCCAGCGAGGAGTACTGTCATGCCGGAAGTCATTCCGATTCTTCGTGTTGAAGACGTGCGACGTGCCGCAGAGTGGTATGCCCGCCTCGGTTTCACTCTCGACAACGAGCACACATTTGGCCCCGATATGCCGGTGTACGCCTTTCTCAGTTCAGGAAACTCCCAACTGCATCTCTCAGAGCACGCTGGAGACGCTCGGCCCGGCACGTTGCTCTATCTTTGGGTCACGGAAATCGATGCCATTTCGCGCGAGTTCGGCGTCTCTGTCAGAGAGCAGCCCTGGGGTCGTGAGGTCCACATAGAGGACCCAGACGGCAACCGTCTCCGCCTCGGCGAGCGGCAGTCGTAGTCCAGCCCCACCGCTTGACTTCTAGATTGAAACGCAAGATCGAGATGGAGTTTTCGGATGCTCGTCGCGAACAGCCGCATAACAAGGCGTTGAACCGGACGTGGAATAGCGTGGTTCAAGTGACCGCTGTACCGTTCTGGCATCAATTTTCTCAGGCTCGGCGGAGTCCGGCGGCGCTATTCCACGCCGGTTAACGCCGATTCGTTAGGCGGCTTGAGATCGTATGGAAGTTCTCGACGAACTCAGCCTGATCGCGGAACTCGGAGTCGCGTTCGCTGGCTTCCTCTCCATTTTCCTGGTCTTCGCGAGCCGCGATGGTCGCTTCTCCCGCGCGGACAGCCTCGCAGTTCTCAATATTGTGGCCTCTGGCTTCGGTGCAGCCTTCTCGGCCCTGGTCCCTATCGTTCTGCACCACTTGGGTGTTCAGCCCCAGCTGTTGTGGCGCCTCGCCGCTGGCATCGCTCTGTGCAGCGCCGTTCCCGTTAGCTTCTATGTCCTCCGCCGCGAACGACGCACGCGCACTGAGGGGACTGCCGAAGCGCTGCACCCGATCGCTCGGATCGTCGGTCTGAGTTTCAGCCTGCTCAACTTCGCAATCTTCTCGGCTCTCGTGTTGGGCGTGGTTGGTTCGATGGCACCAGGCATCTATATTCTCGCCCTGGTCGTAGGACTCGCTCTCGGCGCAGCGAACTTCATCTCTCTTGCCCTGAACCGGTTGCTCTAGCGGGCACGGCGGCGCCGCAGATATGTGCGCGTCGGAGCGCGCCCTTCTACGCCGACGCCGCCTAACAAGGCGCTGCAGCTGACAGGCTGGGCGGAGCGGTTGCTGGCCGTGGTAGCCTGCGGAGGTACCGGTGGTCACGATTCAGGCAGCAGTGCGTCGCCTGCAGCTGAGCGCCATGTCCGTTAGACGGCGCGAATGGGGGGCTCTGCCGATGCGAACAACGCTCATCGCGCTCATCGTTCTGGTCGTCGCTGCGCTCGCCTTCTACGTTGGAGGCGTTGTTGGCTTCGTCGAGGGGCGGGCAGTGCAGCTTGAGCGCCAAGCGCCCTTCGAGGCATCCTGGATCACCGCGACTCTTTCGGCCCTCCGCGCGGGTCGTTCTTCGGACGCAGTAGCTCTCCTTGAGCAACAGCTCGACGTCCAGCTCATCACCCATGGAGCTCATTCGCTCACTGGGCCGCCGTGGTTCGAGCGGCCCAACCTCGATCCAGCTCTCGGGTACAAGCTGCTTCGACCGGCCGCCGAGTATCGTACTCAGAATCCTCCCGTCGGCGGCGATCCCGAGTCTGCTTCCACGCTGAACAGCATAGTTGACTGTCTCCGGAAGGCACCGCTCGACGCGCCCGATGCGGAAACCCGAGAGTTTCTTCGGTCCTGCTACCGCCTTGCCTGGTAGCGCGCCGCCTAACAAGTCGCTGCAGCTGACGTGGCACAGCGCGTTTCCTTCGGCGTCTGGTACCATTCTGGCATCGACCTTGGGTGCTTCACCGACCGTCGGCGGCCTGTGCCACGCAGCTGAGCTCCCAATCCGGTAGACGGCAGCAAGAAACGCTATGTCAAATCGACGACTGACGCTTCGTAGCGTTGAGCGTTTCCGACCTTGAGCGGTCGGTCCGTTTCTATCGGGAAGTGCTCGGGATTCCGCTCCAGGACGCCGCCCACGACTCCGAGAAGCGGGACCCGTGGTACGGCGGTGAGCATGCCGCATACTCGTGGACCGACGGCGCGTTCATCCACTTTGCGCTGTACTCGGCGCATGAGCCTGAGCGTCCAGTCGCCACTGCTGCGCAGATCGGGTTCCACGTTCCAGACTTTGACTCGGTACATCAACAGGTGCTTGCTTCGGGCTCGAAGGTCCTTCTGGAGCCAAGAAGCGAAGCGTGGGGCAGGACTGCGCGCTACCTCGACCCGGACGGCAACATCGTGAGCATCACGGAGTCGCGAACGCCCCCCGCAGCCGCCTAACAAGGTGCTGCAGCTGACAGGCTAATGCCCATCGGTTCCGGTTCGTGGTAGGGTGCAGAGGTCCGGTGGTCAGGAATCAGGTAGCAGTGCGCCGCCTGCAGCTGAGCGCCATATCCGTTAGACGGCAGCGACCGAATGAGTGACGGCGGCTACGACGAGCGATTCAGGGAGCGGCTCCTTGACGCCACAGCCTGGGAAGAGACCGCCTCGCAGCTGCTCGCCGCGGCGGAGCTCCTTGAGCCGAAGGTAAGGGAGTTTTCGGCCACGCCAGGTTTCCGCCCAGGATCCGACACCTGGCGCGGCTGGGCAGATGAGTTCGTTGCGATCTATTTCATGCTGGTCGCCTACGCCATCGAGAACCTACTCAAGGCCCGCATCGTGACAGCGAACCAAGACGAGTTTCGACTAGCACTAGAGGCAAGCCCCAAGATTCCGAGCGCACTGCGGTCGCACGATCTGTGCTCCCTAGCCGAGCGCGCAGGTAAGTCTGGCCTCGCATCCGGCTACGCCGACATCCTCAAGCGGCTTGGCCGAAGCGCCACATGGT
>JAZDDE010000170.1:0-4057 GCA_036679495.1 Gemmatimonadota bacterium | reverse complement strand
TCCCCGAGGACTTCCAGGCCCAGGCGAGCGGCGCGGCAGAGGCCGCACTGCAAGCCCATCAGGAGATCGCCGAGGACGGATTGATCGAGTACTACAGGAAAGCGCGGGCCGTCGGCCGCTAGTCGCTCGGGTAGCTAGCCGGTCGTGGCTACGTGGCTCATCTTGACTCGAAGACAATGGCGTGGCTGGACGCTGCCTAGCAAGATGTCGTACGTCGGCGGGGTCCTGGCAGTAGGCTCGGCGCTGTTTGGCTTCGCAGTATGGGTAGCCCGGTGGGTGTCGGCCGGGCCGGAGAGCGAGATCCCAGTCGCCGATATCTGGTGCTCAATGCCCGATTCCGCAAGCATTTGCGTGATCAACAACGGTCCAGCTGCCGGCGCTGCTGCGAATGCGATACCCGAGTGGGCGCAGTTGACGGTGATTGATGTCGACATCTCGGCGTTCGTCGGGCGACGCAGAAGGCCGACTGAGTGCAGATTCGGGAGCAACGATCCCAGCATGCCGGTCTGGGACCTGTGTCGCCAGCCGTTTTGTGGCGGTGAGGGGCTCACCGACACAGCGAATCGGGCGCCGCCGGACCCGGAGGCCAGCGGAATCAGCGAATAGAGTAGGACCTGACGCAGTGAAGGACGCGCTCGGTCCAGCCGAGCCCTTGGCCTCCGGATCTCCCGCGGCGCTCGCCCGGGGGAACGAGAGGGGGGTGAACCGATCGATGAGAGATGGGACGCATCTTCACCATCCTGCTCATGGTTGTCGTGATCTGGTATGCCGTCAGGCAGCTCAGTGCGGGGATGGGCGACGAATCGCGCGCGGCCGTGTCCTCGGAGTCGGGCGCTGCCTACCAAGACCCTGGTGCCCCGGACCGCCCGGCACCGGTCACGCGACGCGTACACGATCGCGTGACCGCGGCAATGGAAGAGCGCGCGCGCCGCCAAGACGCCGCCCACTGAGGCGACGTTAGGCGGCGGATGTGACCAGGGACGTTCTTTCCGTAGTTCCGTTATGCGGACAGTCAGGGAGTGCTGACCGAAGGCGGGGAACGACGTCGAACAACGGAACTACGGAAAGAACGTCCCCGCCTGCTCCAACCACATACGGATCCACGACGGCCAGGCGCGGCGGAATGCGCCGGGTTGCGCGCGAGCGAGAGAAGCCGACGGCCCCAAAGGAAGGACCGCCGGCTTCGTGGTTGCGGCCCTTGATCTTCAGCATGCCGCCGGCTCGTCGAGCCATGGCGCGGCCCTTCTTGACGGCCGTGTCCTTCTTCTTGTGCGTGCTCTCGGGCGTCTTCTTGCCCTCCCGCTGGACCATCCAACCATCCTGTGAGCTGCGAACGACCCATGACTTCTTGCGCATGAGTGCCTCCTTTCGGGGCCCCACCGTGAACTGGGGAGCCAACCCTTGGATCGACCGATCAGCGTAGGAGCTGAAGTCATAGAGCGTTGATTTTGAGGCCTGATTCCCCAACATTTTCGGATAGTTGAAGATAAGTTCAGAGAACTGTCATTCGAACCTAACACGAGCTCCCGGCGGCTCGAGTTCACGCCTCCAGAGAAATCGCCCGACCCCGCGAACCAGCCGGTCGCCCCCTCTAGCGTCTCACAAGCTGGGTCGTCACGCCGGGGCCCTCCCTGGACCCAACAGCGCTCGATGCGCGTTCACACTCCGCAACAACCTGTGATCTCGATCACTTGCGGAGTGGGGTTAGGCGCCTGCTGTTCGAGCGCACCGTTGCATCGCAACCCCTCCTAAACGGGTCGGCACGTGGCTACCTTGAACCCATGAAGCGAGTACAGAGGGTGCAATGTTCTTGGCGCGCTACGCAGCTCGTGCTGGTCGCACTCAGCGTCGTCTCCGCAGCAGCAAGTTGGGGGCAGAGTGCGCCGGACCGGCCGTACTCCGATCTTGGCACGCTTGCGTTGGTCTTCGAGAACGATTCGTTCACGGCGAGCGATCGCAACTACACCAACGGTGTGCGGCTCTCCTACCTCTCGTCGGCGGACGGCGGGCCGGCGCTGGGCCGTTGGTTCGGAAGAACCCTGCTCGGCGCGAACGAAGAAGATCGCATCTACTCGGGGATCGCACTCGGGCAGAGCATGTTCACACCCCAGGACATCAATCGCATCGAGCTCCTGCCCGATCAGCACCCGTACGCGGGCTGGCTCTACCTTTCGTTCTCAGTGCTGGTGGACTCGGGGGAAACGCTCGACACACTCGGTCTCGAGATTGGATGGATCGGCCCGGATTCGGGTGCCGAATGGATCCAACGCAATGTCCACGACACCTTTGGGGCCCAGGATCCCAAGGGTTGGGACAACCAGCTCGGCAACGAGGTCGGGGTCGCGCTCACCTACGATCGCAAGTGGCGTGCGCTCGCCGAGTTCGAAGCGATCGGTCTTGGTATCGATCTGACGCCGAACGCGGGCTTCACGGTGGGCAACGTACTGAGCCAGGCCTCGGCCGGGCTCACGCTGCGGATCGGCAACAACCTGCAGAACGATTACGGCCCGCCGCGTATCCGTCCGAGCCTCGCCGGCGGGGGCTTCTTCGAACCGGTGGATCGGTTCAGCTGGTACCTGTTCGCGGGCGTTTCCGGTCGGGCCGTCGCCTACGACATCTTTCTCGATGGCAATGCGTTTCGAGACAGCACCGAGGTGGATCGACGCCCGTTCGTGGCGGATGCGCAGGGGGGTCTCGTGATCCAACTGGGCCGCTACCAGCTCGGCCTCACCGTGGTGACCCGCACCGAAGAGTTCGAAACGCAGCGCGACCGCCAGGTATTCGGTGCGATCTCGCTTTCGATGAAGCTCTAGAGATTCTTGCGGGAATCCGGTCTTCCGGGAATCGGAACAGGGGACAGGCCCGATGATGGCGGCCGAAAATTGCACGTCTCCGGTTCGTACAGCAGCAACTGCCACTGGCCCGTTCCTCGCGAGGACGGATCCGCGGTCCGTCGAGCACTCGGTCAGTCGAACCCAAGCCGAAGCGCGTTCCGGATCTTGCGGGTCTGATCCTCGGCGCCACCGGAATGGCACTCTGTGGACGCGGGCGAGCGCGCGTCACTCGACGTATCCAAGGGCGCGAAGCTCATCGAGCAATTCGTCGCGAACTGCGAGTTCTTGCTCGAGCGCGGCGGGCCGGGTCTGATGATCCGACACGTGACTCCCGAGCGTGAACGAATCTCCGACGGCGAGGATCGTCGGCTCGTCCGGCGGCGGAGCGCCAAGCCCGTTGACGCGCAGGCCCTCGGCGTCTGCGCTGACGACGGCTTCTTCCTGGGTTCCCGGGATCACCGTTGCGTCCCAGCGCAAGTCTGCGCCTCGCATCGAGGCTCCAGGGTGAGGCACCCAGCCTAACGATGGGTCTGGGTCGAAGAACGGTTTCTCGACCGGTCCGCCCCTCGCGATGGCCGGATTGTGCCAGCCAAAAAATCTCCCTCCCTGGATCCGCAGGCCGACTTCCAGAATCACCAGGCAGGCGAGACAGGTACCGAGCACCAGCACGGTCTGGAGCCCTAGCGTGCCTAGCAGGGATCTGTCGGGAGCTTTCCGCACGGGTACCTGGGCCTCACTGACCAACTCACAGAAGTGTAGTCCGCCATGCACGGCTTGGAGGCCTGTCTCTCCAGATCACGGGCGTGGATGCAGCGACTGAACGCTCATTTTCTCCACCCGATCCCCCGATGACGCCACTGGCACATTGCCACTCCGGTGCGTCCCATGGTCCATCAAGAACAGGCCTCCTCACTTTGGACCCGTCCCCCGCTCGGGGATGAGGATGGCGAGGCCCCCGGCTTCTGGCTGCGGCTGGTGGATGCCGCGATTCCCGGGGAGATGCAGGCAGATCCCGATGTCTTGCGGCGGACACGCACCGTGCTGGGACTCAGCCTTGCGCTGATCGTGCTCGGTCTCGAGGCGATCGCGTTTTTCGCGTGGGCGATCCCGGGTGATAGCTGGCAGCGAATCGCCGTTGCCTTTTTCGTGGCCCTCGCGATGGTCGGGGCGATACCGACCGCGTTCCGCCGTTCCGGGTCGCTTGCGGTGGGTGCCAACCTCAT
>JAZDDE010000017.1:0-10051 GCA_036679495.1 Gemmatimonadota bacterium | reverse complement strand
TTTTGCTGGGCGGTCTTGTGGCGAGCTTCGGGGTAGGAGTGGCCTTCGGTTGCCGAATGCCGGAAGACTCTGACTGAAGTCGGACACAGCGCTTTGCGTGGGCGTTTTTGCTGGACAAAACGTCCCAAAAAGGTTATATTTGGCGGCTACGGTAAAGCTTTTGGAAGGCTGCTTTTCGCAACGCGCTGAGGTGTACATTGACGAGACATTTGAAAGACGAAGATGGCCGTCGCTGGAAGGCCTGGCTGGCCTCCCGGGACGTGTTCTGGCCGGACCCCGCCGGGAACCCTAAGAAAGACCCCACCATCGAGGCTATACTTTTCGTGTGTTTTTCCGATCCGAGCGAACCGCAAAAGCGTATCCGCCTCCCTGAGGGATCCTTTGCGAAGATGAGTGAGGACGATCTGATGGACCGGTTTCTGGAGGCTCAGCCGGATCCTGCCATCCGTTAGGCCAGCCGAATAGAGAATGGCTTGGGCGCGACGCCCCCGACTGCCGGGCGCCGCGCCCTTTTTCTTTTTCTGAGGATGATATGTCGAACTACGAACACGTGATGGTGCCCGGGGCGGGCTCACCGATAGAAATCTCGTCTGACGGTCAGCGTTCCGTGCCGGATCACCCGATCATTCCGTTCATCGAAGGCGACGGGATAGGTCCGGATATCTGGGGCGCCGCGGTGCGAGTCTTTGACGCGGCGGTCGAGGCCGCGTATGAGGAACGGCGCCGGATCGAGTGGATGGAAATATTCGCCGGCGAGAAGGGCATGCAGGTCACTGGCGAATGGCTTCCGGAGGAGACGCTGCGGGCGATACGCGAGTTCAAGGTGGCCATCAAGGGACCGCTCACGACTCCCGTTGGCGGTGGCATCCGGTCACTGAACGTGACGCTGCGCCAGCGCCTGGACTTGTACGCCTGTGTTCGGCCCTGTCGCTGGCTTCGGGGTACGCCGTCGCCCGTGCGCGAGCCGGAAAAGATGGACGTGGTGATCTACCGGGAAAATACGGAAGACGTGTATGCCGGTATTGAATGGGAGGCCGACTCACCGGAGGCCGAGCGGGTTCGAGAGTTCCTCAACACTGAGATGGGAACGAGCATCCGTGAGAAGAGTGGGATCGGTATCAAACCGATCTCCGAGTTCGGTACGAAGCGGCTCGTGGCCATGGCCATCCGTGCCGCACTGGCGGCCGGTGCTGGATCGGTCACCCTGGTGCACAAGGGCAACATCATGAAGTTCACAGAGGGCGCCTTTCGGGAATGGGGCTACGAAGTCGCGAGAGAACGATTCGGCGAGCAGACGATCACAGAAGCCGATCTTTGGTCGAAACACGGCGGTAACGTGCCAGCCGGCAAGCTGGTCATCAAAGACCGAATCGCGGATGCCATGTTCCAGCAGGTCCTTCTGCGGCCCGGCGAGTACGACTACATCGCGCTGCCCAATCTGAATGGCGACTACCTGTCGGATGCGTGTGCCGCGCAGGTAGGCGGGCTGGGCATGGCGCCCGGTGCCAACATTGGTGACAAAATGGCGTTGTTCGAGGCTACTCACGGGACAGCCCCCAAGTACTCGGACCTCGACAAAGTGAACCCCACTTCGCTGATCTTGTCGGGCGTCATGATGCTCGAGCATTTGGGCTGGAATGAGGCGGCAACCCTCATCATCGATGGCATCCTAGGGTCGCTCCTCGCCAAGACGGTGACATACGACCTGGAGCGGCAGATGGAAGGCGCCACGACAGTTCGCACCTCTCAATTCGCTGATCACATCATCGGGCATATGAAAGTCACAGCGTGAGCCAGCCACAAACACTCCGGGCGATCGAGGTTGTCGCGCCCGGAGGGAAATCCGCGGCTGAGGTGCAGCTGCTCGCGGTGTCGGTGCGGCCAGGGCAGGCGCTCTCCGGACGTGCCGCCGCCCTGGACGCGGAGCTGGGTGGGCCCCTGTCTCGGCTCCTGGGGTCAGGGTATAGCGCCGAAACTGGTGAGACACGCCTGTTCTTCTCCGGTTCGGCCGAGACGCCGCATCTTCTGGCGGTCGGGCTCGGGGCAGGAGAGGGCATGGACACGGAGAGCGTCCGCCGGGTTGCGGGAAAGGCGGTCCAGGTAGGCCGGACCCATTCCCTGGTAGCCGTCAGCGTGGAGATGCCGCCGCAGCCTGAGGGAGATGCGCAGGCCGTCGTGCAGGCCGCCGCGGAGGGCCTTTGCCTGGGGGATTGGGCGTATGAAGATCTTCGCCAGCCGGGTTCTGCGGGTGTCTCGCCGCCGGCTCCGCTCAGCGGGGCCATCTTTCTCGGCAGCGAGCATGCCGGCGCAGCCGATGCCGCGAGCCGCGGCCGAATAATCGCCGAGTGCCAGAACTTTGCCCGGACGCTTGTCACTCTTCCAGGAAATATCGCCACCCCCTCTTATCTGGAGGAACGAGCCAAGGAGCTGGGCGAGCGACACGGCTTGAGGGTTGAGGCGTGGGGTCCGGAGAGACTGAAGTCCGAGGGATTTGGAGCGCTCCTCGCCGTTGCAGCGGGCTCCAAAGTGGAGCCGCGTTTTCTCGTGCTTGAGCACCATGGCACGGGGGGTGCCCCAACGGTTCTGGTCGGAAAAGGCGTGACTTTCGACAGCGGTGGAATCTCCATCAAGCCGGCCTCTGGCATGGAAGACATGAAGTACGATATGGCGGGTGCCGCCGCGGTCCTGGGAGCGATGCGGGCCGTGGCGGAGCTGGATCTCCCTCGGCGCGTAATCGGACTGATTCCGGCGACCGAGAACCTGCCGTCCGGAACGGCTCTCAAACCCGGCGATGTGATCAGAGGGCTATCCGGAACTTCCATTGAGGTGATCAATACGGACGCCGAGGGCAGGCTGATCCTTTCGGACGCCCTGACCTTTGCCACCCGGCTTGAGCCGACCGCAATCGTAGATCTGGCCACGCTGACCGGAGCCTGCGTCGTTGCGCTCGGCCACCACGCGATGGGGTTAATGGCGTCTGATGACCCCCTGGCGAAAGCGCTAAAGGCCGCTGGGGAGCGATCGGGAGAGCGAGTCTGGCGTCTTCCGCTGTGGCCCGAATATCGACGTCAGCTCGACTCCGACATCGCCGACATCAAGAACAGTGGCGATCGTGACGCGGGTACGATCACGGCCGCATGGTTCCTGCGCGACTTTGTCGACGAGACCCCCTGGGTTCACCTGGACATCGCGGGCGTCGCGTGGGCTGAGAAGGTCGGACCGTACCAGCCCAAAGGAGCGACCGGCGCCGGGGTACGGTTGCTCGTTGAGTGGCTGAGTACCGCTGACTGAGATGCCGTTTCAAGGCACGACGCGGAAGGTGCTCGTGGGCCTGTTGTTCCTGGCCGGCACGGCGCCTGAACCTGCTGCCGGGCAAGAAGTGGTTCGGCCCGGGAGAGTGGCGCCCAGGAAGGCTGCGACGCCGGATTCTGTGCCGGCGGACTCCGTAGCGATCGATTTGGTTGGCCAGGATTCTGTCCGCCCGGAAGCGGCGTTACAGCAGATCCGCGACCCCGCCCGGTATCCGGCCGAACTCGAATTGCCGGAGATCACGGGATCCGTCGTGGTGTGGGACCGGCGCCGCATTTTGGAGTCCAACGCAATCACTCTGCTGGACCTGTTGGGAGAGATGGTTCCCGGCCTCACCCCGGTGCGAGCGGGGTTCTATGGAGGGCCGCACCATGCCACGCTTGGCGCCGCTGGAGCGCCCTTCCTGAGTCTCCGTGTGGACGGACGCGATGTGTTGCCGCTGGAAGGACGTCAGGTGGACCTGGCCCGGTATCCTCTCGGGGCCCTCGAACGGGTCCGCGTGATTCGCGAGGCGGCGGGTCTGCGGGTCGAACTGGCCACGCTCAGCCGCTCCCAGGCGGAAGCCTATTCGCGCATCGACGCCGCGACCGGTTCCCCCGGCCTGGGCATCGTGCGAGGCTCTTTCGCCAACGGACTGGGCAGTAATTTCGCCGTAGCCGCCTCATTCGACGTGGTCAATACCGAGGCCCTATTTCAAGAGGACGATCGGTTCGACTTCCGCGGACGAATCGGGTGGAGCCCTGGTGACCGGACTTTGGGCCTGATCGCCGAAGTACGGAGCCAGTCCAATACGCCCGCTCTGCTGGGTGGTGCGGAACGGAATCTGAGGGAATTCGTGATTGGGGTCCGAAAGGACATCGGGCCGAATATTCAGGCTCAGGCGTACCTGTCGGACCGCAGGCTCTCCGAGACAGTCGCCGATGTGGATTCTGTCCTGACCGACTTCCAACGTGTCGGCGCCGAGGTGTCACTCGTACGAGGGCCAGCCTACGGGCGCCTGAGCGTGCTTCTATCGGGAGATTCGCCGTTTCCGTCGTCCCAAGTGTCGGGGAGGGTCGGAGCGCGGCCCTTCACCGGACTTGCCCTGGAAATAGCCGGAAAGAGCGATGTTTGGGACGGTTTCTCAACGTCAGAAGTGCAGGGAGCGGCGTCGCTCCATTCGGTGCTCCCTCTATCGGCGGGTATTGGAATCCAGGCGGCGACGGGTACCCGGGCTGTCCCCTACTCGGCGGCCGCGGTGGCCGACACCGTGGACTTCGACGCGCTTGCCGGAACCCTGGAGGGGCGCATCGGTCCCCTGTACCTGCGGGAGCGGGTTGAATACCTCAATTTGAGCCGGCAGCTGCCCTTTGGGACCGTACTGGATTCTAGCTCAGTAGCGGGGCCACCCGTAGAGATCGTCACGTTTGAGACGTCGGTGGAGGGGCCGATTCTGCCTGTCAGTTGGCTCATCGGAGGATTGCCCCCGATTCGCGTACGAGGTGCCTACCGATTTTCGACTCTGCGCTCGGGGGGGCCGGCTGTCTACGTGCCGCGCAACCGAATCGCTGGTGAGGCCTTCTTTCAGAACGAGTTCTTCGAGGGCAACCTCGAACTACGGCTCGGCTTTGGGCTGAATCGGCGGGACGCTGTGTTCACATTTCCGACAGTGGCCGATCCGACAGGCGCTACGCGGACGGCCTCCGCGACGGACGTTTCCTTCAACCTCATGGTGCGGCTCCTGGCAGCGAGGATCTGGTGGCGAGCCGGAAACCTTCGGCAGACGGCTATCGAAGATGTGCCCGGCATCCCCTATCCAACGACCCAGCAGGCGTTCGGGATCAAGTGGGAGTTTACGAATTGAAAAGCGTGCGCGTAGGCGGATCAAATTACTATACTGATGGCCAAATATGATTAGAAGCATGACGGGGTTCGGCTCGGGATCTGCCTCCATCGATGCGGGAACGATTGACGTGGAGGTGAAGTCCGTAAACTCGCGCCACCTCAAGCTCAACATGCGGCTGCCGGGAGGCGCGGGAGACTGGGAAGAGCCGCTGAAGGCCCGGGTCGGGATGCACGTCCGGCGCGGTCACCTGGATGTCCAGGTACGGGTTGTGGCACTTGAGGGCGGCTCAGCGCGGTTCACCGTAGACGAGGAAAGAGCTGCGGCGTTCGTGGCGGCACTTCGAGGGTTGAAAGAGGATCTGGACCTGGCGGGGGAGGTAGACGTTTCGACGATCGCCTCATGGGATCGGTGGTTTATTGAGGCTCCACCGTTGTCCGTCCAGGACGTTCCGGTGGAGCGTGTCGAGGAAGCGGCAGATCAGGCACTTCAGGAGCTAGTGGACATGCGAACTCGTGAGGGAGAGCGTCTCGAGGTCGACCTGAGTTCGCGGCTGAGCGCCATTGACGCTGCTCTCGAAGAGGTGGCGTCGCAAGCGCCGGCCCGCCTGGAGACCGAGCGGGATAGACTTCGCCGCGCGGTCGCCGAGCTGGTGCCCGGACCCGCCATGGACGAGGATAGGATCGCTCGGGAGATAGCCCTGATCGCCGACCGGTGGGACATCGACGAAGAGCAGGTTCGCGCGAGGTCCCATCTGAACGGCATGGCGGAGTTGCTCGCCCTGGCCGATGCGGAGCCGGTAGGAAAACGGCTCGGTTTTTTCGGGCAGGAGCTGCTTCGGGAGATCAACACGATCGGCTCGAAGGCCAACGACGCGGACATCGCCAGGCTGGTCGTACACATGAAGAATGAGCTGGAGAGTATTCGCGAGCAGATCGAGAACGTAGAGTGACAGGACCGTTGGACGGCTCCAGTATTTTCCCGATCGTTCTCGTCGGCCCGTCAGGCGGGGGCAAGACTACGGTGGGTCGGGCACTGGAGTCGCGGCGAAGCGATGTCCGGTTCTCGGTGTCAGCCACAACCCGCAAGCGGCGGCGTGACGAGACAGACGGCAAGGACTACCGGTTTCTGTCCCGCGACGAGTTTCAAGGCTGGATCGAGCAGGGTAAACTCCTTGAGTGGGCAACCGTACATGGAGAGCTGTATGGTACGCCCCTGGATGACCTGGATGCGGCGAAAGCCGACGGGGTGCATCTTCTGCTCGACATCGATGTCCAGGGGATGCGCGCCCTGCGTGCGATCCATCCGGAGGCGGTCAGCATATTCTTTCTGCCGCCGGATGCGGAGAGTGTAGTAGAGCGGCTGAAGGGGCGACGCTCCGAAGATGCCGAGAGTCTTCGGAGGAGACTGGAAACGGCACTATCAGAGTTGGCGGCAATCGATGAATTTGACTACATGGTGGTCAATGACTCGGTGGCTGACACGGTAGATCGTGTCGCAGCGATACTGGACGCAGAGTCAAGCAGAGTGGAACGCAGTGTGGGTGCGGTGCGGGCCAAGGCCCTGGAACTGTCACGCGATGTGAAGTCATTACTCGAAACCTAATAAATTAGAGGATGTGAACACATGAAAGTATTTACTCCAGATGATGTTACGCCAGTTGGCGGCGATAAGTATCTAGGGGTTCTCGTCGCGGCCAAGTATGCGCGCGAACTCAATGCGCTCCCACTGGAGCGGTCTCCATACGGCGCGGACAAGCTGACGACGAGTGCGCTTGCCGCGCTGGCATCCGGCGACCTGGACTATCGCCTGGTGAAGAAGAGCGTGGGCGAAGTCTGAGGTGAGGCCATTCGACGACCGAAATATTCTACTGGTCGTCACAGGCGGGATCGCCGCGTACAAGAGCGCGGCGTTGGTGAGAAGGCTGAGGGAACGTGGGTGTTCGGTGGACGTGCTGATGACGGAAAACGCAGAGAAGATGGTCGGCGCCGCGACATTCGAGGCTCTGTCTGGCCGGCCGGTACACCGAAGTCTGTGGGAGCGACCGCTCGCGCACATCGAGTTGGGCAAGGACGCCGACCTGGCCGTGGTCGCTCCGGCCACAGCGAACACTTTGGCGCGAATGGCGGGCGGCCACGCGGACGACATGGCCACCTCAACGCTCCTGGCTGTGGACTGCCCTGTCGTCGTGTGCCCGGCGATGAACACTCGGATGTGGACGAACCCGGCTACTGCACAAAACGTGGCGACCCTGCGGGACCGCGGTGTGGCCATCGTTGGCCCGGAAGAGGGTCCGTTGGCCGAAGCGGAGGTGGGTATGGGCCGGATGGCGGAGCCGGTCACGATCCTGTCCGAACTCGGAAGGCTGCTTGAACCGCCGGGCGGACTTACGGACCACAAGGTGGTTGTCACCGCCGGTCCGACACGGGCTGCCGTGGACCCGGTCCGATTCGTCGCGAACCGATCCTCTGGCCGAATGGGTTTTGCACTGGCCGAGTCCGCCTGGCGCCGCGGCGCTTCGGTCGTGGTGATCGCTGGCCCGACCACGGCTGAGCCACCGCACGGCCCGCGGCTGATTCGAGTCGAGGAGAGCGGCGAGATGCTCGACGCGCTGCGAGCGGAACTGGACGGAGCCGCCGTACTGCTCATGGCCGCGGCGGTGTCCGACTTCGGACCCGCGGAAGCGCTTGATTCCAAGATGAAGAAGGAAGACACGGGGGATACTGTGTCGCTCGAACTGCGACGGGGTCCGGACCTCCTTTCCGAGACTCTTGATCAACGGAGCAGTGGAGGGGTGTTCACTCTGGGCTTCGCACTCGAGACGCATGACGGGCTGGAGAACGCTCGCCGGAAGCTTGAAGCAAAGGGGATGGATCTGGTCGCGCTCAACGAAGCCGGACATCCAGATTCCGGTTTTGATTCTCCGACCAACCGGGTCACGATCATCGATCCAGACGGCGCGGTGGAAGAGATACCGCTCATGTCGAAGGAGGAAGTCGCCGACCGACTTCTCGACAGAATCGAGGCACAACTGCGCGTGGCCGAGTGACTCAGACGCACGACCTGTGGCGTAGCTATCTTCGGTCCAAGATCGGACTCGGAGAGCCCGAGCTGTTCTTGGCGCCAGGGGATCGAGTCGCCGTGTTGGCCGCGGCGGCGCGGGTCGGCACGGAGCCTGGAGAAGCTACGGCCGAGGTTTCGGTCGCGGCCGGGTCGCCCGGCGGCCAGTCTGTTGCGCAAGTTCCGGTAATGGGCGATGCCGCGGAAAATGAGCTGGCGGAGCTGCGGGTCCAGGCGCTGGAGTGTGAGCGCTGCAAACTTCACGAATCCAGGCTGAGTGTCGTGTTTGGCGAAGGCACGACTGCCGCACGAGTCCTGTGTGTGGGGGAGGCTCCGGGAGCGAACGAAGACAGGACCGGTAGGCCTTTCGTCGGGCGGGCGGGGAAACTTCTAGACCAGCTTCTACTGTCGGTCGGGATGCCCCGGAAGTCTGTATTCATTTGCAATGTGCTCAAATGTCGGCCCCCGGGGAATCGGAATCCGCAGCCGGAGGAAATCGCCACCTGTTCGCCCTATCTGCGCGAGCAGATCCGGCTGGTGAGCCCAGAGGTCATCATCGCGTTCGGAACGTTTGCCTCACGCACGCTTCTGGACAGCGGCGAGTCCATGGGGCGCTTGCGCGGGGTAGTACATCTATTCGATGGAATACCGCTCGTGCCGACCTATCATCCGGCGGCACTGCTCAGAAACCCCGGCTGGATTCGGCCCACCTGGGAGGATCTGCAGCGGGCGCGTGGCGTGTTGGAATCCGCAGATATAGGTGGAGAGACGCATGATTGATGTATCGCTCGCCGTAGCACCATCAGAGGCTCCGGGACGACAGGCACCGTGGTCGGAGGAGGCTGAGATCTCGGTCCTGTCGGCAATGCTCATCGATGCCGACGCGGTGGTCGAGGCCATCGAAGCCCTGGATGAAACCGCTTTCTATAAGGAAGCGAACCGGCGCATCTATCGCGGAATGGTGAGGCTCTACGGTCGCGGAGAGGTCATAGACTCCGTGACGCTGTCCGACGAACTCAAGACGGCGGGGGAACTGGCCAGTGCGGGCGGACTTCCATACATGGCGCAACTCGTGGACGCGGTTCCGACGGCCTCCAACGTCGCGTATCACTGCCGAATCCTCCGTGACAAGGCGGTACTCCGAAAGCTCATACAGTCGGCGACGGACATCATCCAGGATGCCTACAAGGCGCCGTCGGGAGAGGTCGACGAGGCTCTGGACCGCGCCGAACAGAGAATCTTTCAGATCTCGCAGGCCACCCAGCGGGCCGGCTTCGTTTGGATCAAGGAGATCCTCTGGCCGACGTTCGAGAAGATCGAGGAGATGCAGCGCGGAGGAGGCTCTCTTACGGGTGTGCCTTCGGGCTTCGCCGATCTGGACAACTTGACGGCCGGTTTCCAGCCTTCTGAGCTGATCATTGTGGCAGGCAGGCCATCGATGGGAAAAACTTCCCTGGCGCTGAACTTCGCCCAGCATGCGGCCATCGATCATGAGGCACCGGTCGCGGTGTTCTCGCTTGAAATGTCGAAGGAGTCCCTGGTGCAGCGCCTGCTGTGTGCTGAAGGCAGGGTGGATTCCGGCCGGTTGAGGCGGGGCCGGCTCCAGGACGATGAGTACGGCAGACTGGCTACGGCGGCCGGTCACCTCAACACGGCTCCGATCTGGATTGACGACACGCCAGGAATTACAGCCCTCGAACTCCGGGCCAAAGCGCGCCGGCTCGCGGCCGAGGTGGATCTGGGACTGATCATTGTGGACTACCTCCAGCTCATGGCCGGCCCGCGCGGCGTCGAAAACAGACAGCAGGAAATCAGTTCGATCTCGCGCGCCCTCAAGGGAGTCGCCAAGGAACTTCAAGT
>JAZDDE010000169.1:0-3724 GCA_036679495.1 Gemmatimonadota bacterium | reverse complement strand
ACGACGGCTTGAGGGGATCACGTCCTTGTATCGATTGGATCTCTGTTGACAGTGTCTACTAATTCGAGTAGACACTGTCAACATGATTAGATCCGTCACCGAACATTCCGAGTCGCCGCTGAACGAAAGACTGGTTCAGGTTGCTCTGGAACTCCTCGCCGAGGAGGGGATCGAGGCGCTGACGCTGCGATCCCTGGCTCGCCGCGCGGGTGTTTCGCACGGCGCACCGGCCCGACATTTCAAGAGCCTGTCGGATCTTCGCGCCGAGGTCGCGGCCACTGGATTTCGCCTGCTCTCCGAGGCGATCGACAAGTCGGCCGCGGCGATTCGGCTCGATGGGGACCCGCTCCTGCGGCTCAGAGCCGCGGGCCGAGCCTATGTGGAATGCGCCCTCGCCAACCCGGGCTTGTTCGCGCTGATGTTTCGAGCCGGCGATCTCGATTGCAACAATGAATCCTTCAAACGCGACTCGACAGCCGCTTTCGAGCGTTTGCTGCACCACACCCGTGAGGCCCAAGAGTCGGGCTGGCAGACCGGGCGCGATTCGCACCTTCTCGCTGGTTCGCTTTGGGTTTCGGTTCATGGTTTCGCCACGCTCTGGGCCGGGGGCGCCTATCAGGCCGGAATTCCCCACGCATCGATCGACGATGCGCTGACGACCAACCTTCAGTTAATCGCCGATATTGAACAAGGAGAACAAGAATGAGCGTGAACGCATTCCTCTCTGGGAACTTTGCGCCCGTTGAAGAAGAGGTCACCGCCTTCGATCTGGATGTGACGGGAGAAATTCCGAAAGAACTCGAAGGTCGGCTGCTCCGTATCGGTCCCAATCCGATCAATCCGGATCCAATCTCCTATAACTGGCTTCTCGGAAGCGGGATGGTGCATGGACTGCGATTGCGTGATGGCAAGGCACTCTGGTATCGCAACCGCTACGTACGAGACGACCAGGTGGTCGAAGCCAAGGGTTGGCCTCCGGTCGAAGGCCCGAACCGCGAGCAGGTTTTCCCAGGTCTCGCAGGTGGTGTCGCCAATACGAACGTGATTGGGCATGCGAGCAAGACCCTAGCCATCCTAGAGGCGGGAAACCTTCCAGTGGAGCTCGACTACGAACTCGAGACCGTGCGAAGGACTGACTTCGACGGCACGCTACCTGGCGGTCTCTCTGGACATTCGCGCCTGGATCCCGACACGGGTGAGCGACACACCGCGGTCTACTCGCCCGCCTGGGACTATATCCAATACGTCGTTCTCGGGACTGACGGGTTGGTGAGAAAGACTGTGAACGTGCCCGTTCCAGGTCGACCGATGGTGCACGACTGCATGTTCACGAAGAATTATTTCGTTCTGCTCGATTTGCCTGTGATTCTGGATCCAGCGGCCGCCGAGGCCGGATCTTCGGTCCCCTACAAATGGCACCCGGAATACGGGGCACGGGTGGGACTCTTGCCGCGCGAGGGCACGGCAGACAAAGTGACCTGGCATGAAGTTGATCCTTGCTTTGTCTTCCATCCGATGAATGGATACGAGGATTCGGATGGGCGTGTTGTGTTGGATGTCATCCGACACAGCGAGGTGTTTGCGAAAAATGGCGGGAGTACGAATGGACCTAAATCAAGCTTTGACCGATGGCTGATCGACCCGAAGGGCGGCCCCGTAAAGGAGCAGCGTCTCGATGATCGAGATCAAGAGTTTCCGCGACTGGACGAGCGTCTAGCCGGCAAGCCCTACCGATTCGGCTACACGGCAGGATTGGGCGACGACAATTCTCTGGGTGGAATCAAGAAACACGACCTCCAGAATGGCTCGGCCGAGCTACATAAAGAAGGCGAGTATCGCCACTTGATGGAACCGGTCTTCGTGCCCTCCTCGCCGGCTGCGGGCGAGGACGAGGGTTGGATCATGGCCTATGTCTATGACCGATCGACGGACAAGAGCGACGTCGTCATCGTTCACGCCCAGGACTTCTCCGCCCCGCCCGTCGCGACGATCCATCTTCCACAGCGCGTGCCCTACGGCTTTCACGGAAACTGGGTGGCGGACGAGGGCTGACAATCGACACGTGTTGTCGCTTTTCTCTGGCCTCGCGCTCGATGTCGTTCGCGATGGCTCTCCAGCGAACGAAAAAACGCCTGCCAAGGAGTCATGACGTGAATCAAGCTCGCCTGCAGAGGCCCTCTGTGAATCGACCGCCGCTGCTCAAGATGACCGGTGCGCTCGTCGCGGCTGCCGTCGCCCAGCGCCAACCCAAGATGGCGCTGCAGTTGATTGCGAACGGCATTCAGAGCGCACGCGCACTCCCCCCCGCAGAGCAGTTCGACCTCGCGATCGGTGTGGTCGAGGAGGCAGCAGCCGAAATAAAGAAACTCTTCGTGGTCCGGGTCCTGGGCCTGGAAGCGACAGACTGATGCAAGCCCCTCACGAGACTCTTCCGGCGCCGCTCACAGGGCTTGCCGGCCTCCTCGGGCTTCCGACCTTCCTCGAAGCCAGAGCGGGTCTGGAGTACCTGCGTCTTCTGAATGACCCGGTCTGGCGTCGGCGGGAGAGCCCAGCTGCTGCCTCGCGACCCGTCCTTCTCGTGCCGGGTTTCATGGCCACGCCCGCGAGCCTTGCGCCCATGCGTCAGTGGTTTCAGCGACAGGGATGCAACGCCCAGGTCGCATCCGTAGGCTTGAATGCCGGGCCAAGCGCTAGCGCCGCGCAGGTCGTCCTGGAGAACGTTCGCCGCATGGCCGCCGAATCTGGACAACGGGTTCTGGTCGTCGGCCATAGTCGTGGGGGTCAGCATGCCCGCGTCGCAGCCGTCCGTGCCCCCGAAGCGGTCGAGGTCCTCGTGACCCTCGGCACGCCGCTTCGCGTCATGATGCAGCTTTCTCTCCGGGCTTGGTCGACGCATAGCAACGGATTCACAACGAGCTGCCGAAGCCGACTACGAGCGCGACCTCCTCGGGCCGCTGCCTCCCGATGTCCGCCATGTCTCGGTGTGGTCCAAGACAGACGGCATCGTCGATTGGCGAGTCTCCGTCGACCACGGCGTGGAGAGCCATCGAGTCAAGGGCAGCCATGTGGGGCTCGCCGTCAATCGTGAAGTGTACCGCGCTCTCGTACCCATCCTCGAACGAACGGCACAGCGCTCGACACAAGGAGAGTCACAATGACGGCCGAAAGCCAGACCCGAGAGCCGACATCCGAAGCGGCCTGGACGGACACCTTGCAGCGCCAGGCCTTCCGGGTCCTCAATGCCATCGTGCGTCCCTCCATCCGGCGAGGGTTCGGATCGCCCTGCCTCGCTCCCTGGGGCCTGGTGGTGCTCGAGCACAAGGGTCGACGGACAGGACGAAACTATGAATCCCCGCTGTTGGCCCTGCGTATCGGACGCCGCGTAGTGGTAACGACCTATCGAAAGGGGCGCTCCCAATGGGTCCGTAACCTAGAGGAGCAGCCGCAGACCCATCTTTGGATGAACGGCCGGAGGAAGCCGTACCGCGCGCTAGTCCTCCGCGAGGGTGCTGAGTCTGAGGACGCCCGCTTGCGTTTCAGCCAGCAAGTCTGGCAGAGCATTCGAGTCTTGCTGGCAACCGGCTTCACGGTCTCCGTCCTCGAGCCGGTGTAGTGCAAGGCTCTGTCCGTTGGGGTGCGGTGAGTCCGAAGGCACCGCTCCGACTACGTTGCGCTCCCTCCGGCAAGCCGCACCGGTTTGGCTACGCAAGCTTCATCGAGCACG
>JAZDDE010000168.1:0-3070 GCA_036679495.1 Gemmatimonadota bacterium | reverse complement strand
GGTTGCTGCCCCGGACCTCGCCGTGTGTGGGCCGCTCGCCCGCTGTGCCGAAGATCTTGCCCTCGCGATGGGCGTGCTCGTGGCACCGGAGCCCCTCGACCGTCCCGGCTGGAAGATCGATCTGCGCAAGCCCAGCAAACACGCGCTTTCGGACTCCGACGCGGCGCGCCCCGACTTCGTCACCAAGCTCGGCCACGTCACCTACCTGAACCTGTTGAACTGCATCATGAGCGCGGGTCTGCCTCCCGAGGAATACGCCCGGGTTCAGGCCCGGGCAGCGAAGATCGACCCGAGCGACCTGTCGGACGAAGCGGTCACGCTCCGGGCCGCGGCTCTGAACCACCGGCAGTGGCTTGGCGCGAACAACTATCGCGAGGGACTGCGAAGTGCCTGGCGCGAGTTCTTCGACGAGTGGGACATCCTGATCTGTCCGCAGACGGCCACCCCCGCCTTCGAGCACGACCACAGCCAGCTGGCTGAGCGCCGATTGAACGTGGACGGCGACGATCAGCCCTACTTCCAGCAGATCTTCTGGGCTGGCCTGACCACGGTCTCGTACCTGCCTAGTACGGTCTTTCCAACCGGTGCCTCACGCACGGGCTTGCCCATTGGCCTCCAGGCCGTCGGCGCCGAGTACGACGATCTCATAACGATCGACTTCGCCCGCCTGCTGGCCCAGGAGATCGGCGGCTTCCAACCGCCGCCCGCCTACGTAGGCGGCGACGGCCGGTAGCACCGGATCTTCGCGACCTCGAACCGTGTCCATTCTGCGCGAGAGAAGATTCTGGGACCTGTTCGCAGCCTCCTTTGGCGCTCTATTCTTCGAGTTGCTGCTGGTGCGCTGGCTGCCCACGGAGATCTACTACCTCGGCTACTACAAGAACTGCATCCTCTTCGCCACCTTCCTCGGGTACGGCATCGGGTGCGCGACTCACTATCGTTTTGATCGGCTGCTGCCCTACTTCGCACTCTCGCTGCCCGTGTTGGTGCTAGTAGTGGGCCTGGTAGAGGATTCGATCCGAATCCTGCCCTTTAGGACCGGCGAGTTCCTGTGGCTACAGTCGAAGCCCGCTGGCGTCGACGTCCCGATCCTTCCCTTTCTCCTCGTCACCTATGTGGTTGCGGCGCTGCTGATGATTCCGCTCGGCCATCTGGTCGGAAAGCATCTGGGCCGCTTCCCTCCGATTCCCGCCTACTCCATCAATATCGGAGCCAGCTTGCTGGGGGTGGGTTGCTTTCTCCTTCTGGGTCGCCTCGAGTTGGGGCCGTCCGTCTGGTTTGGGATCCTGTTCCTGCCCGTTCTGTTCTTCGCGCGCGAGCACCGCCGCGGGTGGCCCGTGACCGTGGCGGCATTCGCAGCGGTCGTCGCCTTGCTTCTGCACGCGGATTCGCCATCCGACTACTGGTCTCCGTACTACAAGATCAATCTCTGGGAGGAGGCCCACCCCGTCATCAACGCGCGCCTGCTGTCCACGAATAACAACGGACATCAGACTCTCTACGATCTCTCGCCCGCGCGGCTGGCCCGACGCGGCCAGGGCGGCAAGTTCCTCTGGCTTCCGGTAGAGGACCACCTCTACGAGTACGAAAGCGCCTACAGCCTGATCGAGCCCCGGTCGGTGCTGATCGTCGGCGGCGGTACCGGCAACGAAGCCGCCGCGGCCCTGCGGCGTGGAGTGGGGCGGATTCACGTGGTCGAGATCGACCCGGTGATTATCGAGCTGGGCAGGCGCTACCACCCGGAGCGACCCTACGACAGTCCGAAAGTGACGGTCATCAACGACGATGCGCGACACCACATGGCTACTACTGCCGAGCGCTACGACCTGATCATCTTCGGCTTTCTCGACTCCACCAGTCACCTGTCGAGCTTTTCCCACATTCGACTCGACAACTACGTCTACACCGTCGAGAGCTTCCAACGCGCGCGGAGTCTGCTCAATCCGGATGGTTTGCTCCAGGTGACCTATTTCGCCCACGCGCGCTTCGTGCGGACTCGCATCTTCGCGATGCTCGAGGAAGTCTTCGAGGAGAGTCCGCTCGTCTTCACTCTGAAGCAGCTGCCGGGTGCGATCTGGGCCTATCGGGCGTACGACACGATTTTCTTCACGGGCCCCGCCGTTCGCGATCTTCGACGCGCGGAGATTGCCGGCCTGCAGCAGATCTCCATTCCAACGCCGAACGAAGAGTTTCTCCTCGCTACGGACGACTGGCCATTCCTGAATGTCCCGACGCGAAGCGTCGGTAGCGACTACGTGATCGGGCTGGCTGCGATGGTCGGAATCTCAGCGCTGCTCATCTACGCGTTTGTGTGGCGGGGCAAGGTGTGGAGCGCGGGAGCCGTTCCAGGCCTCTTTTTCCTCCAGGGCGCGGGCTTCATGCTGCTCGAGACAAATACGATCACGCAGATGGCGCTGCTCCTGGGCTCGACGTGGCTCGTCACCTCACTGGCGATCGCGCTGGTGCTGTTCGCGGCGCTGGTGGCCAACGTCGTCGTACATCGCTACGCGTCTCCGGGAGTCGAGGCGATCCTGGGCTTCATCGTTGCGGGCCTGCTGCTCAACTACTTTGTCGACCTGGAAGGCTACTTCGGGTTGCCCTTCGCGGTGCCGTTGGCGGCCGTTCAGGTCTACCTCCCGATCCTGGGTTCGAGCCTGCTCTTCGCGCGGCTCTTCCAACGTTCGGAGAGAAGCAACGTCGATTTTGGGACGAATGTTCTGGGCGCTCTCTTCGGAGGAATCCTCGAGTACAGCTCCCTGGTCATCGGCATCAGCTCGATCTATCTCCTTGCCCTGGTGATCTTTCTTGGCTTCGGCTTGCTCCATAGGCGCGCCGCGACTAGCGATCACGTCAGGTGAAGTGCCGAGGCTTGCGATCGAAACACAAGGCATTGCGGCCTGCTCGCGGCGTGTTGAGGCTGGTCCTGTGGGTCGCACTCGTGGTGTCGACGATCTTCGGTTGTGGACCGTCGCGCCACAACCTGCTGCTGATCGCCGTCGACACCTTGCGCGCGGATCACCTGGGAAGCTACGGCTACGAGCGGGCGACCTCGCCGGAGATCGACGCGCTG
>JAZDDE010000167.1:0-25466 GCA_036679495.1 Gemmatimonadota bacterium | reverse complement strand
GACTCGCCATCATCCGTATCGAAACGTGCGGATGGCGGGGTCGGGAGTTCTCCCTCGGAGAGGACCACCAGGTAGCGCAGCACTTCCTCGTCCAGCTTCAACCCACGCTCGAACTCCGGCAGGGCTTCGGGCCCGGTTGAGAACTGCGCGACGACATAGTTGCCGTTCAAGTGGCCGTCAATCGGATAGGCCAGCTGCCGCTTGCCCCAGTGCTCCACAGCTGTGATCTCAGCACCGTCGGCGGCAAGTGCTTTTTTGTGATGCTGCTCCAGGTGACTCTCGACGTCCTCGGTCGAGAGAGCGGAGCTGAAGATGTACACGACTTCGTATTCGCGTGTCATAGTCTCCTCTGGTCTGGTTCGGCTCCGGCCACAGGGCCGGAGCAGGAGTGGATGTAGGCGCCGCTATCTTTGCGAGCGGCGGCACCTATGCTACTCAGTGCCCTCTCGCCGGGCAACTTCGTTCAGCCGAGAAATGGCAGCCAGGTTAGCAGTTCGCGCCACGCGTCATCGAAGCCTGAATCGTCGAGCGCCACTCCGTGGACGGAGGCGAACCAGGGCGCCAACACGAGCGAAACCACGCTGACAAGCTTGATGACGATATTCATCGCGGGGCCCGACGTGTCTTTGAACGGATCGCCGACCGTGTCTCCCACGACAGCTGCTTTGTGCGGCTCGGAGCCCTTTCCGCCATGGGCCCCACCTTCGATGTACTTCTTGGCGTTGTCCCAGGCCCCACCAGAGTTGGCCATGAAAAGGGCCAGCAGGACGCCGCTCACCGTAGCTCCGGCCAGCAGACCTCCCAGCGCCTCGATGCCCAGGAAGTATCCGACAATGATCGGTACCAGAATGGCAGTCAGACTTGGGATGACCATCTCCCTGAGCGCGGCCCGGGTGGAAATGTCCACGCACCGTGCGGAGTCCGGCTTGGCCGTCCCTTCCATCAGCCCTGGAATTTCACGGAACTGGCGCCGAACTTCGGCCACCATTCCGGCGGCGGCGCGACCCACGGCGGTCATCGTAAGCGAGGCAATGAAGAACGTGGTGCTTCCGCCGATCAGAAGCCCGATCACCACCAGCGGGTCGACCAGGTTGATGCCGGTCGCCGTGAGACCCACCGCGTTGGCATAGGCGGAGAACAAGGCCAACGCGGTCAGCGCCGCCGACCCGATGGCGAATCCCTTACCCATCGCTGCCGTCGTGTTGCCGAGCGCGTCGAGACTATCCGTGATCGAACGGACCTCCGGTCCCAAACCAGCCATTTCGCTGATACCCCCGGCATTGTCAGCGATCGGGCCATACGCGTCCACGCTCATCGTGACGCCCACGGTAGCGAGCATGCCCACGGCGGAGATTCCGATCCCGTAGAGGCCTGAGAACTGAAATGCCACGTATATCGCTACGCAGATCAAGACCATGGGAACGGCGACAGACTCCATGCCGACGGCGAGCCCGGTAATAATGTTGGTCGCGGACCCTGTCTCAGAGGCTAAAGCAATCGTCCGGACCGGCTTGCCGGCGGTGTAGTACTCCGTAACAAGACCGATTGCGATACCGACCAGCGAACCCGACAGCATGGCCCAGAAGGGCCCCGCGGCCGGATTCATCAACGTCCAGAACTGGTCGTGAGAGCCCTGAAAGACGTCCAACTGTACCGTAGCCATATACGCGGCGATCCAGAACAGAATGGCCGCGATGAACGGGGCGTTCCGGAGCGCAGAAGCTGGATTCATTCGCTCCAGGATCCGCATGGACAGCACGCCAATCACGCTGGCCACAAGGCCGATCATGGCATAGAGCACCGGCAGCGATATCGCATCCAGGCGTTTTTCCGGTAGAATCAGCACGCTGGTGGCCGCCAGGACGATCGTCGCGACGATCGAACCGACGTATGACTCGAAAATATCAGCGCCCATGCCCGCTACGTCGCCCACGTTGTCGCCTACATTATCGGCGATCGTGGCCGGGTTTCGGGGATCGTCTTCGGGAATCCCGGCCTCCACCTTGCCGACAAGATCCGCGCCGACATCGGCTGCTTTAGTGAAGATCCCACCGCCGATGCGAGCAAAGAGCGCGATGGATGATGCGCCCATGGCAAAACCGCTCACGATTTCCCCGAAGGAGCGAAAACCGACGGTATCCGGGGCGTAGATCAGAATCACGGCTCCGAGACCGGCGAGGCCGAGACTGGCCACGGCCAGACCCATCACGGCTCCGCCGCTAAACGCCACGCGAAGCGCCTTCGCCTGGCCCGAGGCACGAGCCGCCTCCGTGGTCCGGACATTGGCCCGGGTAGCGGATTGCATGCCTATAAATCCGGCCACGATCGAACAGGCAGCGCCGAATATGTAAGCAGCCGCAGTACGGGGGTCTACAAGCATCGCCAGGATAGCAGCCACAACAATCACGAACGGAACCAGCACCAAGTACTCGCGCCGAAGAAACGCCATAGCGCCGGAGTGGATGGCATCGGCCAGCTCACGCATGTTCTCGTCACCGGCAGGCTGCGCTTTCATGTACCAGAACACGGCAAAGGCAACAACCAATCCGCCCAGCGAGAACCACAGGGCCCAGTCGATCGAAAGCTCCACGGATTCCTATCTCCTCAGTGCGAGTTGTTGAATCTGTTCATTGCCGGCTCGATGCCTTCTTCCAGCCAGCACTCGATCGCTTCGGCCATCACTGGAAACGTCTCGAGTATCGCTTCTTCCTCAAACGGCAAAGGCGCGGCCGTCACATACGCAGACATCTGGATACGGTCGTCCTGCGGATGCCCCACGCCAATCCGGATCCTCCCGTACGTGGACGAACAGAGTGCTTGCTCAATCGAATCAAGCCCGCGATGCCCGCCTGAAGAGCCTCGGGCGCGCAGTCGAAAACGTCCCGGATCGAGTGCCACATCGTCGACCAGTACCAACAGATCTTGCACCGGATCGAAGTCGCCTTCCCCGGCGAGGGCCGTGAGAACCTGGCCACTCCGGTTGACGAATGTCAGCGGCCGAACAACGCGGGCCGGTGTGTCGCCAATCTGGCCTACGACCGAAATCAAATCCCCCTCGACCCGATGCGGTCCGAGTCGCCAACGCGCCACGAGATGTTCCGCTAGCCACCAACCAACATTGTGGCGCGTGTCCCGGTATCGGTCCCCGGGATTGCCAATCGAAAGGATGGTCTTCAATAGCGCTCGTGCCGGGTTCGGGCTGCGAAGAATGTCATGGCGGTCGACAACCAGAATCGGCTAGTCGTCGGCTACTTCTTCCGCTTCCTCGTCGCCGTCTTCTCGTGCCGTGATGACCTCGGGCTCCATGTCCTCCAACTCGATGTCGTCCTCGAGCTCCTCGACGACTTCCTCTGCCAGCGGCGGCTGTACCGTGCAGACGGTGCGGACAGGATCGTCCAGAATCGTCACACCACTCGAATCGATATCGGCGACATGGATCGAGTCTCCGATCTCGAGAGCCGTCACGTCTACCTCAAAGGACTCCGGGATTTCCTTGGGAAGACACTCCACCTCAAGTTCGTGCCGAGTCTGCTGGAGAATACCGCCGTCATTTCGAACTCCCTCGGGCGCTCCGACGAGATGTATCGGCACCGCAACCTTGATCTTCTCACCCGCCTTAATGTGAAGGAAGTCCACATGAAGAATGACCTGCCGCCACGGATGCTTTTGAATCTCGCGGATGAGTACAGTCCGCGGAGCCGCGCCTTCGACCTCGAGCTCGACCAGAGTGTTCTCTACCGAAATTCGAGTCACAAGGGCTTCCAGCTCCCGGTGACCCACTTTGAGGTTCTGGCAGGGATCGTCCCGGCCATACAGGTTCGCCGGCACAAAGCCGTCCCTGCGCAGCTGGCGCGCCGCTGTTTTTCCCGTAACCTCTCGCTTGGCAACCTTCAGCGTTACCTGATTATCCATTCGGTCCTGACCTATTCAGTTCTCATCAGTTAAACAGCACGCTCACCGACTGATTGTAGTGTGTGCTTAAGATCGCCCTACCCAACAGGGAGGAAACCGATACCTGTCTCAGCGTGGGCAGTGCCTCGAATTTTTCCGCCGAAATCTGGACCGTATCCGAAACTGTGATTTCCTCGATTTCAGACCCGGCCAGCCGCTCAATGGCCGGACCGGACAGCAACGCATGGGTCGCCAGGGCCAGCACCTTGGTCGCCCCGCGCTCGCGCACCGCGTCCGCGGCGTTCACCATTGTTCCCGCCGTGTCGATCATATCGTCCGGAATCAGGCAAGGACGCCCATTCACCTCCCCAACTACGTTGACCACTTCAGCGACGTTGGCCTCTGGTCGGCGCTTGTCCACGATGGCGAGCTCGGCATCCAGACGCTTGGCGTATCCGCGGGCCATCTTGGCGGCGCTGACATCCGTGGCCACCACTACCAGGCCCTCCAGCTTCTGTTTCTCGTAATGGGACCGAAACACCGGCGCCGCGTACAAGTGGTCCACCGGGATGTCGAAGAATCCCTGTAACTGGTGTTGATGTAGATCAATCGTGATCACCCTGTCGGCACCCGCCGCCACGATCAGATTCGCCATCAGCTTCGCCGCGATCGACACTCGCGGCTGATCCTTCCGGTCCTGCCGAGCATAGCCGAAGTACGGCACAACTGCCGTTACCCTGGCCGCAGAGGCCCGCTTGGCCGCGTCCAACAATAGCAGAAGTTCGATCATATTCTCGGCCGGCGGGTTCGTGGGTTGAATCACGAATATGTCGCGGCCTCGAACGTTTTCATCGATTCGCACGAAGATTTCGCCATCGGCAAAACGGCGAATCGTGACGTCACACAGAGGTTGTCCCACCTCCGTGGCTATTTTCTCCGCTAGCGGCCTGTTCGCGGTCCCCCCGAGCAGCATTAGCTGCGTGCCGGCGGCCGATAGATCGGTCATGCTATTCCTTGGGATTGTTCGGCTCGAAAACAGCCGAGAAGTCTAGTGGTGGCCACAGACTCCGTCAACTCACCGCGAGACCCTCGGCTGGCCCCGACTGCTCCACGAATATAGTCTGGGTCGGATAGGCAAACTCGATGCCATCGTCCGCGAAACGGCGGTACACGTCCAGATTTATCGCCTGCTGAGTATCCATGTAGGCCTGGTAGTCCGGGACGGTGACGTAGTACACCGTCTCGATATCCAGAGACGACGGGCCGAATGTCTTGAAGTGTGATCGGTCGAACCGGGTATTTGGATACGCCTCGACGATCGTTCGAATCGTATCGGGTATCGCTTCCAGATCGTCCGGCGACGTCTGGTAGATCACGCCCAGAGTGAACACCACCCGCCTCTCCTCCATGCGCCCATAGTTGCGGATCCGGCTGTCGAGCAAGTTCGCGTTCGACATCACGATCTGTTCACCTGAAAGAGATCGAAGACGCGTCGTTTTGACGCCGATCTCCTCCACGGCTCCAACCAGATCGTCGAGCACGAGCAGGTCTCCCACCACAAACGGCTTATCCAAGAGGATGGCCAGCGACGCGAACAAATCACCCAACACGCTTTGAATGGCCAAGGCGATAGCGATTCCGCCGATTCCCAGGCCCGCTACCAGGGCGCTGACATGGATCCCCAGGTTCTCCAGGACGAGCAGAATCGCGATGGTCCACACCGCGAAGGTGGAAACAGATTGAAGCGCCCGAATCGTGGTGAGGGTGCCGCCGTCCTCACCAAATCGGCTCCTGCCGTACATGTCGATGCCCTCGCGCAGTAAGCGGGCGGCCCACATGGCTCCCTGAGCGAGTATCACCGCCACTATGATGTGCCACATCACACGATCAGTAGCTGAATTGAAGTCGAGGACGCGGCTGCCAGCGAAGGCGGCAACGGCGAGACCGAAGATCTTCTTAGTCTCACCCAGAGTCGCGATGACCAGATCGTCGATCCGATTTTCGGTGCGGCTGGCCACGGTACGCAAGACTGCGTAAACCCGTTTTCTGAGCAGCGCCAGTGCGAGCAACGCACCGGCAAACACGGCGAGAGCAACGAGCCACTGCGAGAGTGGATTATGGAGCAGTTCGGTCTCGAGGAATTCTTGCATTTGTCGGCGGAGAATCTTCTATCTGAGCTCATGAACCGCGGGGGTGCGGCGACACGCCGGAAGCCCCGGCGGGTGCCGGGAGCTAACCCCCATCGAAGGTCGCCGCAAGAAGAGCTCGAGACGGCCAGTCGAGCTGAAAGCGACCTGTCCGGAACACACGTCCTTCGGTATTTTTTGGCGATGAATGCAGCCGCCGACCTAGACCTGCTGATACGATCTCGCTATCCCATCATCACGGTCGAAACGACCGATGAGTCTCGACTCGTGGAGGTTCTTCGGCGGGTCGCTGCCGGTCAGGCCATTCCGTTCTTCACGTGGAGCCGGACTGGCGGTCTTGTGCGTGATGGTCTGGATTCGAGTGTGTACGATACCGGAGATCCGACGAAAGCTCTGGCGCACATCGAAGCTTCGGACATAGACGGAATCTTTCTCCTGGCTGATTTTCAGCCGTATGTTTCCGACCCCGTAGTGGCCCGCAAGCTGCGAGAGGTGGCGGCCACCTGCGCCGGTGACAAACGAGCACTGGTGTTGTCCGGCCCGAGCATTGAATTGCCCACGGAGCTCCGGCGGCACAGCGTGCCTTTCGTACTGTCCCTCCCAGGTCCCGACGAGGTATTTCGCGAGGTGCGGCGGGTAGTACAGGAGTTCAAGTCCGCGGGACGTGTAGAGGTCGAGCTGACGCAGGAGGAAGCCGAGGCCTTTTCCCGAGCTCTGCAAGGCCTGAGCCGGGATGAGATCCGAAGAGCGGTCTATCGTGCGATGCTGGACGACGGACGGCTCGACCGGGCTGACATCGCCCGCGCACTGGAGGTCAAGCGCGAGGCTCTCGGCGGAGAGGGCCTGCTCGAGTTCTTCCCACCCGCAGAGGAACCCGAATCGGTTGGTGGGATGGCCCGACTAAAGGAGTGGCTGTCAAAGAGACGTGCCGCACTGTCTGCAGAAGCGCGCCAATTCGGACTCGAACCGCCGAAAGGCGTGCTCCTCTTGGGGGTGCAAGGCTGCGGTAAGAGTCTTCTGGCCAGAAGCGTAGCGGCAGAATGGCAACTCCCCCTGGTGCGGCTCGACCCGGGAACACTCTACGACAAGTTCATCGGCGAGACCGAGAAGAATCTTCGACGGGCACTCGCCACCGTCGAGGCGATGGCTCCGGTCGTTCTCTGGATAGACGAAATCGAGAAGGGATTCGCGGGCGGGGGAGGAGAAAAAGATGGCGGAACGTCCGTTCGGCTGCTCGGCTCGTTCCTGACCTGGTTCCAGGAGCGCGAACCGGGAGTGTTCGTGGTTGCGACCGCAAACAACGTATCTGCCCTGCCCCCAGAGCTGCTCCGTAAGGGCCGCTTCGACGAACTCTTCTTCATCGATTTGCCCCGGCCGGACGTTCGCCGGGAGATTCTTGCGCTGCATCTGGAGCGGCGAGGCAGACAGCCTGAGGACTACGACTTGGATAGGCTGGTCGGATGCAGCGATGGATTCTCCGGGGCCGAACTGGAGCAGGCCGTCGTGGCTGGACTGTACACTGCGTACGCCGAGAAGTCAGAACTCACCACCGAGATTCTGCTCCGAGAGATCGAGGCGGCAGTCCCACTCTCCGTGACCATGGCCGAGCGGGTTACCAGCCTTCGAAACTGGGCCAGCGGGCGCACGGTACCGGCCGCCTAGGGGCCGAGTCGTTCCCTGAGTTCGTCAGGCTCCTCGAGCGGAAGACCGCACGCGAAATCCTCGCACAGATATGCCGTCGCCCGCCCGTCTCGGACGGTAAGATCCCGGGTAAAAGGTGCGAGCTCGGCCAGTTCCCGACCTGCTTCGCCTGGCGCCTTGAGGAGCCAAACGAGCCGAGGGCGAAATCCCTGCCTGGCCACCCCTAGTAGGGCGTCTGTGTCTGGCGCGCGTGGCTCTCCGACGACGACCAATTCGCGGACAGGACCGCGCGCAAACTCGGCGCCGGAGAGAAAATGAAGATGTCCGAGCGGCGCTGAAGCCACGAATCCGGATAAGCCACGGGCCAGCCGGTCGGCTCTCTCAGCATGCACGGGATCGCCCGTGAGGCGAAACAACCGCTGAAGGTTGTGGTACGTGACCGAATTCGCCGATGGCAGCGCTCCGTCTTGAGTCTCCTTGGGGCGGACGATCAACGGTTCAGCGTCCTCTGCCGTCAGGTAGACTCCGCCCCCGTCCGCGTCCTCGAAGCTCTGAGCGAGCTCGCCGGACAATTCGAGAGCGACCCGGAGCCACCGAGGCTCGACTGTCGAAGCGTACAGCTCCAGCAGCCCCCAGATCAGGAACGCGTAGTCTTCCGCCGTCGCGTCTATCGCGGCCTCGCCGGCCCGGTAGCGGTGGAGCAGCCGGCCACTGTCGTTTCGCATCGTGGTCAGCAAAAAGTCAGCTACACGCGTTGCCATCTGGCCGTACGACTCGACTCCCAGAGCGGAGTGAGCCTTGGCGAGGGCGGCAATCATCAGACCGTTCCAGTCGGTCAGTACCTTATCGTCCAGGTGAGGTCGCACTCGTTCCGACCGCACCGCCAGCAGCTTGGAACGAGCTGCCGAGAGTACCCGGTCGGCGTCCGGCTCAGTCTCCCCTCCCTTGAGCCAGGCATCGCCCGACAAGTGTAGGATATTGGCTCCCGTCAGCTGACCTGTAGACTCATCCCGGAAGTTGCCGCCCTCCGCAACGTTGAATCTGGAGGACACTTCGTCAAACTCCGGCGAGGGAAGACAGGCTCGAAGCTCGTCCTGCGTCCAGACATAGAACTTTCCCTCCTCGCCCTCGCTATCCGCATCCTCGGCTGAATAGAAGGCGCCGCCGGAGTCGAGAAGATCGCGGCTGACGTACTCGATCGTCTCGCGTGCCGTGCGCGAAAACAGAGCGTCGCCGGTCGCCTGATAAGCCTCGACGTATGCCGTGATATGCAGGGCCTGGTCATACAGCATTTTTTCGAAGTGCGGTACGAGCCACTCGGTGTCGGTGGAGTACCGGTGAAAGCCGTATCCGACCTGATCGAAAATTCCTCCCCGGCGCATGGCTCTGAGGGTCGAATCGACCATCTCGAGCGAGGTGGCATCGCCCGTCCGGCGCCAGTGGCGGAGAACGAACATGAGTGTGTGTGGCGAGGGAAACTTGGGAGCGGATCCGAATCCGCCGAACCGGGGATCGTATGAGGAACGTAGCCTATCGTGTGCCTCCTGCAGGTCTTCTGGCGTCAGCTCGCCGGTAGGCGCCACCTGAGACAGCTCTCGCAGGACGCGTGTCGCATGCTGGGCCGACTGTACGATTTCGGCACGCCGCTGCTGCCACACGGACTGAATCCTGGGGATGAGATCGGTCATCCCGAGGCGGCCCGACCGGCTGTGCTTGGGAAAGTAAGTGCCCGTGAAGAAGGGCTCGCCGTCGGGCGTCATCACTACGGTTAGGGGCCAGCCGCCGCTACCGGTCATCAGCTGGCACACCTTCATGTAGATAGAATCGATATCGGGGCGTTCTTCGCGGTCGACCTTGATGCTGATGAACGCCTCGTTCATCAAAGCCGCCACTTCTTCATCCTCGAACGACTCGCGCTCCATGACGTGGCACCAGTGACAGGTCGAATACCCGATCGACAAGAACACCGGTCGGTCTAGATCGTGAGCTCGCTGTAGCGCTTCCGGGCCCCAGGGGAACCAGTCCACGGGGTTGGAGGCGTGCTGCAGGAGATATGGGCTCTGTTGGTCGGCGAGCCGGTTGCGGTGCTTCACCGCCTACCTCACATGTGATTCGGGTACGCAAAAAAGGGATGGACGATTGGCCCCCCAGGATTCGAACCTGGATTACCGGCTCCAAAGGCCGGGGTCTTGCCATTAGACGAGGGGCCAGAAAGCTCGCTACCAGGCCGAAGATGCCCGCCTGACGCGCACAGCGTCAACTGGGTTTGGACGGCTCCATGGTGTGAGTCCTAATGGCGCGGAACGGGTGTTCGCCAGGAGCATCGGCTGGAATACTGCGTGCCGCGCGATCTCTCGCGTCTGAGCTCTCGAACACTCCGAACAGACACGAGCCGCTTCCGCACAATAGGGCCACAGACGCGCCAGCCTCCAGCAGCCTACGCTTTCCCGTTTGCAGAATCGGGTGGCGGCGGAACACGGGTCCCTCGAAGTCATTCGCCGCGAATGCTTTTAGGCTCTCCCAGTCGGCGAGAGTGTTTCGCTCGTCCGGGGCCACGCCGGTCGACGAGCGCGGGATCGGCTCCGGCCCGCGGTCTTCGTCAAGCCAACCGTAGGCGTGAGCAGTCGATATGCTGAAGTCCGGCACGAGTACCAGTACTGAACGAGCGGGAGGAGCCGGGAGTGGCACCACGTCCTGGCCCCGGTCTGAGGCGATCGCCATCGCACTTCCCGACAGGAAGAACGGCACATCGCTGCCGAGTTCGGCGCCCAGACTGCCGAGCTGCGCGGTACTAAGCGGGGCTCCGAACGCTTCGTTCAGCGCCAGGAGAACGGCTGCCGCATCCGTGCTTCCGCCGCCGAGACCCGCCCCCGCCGGGATCCGTTTCCGGAGGTGAATCCGCTGGTGGCCGCCGCGTGCCGCTGGGACGGTCTCCGCGAATAACGCCTGGGCGCGCCAGCAAAGATTCTCTGCGTCGGTCGGGACGCTCGGATCACCCGCCACGTCCAGGCCAGGCCGATCCGCGGCTGAGAGACCGATCTCGTCAGCCAGCTCCAGAGCCAGAAAAACGGTATCCACCGAGTGGTACCCATCGGCTCGTCTGTGACCCACGCTCAGCCAAAGGTTCACCTTTGCACGCGCCCGGTATGTCCGCGGCTGGCGCCCGCTCATCGGTCGGTGGAGCCGGTCGCGCCTGCTTCCTCTCCCCCTGGAGCGAGGGTGGCCTCGGCGATCTCGTCACCCCTCCGCATGTCCGACCAACTCAGGCCGAAGGAACGGACGTATATAAGCCCAAGGACCGTGACGGGCACAAAGGTCAGGATGTGGTAGCTGGTCGCGAACGAGACGATCTCGGTGGCCGAAACGCCGTATACGGTCAGCCCGACCCGCGAAGCCGCCTCGAACAGCCCGAAGAATCCCGGCGTGGACGGCAGGGCGACAGCGAACGCAATGACGGACTGAAGGAACATCGAACCGGCCAGTCCGGGACCCTCGATGCCGAACGCGAGGAGGCCGAGCCAGAGCGATGCGGCCAGGCAGACCCAGACCGCGACGGTCCAGCCAAGCGTAGCCAGAAAAACGCCCGGATGGTGCAGCGCGCCGAGACCCTCTATGAAGGACTCGAGCGCGGAAATAGCCCTGTCGGTCAGGTGGGTCGGGAGCAGCCTGCCCACGCTATGCTCGAAGGCCCGCAAGGCTGAGCCGGGACGACGAACCATGGCCCACAGGACGATCATGCCCGCGCCGAAGAGCGCCGCGGCGACCGTCGCCGTTCGCTGTAGGGCCGCACCGCCTTCGCCGACGCCAGGGAAGCCCGGCAGGGCCATCGTTCCGAACAGTATGAGCGCCAGGACGACACCATCGAAGATGCGCTCAACAACCAGCGACGCCAGGGACGGCGCGAGAGGCACGCCCGCAGACCGCGACAAGGCCGCTGCGCGGGCGAATTCGCCGATTCGGGCCGGGAGCAGATTGTTCGCCATGAAGCCGACGCAGGTCGCGCCAAACCGCGAGTTGAACGATGTCTGGTCGAAGCGGGGAAGCAGGAGTACGTGCCAGCGAAGCGCACGGAGCACAAAGCTGAACGTGGCGACCGCCACCGCGGCCAGGAGCAGGAGTGGGTCGGACGCGCTGATCTCGGTCAGGACCTCGCTGGCCGATACATCGCGCAGGGTCCACCAGAGAAGCGCGACAGCCATGCCGGTTCCTACGACGGCGAGGACGCGGCGGCGGGTCATCGCTCGACGCGGGCCGTGTCGACCGCGATGCGCATCTCCTCGACCGCTCTGACCATTCCCGCGAAAATGGCCCTGCTCACGATGGAATGGCCGATATTCAACTCTTCGCACACCTCAATGGCGGCTACCGGACCCACGTTTTCATAGGTGAGCCCGTGTCCGGCGTGCACGGCGAGCCCGAGCTTAGCCGCCAGCTCCGCGCAGTGGGTCAGCCGAATGAGCTGCGTTTCACGCGCAGAGTCGTTGGCATTCGAGTACTCTCCCGTATGTAGCTCGACCGCGTCGGCTTGAAGCTCCGCACACACTTCAATGACCTCCCGAACCGGATCGACGAACAACGATGTCCGGATGCCAGCGGCGCGAAGCCGCGCTACGGCGGCACCCACACGATCGAGACCCCTACCCCCGAGGTCGAGCCCCCCCTCCGTCGTAATCTCTTCCCGCTTCTCCGGCACCAGTGTGACCTGCGCCGGACGCAGCCGCTCCGCGATCGTCAGAACATCCTCCTCGGCCGCTACTTCCAGGTTCACCCCGCCGCGGGCGATTTCGAGAAGACGTTCCAGATCGTGATCCTGTATGTGCCGCCGGTCCTCGCGAAGGTGGACAGTAATCCCGTCCGCCCCTCCCGCCTTGGCCAGTACGGCAGCCTCGACCGGATCCGGCTCGACCGATCGCCGAGCCTCGCGGACAGTGGCCACATGGTCAACGTTGACGAACAACCGCATTAGGGTTCCTGCCCAGAGGGTGGAGTTTCTTCCAGCAGCTCTTGAAGCTCGAGCAATTTTTCGGGCTGGAGGCGCGGCTCAACGGCTGCCAGGAGTTCGATTCCGAGGGCACGATATAGCCTACCTCGGGCAGGGTCGAGAGCGGCAAGGTGGGCCCGGATCGTGCCGGTGTCGCCGCGCGTGAGCGGGCCGGTGATGCCCCTTTCCAGTCCGTGTCTCTCAACGCTATCGATGGCCGAACGAGCCAGCGACAGCAGGGCACCGAACTCCGCGCCGTCACTGGCGACAGCCAGCTGTTGCTGCGCGGCGTGCAGGCAGGCCGCCAGGTAGTTCGACGCGAACACGGCGGCAGCATGGTACGACGCCTTGTGCCCCGGCCGGATATGAAGCACTTCCCCGCCCACGGACCGCGTCAACTCGGCGGCGACCCTCACCGCGGCTGGATCTCCCTCCACTCCGAAAGTCACGCCAGAGAGTTGCCCCTGGCCCGCCCCGGCCAGCGCCTTCAGGGGGTGCCATGAGCCGGTGGACCAGCCGAGGCGGCCCAGGTCGCGCAGGGCCGTGTGATCATGGACACCGCTGACATGCAAGGCCACACCGGGCCGCTCTATTTCGGGACTAGATCCCATCAGACGAGCCCAGTGTGCTGCCGTATCGGCCAGGTCATCGTCGGGCACGCAGAACACGATGCAGGCCGGCGTCTCGGGCGGCCACACAGAGTAGGTCAGCGCCGACCCGGCGCGGGTCAGCAGGTCGGCGATCGCCTCCGGTGGTCCCTCCTTGCGCCCGACCAACACCACGTCGGAAAAGGGGCCGGTGTGGGCGAGATCCGCGGCCAGAGACGAGCCCAACCGCCCCGGGCCAACGACGGCTACAGCGCCCTTTCCGCTCACACTTAGGCCGCGTCCGGCTCGGCGATACTGATGCCGGGGAGACGGCGCCAACGGCCCAGGACAGCCAGAGGAACGCGCGCGGTTATCTGAATCGTCGCTGCGCCGTCGAGCCGTTCCAGAACTTCGCTCTCGCGATATGCTTCGGCCAGGAGCCGACCGTCCGTTACCGGTAAAGTCACAACGACCGTAGGGCGCGTCGCCCGAGCCTGGTCGCGGAGGGCCGCGAGGAGAGTGTCGAGCCCGTGCGGCTCCCGGACCGACGTGAGCACGCTCGGTTCGAACGTGCCCTCCGTTCGTGCCGCGAGGGTCTTCTCCTCCTCATGGGTGAGTTGGTCCGTCTTGTTGAAAACGTGAAGTGTGGGCTGATTCAACGACTCCAAACTCGCCAGCACCTCATTCACGGCATCGACCTGGTGCTGCCAACTGGGGCTGGAGGCGTCGATTACATGCAGCAGCAGGTCGGCTTCCTGGACCTCTTCCAGAGTAGCCCGAAACGAGGCTACCAGGTGATGCGGAAGCTTGCGAATGAATCCGACTGTATCCGTGATGAGAGCCGCGTAGCCATCTCCCAGATCGACTGAGCGGGTTGCTGAGTCCAGCGTGGCGAACAACCGATCTTCCACGAACACGTCAGTACCAGAAAGAGCCTTCAGCAGAGACGACTTGCCGGCGTTCGTGTATCCGACCAAGGTGAGTTGCAGCGACTCACCACGACCCTGGCGGCGGGTTTCCCGGGATTTCTGGATGTGCTTGAACTCACGGCGCAGCCGGGCAATCCGCCTGTCAATGATTCGGCGATCCGTCTCGAGCTGCGTCTCTCCGGGACCGCGCGTTCCGATCCCACCCTGCGTCCGCGAAAGGTGGGTCCACATTCGCTTCAGTCGCGTTCGCACGTACTGGAGCTGCGCCAACTCTACCTGCAAGCGACTCTCGGCGGTGCGGGCCCGCAGCGCGAAAATGTCCAGGATCACTTCGGTCCGATCCATGACTCGAATCCCAAGGCGCGTCTCGAGTGCCGAGCCCTGCGCTGGACTCAGATTCTCATCGAATACGATCAGCGTGGCCTCGGCCGATTCGGCCAGCAGCCTCAGTTCGTCCACCTTGCCGCTTCCGATATAGAACGCCGAATGCGGAGATGTCACACGCTGCACCAGCGTGCCGCAAACTTCGGCCCCCGCGGTATCGACCAGTCGCTCCAGCTCTTCGAGATGTTCACCCACCAGAGCCTGTGGCTCATCGGATAGTGGTGCGGCGACCAGGATGGCTCGATCCACGACCGGCGAGACGTCGATCACGCTCCCTCCGGACGGCCGAGGCCCGCCATGTTCATGAGCTCCCGCGCCAACTCGAGCAGGCGTTCGGGGTCATTCAGCTCGGGATCCTCCAACACTTCGCCATGTAGCTCCTCGAGCAGTAGCCCGACGGCCGGCCCCTCCGGAACCCCCAGGGCGATCAGATCCTCCCCTCCCACCCGGAGATCGGAAAGAAGCAGTGGCGCACGACTCAAGACCTGCTCATGGAGTCGTCTCCATACGAAAGCCAGCGACCGTTGCTGTTCCTCAGATCCGCTGACCCGGGCCTCCGCGGCGCGAATTCGAAGGACGTCCGTCCAGGTGCGTCCGGTCGCCTGGGCCAGCCATTCACGGAGAGTCGCATCCGAATCCAACGGCCCCGGGATGGAGGAAAAATGTGTGACCAGATGGCTCACCTGACGCACGTCGGCGTTCGAAAACCTGAGGCGGCTCAACAACCGTTCCGCGCGGTCCGGGAGCGCCTCCAGCTCTGCGGTCTCCACCATACACAGCCGCGCTACCCGGAGGAGCGGGCGAAACGGACGCAAACGGTCGATCGAGGCCAGGAGCGGCTGCCACGACTCCTCGAGCGCGGCTCCTGATAGTTCGGGATACCACACCTCGAAGACGCCGACCTCACCATAGGTCCGCAGAGTTTCGGAGGGCTTTTCCGTCGCCAGTGTCTTGAGGAGTTCCTCACGGACTCGCTCAGCAGACAGGTGATCCAGGTGCGGAACCGCATCTCGAAGCGCGTCCTCTGTTTCTCGTTCGATCTCCAGGCCGAAAGTCCCGGCGAATCGTAGTCCTCGCAGAACCCGGAGATAGTCCTCGGCAAAGCGCTCCACCGGGTCGCCGACGGCACGCAGCAATCCACGCCGCAGATCGTCCTCGCCGCCGTGCGGATCGAGCCATTCGCCGCCGATGATCCGCCACGCGAGGGCGTTGATCGTAAAGTCACGCCGGGACAGGTCTTCAACGATCGAATCGGCAAACTCGACTACCGCGTGCCGTCCGTCCGTCTGGACATCTCGGCGAAACGTGGTCACTTCGTACATGACCTCGTCAGAGCCGAGCACGCCTACGGTACCGTGCTCCACCCCGATCGGGATCGTGCTCCGAAACAGACCCTGCACCTCCTCCGGCGTGGCACTTGTGGCGAGATCCCAGTCAGGCCAACCGAGTTGGCCAAGGCCGGCGGCGCCGGACTCGCGGCCCAGGAGCGCATTCCGGATGACACCGCCAACAGCCCACGCTTCATATCCAGCGTCCTCAAGTCGCTGCGCCAGTTCCCGCACCGGAACAGGGGGTTTGAGGCTCGGCAGGCTGCGCTCCGCTGAGGAATCATTCACTGGCTTCGTCTCAGCATAGAGCGCAGGCGGCTCTTCCAGCCGCGCCGCAGGTCGCAACCTGGCACCGGGGTGAGTGATTCCCCGTCCAGTACGGCGGCCGGGTTGGTGGACATCAAGAGGCGAGCCTGTTCTTCACACCCGGCTGCCTGAAGAAAAGCGAGCCCATCCGCGAGGTCCACGGCCCGGCCGGGCCGCGAATGGTGATCGGACGCGATAACGTCCGCCTGGCCGTCCGTCAGCATGCGCCGGGAGACCCGCTGGGCCTCGGACCCATACTCCCCCCACAGACTGCCGGCGTTAACGCACATAACGGCGCCGGTGTCCCGCCAACGCGGAATCCAGGCGTACCCCTGCTCGATACCGGCATACCTCTCGGGGTGCGCCAGTACAGGTACCCAACCTTGTCCGTGGACCACGTCCAGGATTCGGTCCGGGTATGCCGGAAGGAGAAGCATCGGAAATTCGACCAGGAGATGTCCCCCAGTTCCAAGGCCGAGACGGGGATCCGCCAGATCTATGTCTGGGTCCTCCAGTCGAATCTCGAACGATCCTCCCAACTGCAGCCCGGGAACGTATTCGCGAACGGCGCTCTCGAGCTCCGCATAGGCCTCGTCAATCGCTTGGCGCCGACGGCCGGCTACACCTCCGGCGTCGAGATGCGGTGTGGTCACCACACGCTGGATTCCTTTGTCTACGAACCCGCTGAGGTACGAGAGCGCGTCTTCCAGGGTGCGCGCTCCGTCGTCGACTCCCGGCACGAAGTGGCAGTGGATGTCAACGAGCGGAAACGTGTTCACGCAGTCCCGGAGTGCTCAGCCAGCGCGGCCCTCAGGCGCGCACCGAGTTCTCCCTGAAGACCCAGGCGCTCAGCCAGTCCCGACAAGTCGCCGCAACGGTCTGCGCCGGACTCGAACGCATAGGTCAGACAGGCATCCGCGGCCAATAGCCGCGCCGCGCTATCCCGTGTCTGCGGAGACGCGACGACCCTGTCCAGGGCCGCTAGAGCGCTGGCAGCCAGCGTCTCGGTGACGATGTCGTCCCCCGGACCGTTCGGCGTCGCCGAGCGCACACAGCGCTCAATCTCCACAGCCAACTCCTCGGGAACGTCCTTCAGACGGGGTTCGAGCCACCGCAGCGTGGCATCCGTCCAGGCATCTGACTTCGCAGCCGTCGGGTCGCGTCTCACTTGGCGCCCGCATCCGCCGCCACCCCGAACGCGTGCTCCCGCGCATCCAGGAGCGCCTCAGCGACGCGTTCGGGATCTCCAACCCCACCCTGGGCGAGGTGGGGCTTTCCGCCACCTCCTGATCCGGTAGCTTTGCTCGCGATACGCACGAGGTCGCCCGCCTTGAGACCCCTGCCTATCCAGTCGTCTGTGGCCACCGCCACGAACGCGGCCTGCCCCTCAGAAGGCACGGTGACATGGACGAAGAAGGCACGGTGACATGGACGATAGCGGCTCCGGACGAGAGTTCTCCGCGCAGTTGATCCCCGAACTTTCGCAGATCGGCGCCGGACGACAGCTCCACTTCGCCGCTGACCATAGTTCCGCCGGGCCCGGGAAGATCGTCACCACCCGACACGACCCGCTTCGCCAGACCGGCGGAATCTTCGCCTTGCCTCTCAGCCAATTGCTCTTGCAGCCGCTCCTTCTCGGAAATCATTGACCCCAGCCGGGCCGCGAGTTGATCGGGAGTCGTTCGAAGTGCATCCGCGAGCTCGGTCAGCGTCCTCTCCGCTGACACCGCTCGCTCGTAGGCGCGCTCGCCCGTCACCGCCTCAATTCGGCGCACCCCTGCAGCCACGCTAGTCTCAGAGGTGATGCGGAACTGGGCGATTTGACCGGTCGAACGCACGTGGCAGCCACCGCACAGCTCGGTGCTGACGCCAGGCACGCTCACCACACGCACCACATCTCCGTATTTCTCGCCGAACAACGCCATGGCGCCCGACTCTAGTGCGTCGCGGTAGTTCCTTTGGTCAGTCTCGACGGGCCCATTGTCCCAGATCGCCCGATTGACCCGACGCTCGACTGCCTCGCGCTCAGCAGGGCTTAACGGGCCGTGGTGGTTGAAGTCGAAACGGAGACGATCCGGCGCCACGAGCGAACCGGCTTGCTGCACGTGTGCGCCCAGTTCGCTGCGCAGCGCCGCGTGTAACAGGTGGGTCGCCGTGTGGTTTCTCTCGGTGTCGCGGCGAACAGGCTCCGGAACCGTCGCCATGACGAGATCCGGCCTCGCTTCCAACTCGCCCTGTGTTATCGGGCCCTCGACCAGCGTGTTCCCCTTGGCATCTCTAGTCACCGTGTCCACCTCGACCACCCAGCCGTCTCCGGCGACTCGTCCCCGGTCGCTGACCTGGCCTCCCGCCTCCGCGTAGAACGGGTTTCGGGAGAGGGCGAATGTAACCCTTCCATCGTCGGTCTTCGAGAATCCGATCACAGGCGTCTCGACTGTTAGTTCGTCATATCCGACGAATTCCTGCTCTCCGCTAACTTCAGTCAGAATACTTGGCGCGTGCCCGCCGAGCTTGGCCTTGCCAGTTGGAATCACGACACCGCGCGATCGTTCACGCTGCTCAGAAAGCGCCGTCTCGAACCCCGCTTCATCCACCTGATAGCCACGCTCTGCGGCCATGAGCTGGGTCAAGTCGAGCGGAAAACCGAACGTGTCGTAGAGGCGAAACGCCTCGTCGCCAGGGATCACTCCCGTAGACCCGGCCGGTGCAACGTCATCGAAGCGGTGCATACCGGCGTCTATGGTCGCCAAGAAGCGCTCCTCTTCGGCCCTGGTCGTGGACAGCAGGTGATCTCGCCGGGCAGCCAGCTCGGGATATGCTTCACTCATGGTGTCTGCCACGACACCGACCAACGTGTCGAGCGTGGCCTCGCGGCGCCCGAGAAGCCAGGCATATCTTCCAGCCCGGCGAAGAATCCGGCGCAGCACGTACCCCCGGCCTTCATTGGAGGGAAACACTCCGTCGGAAAGCATGAACGCGGCGGCCCGTGCGTGGTCAGCCATTACCCGAAACGCCAGTCCGGCCTCCCAGTCGGCCGGATCCTTGGAGTACGGCCTCCCTATGATTTCCTCAGCGGCCGAAATGATCGGGAGAAAGAGATCGGTGTGGTAATTCGTCGTGGTGCCTTGAAGTATTGCGGCGATGCGTTCGAGCCCGGCTCCAGTATCGATCGAGGGGGCCGGAAGCGGGTCGTCGCCGGCCTCTGATCGTTCGAACTGCATGAACACCAGGTTCCAAATCTCCATGAACGCGTCGGCGTCGCCTGCCTCGACGAACTCATCCTCAGTAAGGCTCGGCGCGCCAGCCTGACGCATGTCATAGTGGAGCTCCGAACACGGTCCACACGGCCCGACATCGCCCATCTGCCAGAAGTTGTCCTTATCACCCAGCTTGAGCACACGACCCGGAGGGAGGTCTGTAGTCTCGAGCCAGATCCGGGCCGCTTCATCGTCCGAGTGGTGCACGGTGGCCCACAGCCGAGCCGGGTCCAAGCCAAGCTCGCCTGTGACGAACTCCCAGGCGTAGGCAATGGCTTCACGCTTGAAGTAATCGCCAAACGAGAAATTGCCCAGCATCTCGAAGAACGTGTGGTGCCGCGCCGTCCTGCCCACCTCTTCCAAATCGTTGTGCTTGCCGCTAACCCGGAGACACTTCTGCGACGTCACCACTCGAGGAGCGGGCGGGCCTACTTCTCCGGTGAAGCTGCGCTTGAACTGGACCATCCCCGCGTTGGTGAAAAGCAGGGTCGGATCGTCCTCCGGCACGAGCGAGCTGGAGGGCAGGTGGACGTGCCCCTTCGTCTCAAAGTATTCAATAAAACGAGACCGAATCTCGTGTGCTTTCATGCGGCTCGGGTGACCCAGTGGTTAGCCAAACGGTCGGGCGCACTCGGCGCCGGGAATTGTCAGGAGAATATGCCGGGAAAGTGCCCGCCGCTGCAATCGGTGGCTCGGGAGAGGGCCCGCATGCGGACGGTGGCCAACCTCAGGTGTGATCGTCCCCGGTAGCCGAGAGTCGGCGAACCGCTTCGCGCGCGGCCGGCGCCGCGAAACCTCGGCGTGTCAGATACGTGAACAGCCTGGTGGGCGCCTTCGATGCCTTCGACGACTGGAGCCGGACCCAGCGCCGCTCAGCCACCTCCTGGAGAAGCGTCGCGTCTGAAACCTGTTCCTCCTCGAATACCTCGGCGATCGCCGCGTCAATATCCTCTGTCCTCAGACCTCTGCGCATGAGCTCGGATCGAAGCCGCACCGTTCCGCAAGGTTTCAGACGGATACGATCGCGGATCCAGGCCTCAGCAAACGCTTGGTCGTTCAGATATCCGAGTTCTGAGCAACGGCGGAGAACCTGTTCAGTGTGTGGACTCGAATACCGATCTCGGCGAAGACGCCGGCGCACCTCGGCAGTGCTTCGGGGCCGATAATCCAGGTAGCGGAGGGCGGCCTCCATCGCCGCCTTCTCAGCGTCGGGACCGGACTCGGCCGCGGCCGGAGCGGATATAGCCCCTTTGTCAGGCGTGCGCTGGAACCTCGATCGGGGCGCCGGACGTACGGGGCGTGGTCTCGACTGAACCGTGGTCAGCCTCGCCTTCAGTCTCCCCACCCTCCTCAGGCTCGGCGATGGACAACATACCCATCGCAACCTTCACGCCTATCTCGATTTCGTTCGCGATGTCGGGATTTTCCTTGAGAAACGCCTTCGAGTTCTCCCGACCCTGGCCCATCCGATCTTCGCCAAACGAGTACCACGCACCGGACCGCTCTACAACGCCGTGTTCTTCTCCGAGGTCCACGAGCGCACCCTCTCGGCTAATGCCCTCATTGAACATGATGTCGAATTCCGCCTGCCGGAACGGCGGGGCGCACTTGTTCTTCACTACCTTTACCCTGGTCCGATTCCCCACTTGCTCAGTGCCGTCTTTGATCGAAGCGATGCGCCGGATGTCGAGGCGAACCGAGGCATAGAACTTCAGAGCCCGCCCGCCTGAGGTGGTCTCAGGGCTACCGAACATGACGCCGATCTTCTCTCGAATCTGGTTCGTGAAGACCACAGACGTGTTCGAGCGACCAATGGCACCCGTCAATTTCCGAAGCGCCTGGGACATGAGCCGGGCCTGCAGGCCGACGTGGGTATCGCCCATCTCGCCCTCGATTTCAGCGCGGGGAACAAGAGCGGCGACCGAGTCGATAACCACCACGTCGAGCGCTCCGGAGCGGACCAGTACCTCGGCGATTTCCAGAGCCTGCTCGCCCGTATCCGGCTGCGATACGAGCAGGTTCTCGACATCTACGCCTAGTTTCTCGGCGTACTCGATATCGAGAGCATGCTCCGCATCGATGAAAGCGGCGACGCCGCCTGTGGCTTGGGCGTTCGCGATGACATGCAGGGTGAGAGTTGTCTTGCCCGAAGACTCCGGGCCGAAGATTTCTGTCACACGGCCACGGGGAATGCCGCCGATACCCACGGCATGATCGAGAGCCAACGACCCTGTGGAAATACACTCCATCTTGACGCGAACACCGTCCACGCCCAGGCGCATGATGGCGCCCTTTCCGTGCTGGCGCTCGATCTGGTTAATCGCCACGCCGAGGGCCTTTTCTTTCTCTTCGGTCATCTCCATTGCCATCGCAGCATATCCTCAAATCGGGATGAGTAGTGAGTTTGTCGGCTCAGAAAGCTCAGTATAGCAAAACCGAACAAATTGCGAAAGTCCAGCTGGGAGTTTCGCCTTTATTGGCGTGGGAAGCCTGTGCTGACAGCCTCAATTGGCTATCAAGGGGGAACTCGGTGCGAGGGCCGAGTCAGAGCGGTGCGAGGACCACGCCGCTGTCGGGGCAGCCGGACCGGAACTCGGTCGGCGCCCCGATCCGGGGCGAAAATTGGTGGGGAGCTAGTCGTTCAGAATAAACGTAATCTTCATATTTACCCGATACGCTGTGACCTGGCCGTCCCTGATATCGACGTTCATCTCGTTGACCCAGGCGCTCTTGATTCCCTTCAGCGTCTGTGATGCTCGCGCGATCCCTACCTTGACCGCGTCGTCGAAGCTGTTCGGCGAAGATGCACTGATTTCTGTTACTTTTGCGACGCTCATTTCGGTTCTCCTCATGCTGGTCGTGATCCCTGCGCATGCCCTTCTGCGTCAGGATCCGCTCTCTGCCCTGGTTTCCCCGGAGGCGGCGGCGGACGCCCAACGTATCCTCCTCTCAGGACTCACGCAGGCTGTCCCTCAGAGCCTCGATCGCGAGCTCGATTCCGGCATCGTCTACATCGAGGTGCGTAATCGCCCGCAGTTTGGTGGGGCTGGCCGGAAGAACCAATACGCCTCGGTTCTCGAGCGCTACAGCGATCCGCTCAGGGGTCCGGGGAGCAGCTACCTGAATCATCACGATATTCGAATCCGGCATGGCAGCCGACAGGCCGGGAATGTCAGTGCAGGCCTGGGCCAGGCGGGCGGCTCTCGCGTGATCCTCGCCAAGGCGCCCCAGGTTGTGGTCCAGGGCATACAGCCCGGCTGCGGCGAGAATTCCGACCTGACGCATTCCGCCACCAAGCCGCTTTCGCACCGCCCAGGCCCGCTCAATCACCTCCGTCGGACCCACCAGGAGTGAACCGATGGGACAGCCCAGACCCTTGCTGAGAGACACCATTACGGTGTCCGCGCAGGAGGCATAGTCGGAGAGAGGCACGCCGGAAGCCTCGGACGCGTTCCAGAGCCGGGCTCCGTCCAAATGGACGGGCAAATCGTGCCGGACAGCTACCTGCCGGATCGCTGCGAGCCTGTCGAGTGAAAGCACGACCCCACCATGCATGTTGTGGGTATTCTCGACGCAGACGAGACTCGTCACCGGATGATGCCGGTCGCCCGGACGAATGGCTGCTTCCACCGCCTCCGGATCGACCCTGCCGCCCTCCGATGGCACGCGCAGCAGCTGTACGCCCGCGAGCATCGCGGCGTCCGCCATCTCATAATGGTAGATGTGGGCCTCGGCCTCGCACAGCGCCTCAGTTCCTGGCCGCGTGTGAAGCAGGAGCGCAGCCTGGTTGGCCTGCGTCCCGGTTGGAAAGAAGAGAGCCTGGTCTTTTCCAAGCAGATCCGCCACCCGGTGCTCAAGACGATCCACCGTGGGATCTTTTCCGAGAACATCATCGTCCACCTCGGCCTGCGCAATCGCTTCGCGCATGCCTGATGAGGGGCGTGTTACGGTGTCGCTTCGGAGGTCAACGGCGCGGCTATCCAGGGGGAGCATCAGATTCAGCGGACGGCTGCAGGACAGGGCTGCCACAGTGAGTGCAGAACTGCACCGATCGAGCCACGACCGAGCCACAGGTGGCACAGTTCGGCTCCCCGGCCGGCGCGCCGGACTCTCCCGCCGGCGTGCCGGACTCTGCGGGGGCTTGCGTTGCCAATTCGTCTCTGGCCGCTATAGCGTCGGCGGCGTGCTCGCGTCGGAGGGCCGCGTAGTCCTCATCATTGAGCTTACCCGTTTCGTAGTCGAATTGAAGCCGGCGCAGCGCTTCCAGAGCGTGTTCCAGGCGGACGGCCGCTTCGCCACCGGGCTCTGGCTTGGAGCGCCTGCCCTCCTCGACCATGGGCGCGACGACAACGGCTACCAAGAGCATGGCCATGATCGCCCCGAACACGGCCACGGCGATCACGAGGGTTGTCGCTCCGTGCGGCGCGGGCGGACTGCCGCCGGGCCGCTGGCCAGGCGGGCCTCGGTGGCCAGCTCAATGGCCCGGGCAACGGCCGCGAAGGGGTCAGAGAACCGTTCGATGTTGAAGGTGTCCCCAAGCGTGTCGTGGACTCCGATCAGCGGCCGGCCAAGCTTCATCGCCAGAGCCGCTTCGTTGAGAGTCCCCCACCCGCCCGATACCGCGATAAGAACCTCTGAGGCGCGCACGACGAGGGTGTTGCGAGCGTCGCCCAGACCCGTGGGAATGGGAATCGTTACGCCACTGCTTGCCCCGGCCGCGTCCTCACCCGGCAGCAGCCCTACGACGATCCCGCCTTCCTCGGCGGCGCCAGCCGCAGCCGCGGCCATGACCCCACCACGACCCCCGCACACGAGCACCGCTTCCGCATGCGCGAGGGCGGCTCCGATCGTCCGGGCCAGGCGGGCCGCTAGTTCGGTGGCCTGAGCCGAGCCGATGACTCCGATTCTGATCGGACGTCGCATGGTCATTCCGGGCCGCCCGCACGCGCGGCCCAATACCTGGCCGTGGCCGTCGCGCGGTCCCAGCCATCTCGGCCCGCTTCCGCGGCGGATCGGCCCTCTGCGCTCGGCTCGAAAATTCGATCGGCGCCGCGGACCGAAAGAAACTGCTCGGGTTCGGACCAGAAGCCCGTCTGCAGCCCGGCCAACCCCGCGGCTCCGATCGCCGTGAGTTCCGCTGCCGAGGGGACGATCACAGGCACGCCCAGAACATCTGACTGGAACTGCATGAGCCATGCGTTTCGGGTCGCCCCACCGTCGGCCCGGAGGCTGTCGATGGAGTCGGCCCGGCCTTCGGTCATCGCGTCCAGTACGTCGCGTGTCGAATATGCCATGGCTTCCAGAGTAGCTCGGACCAGGTGCTCGCGCTGCGTACCGCGCGTCAGGCCCACGACCGTGCCTCGCGCCCGCGGCTCCCACCAGGGCGTCCCAAGACCGGCGAATGCGGGTACGAAGTAGACCCCACCCGTGTCATCTATCGCGCGGGCCATGGCTTCGCTCTCGGCCGCATCCTCGATCAATCCGAGTCCATCCCGTAGCCACTGCATAGCCGCCCCGGCGATCAGAATCGATCCCTCGAACGCATAGGCAAACTCGCCTCGCGGCCCGCACGCGGCCGTCGTAAGTACGCCATCCGGGGCCGTTCTGCGCGTGCCGCCTGTATGGAGCAGAACAAACGCTCCGGTCCCGTACGTGGCCTTGGCGGTGTCCGCACTCCATGCGCCCTGGCCATAGAGGGCTGCCTGCTGGTCTCCGACGACTCCGGCCACCGGCACCTCGGCGCCGAATACATCGGGATCCGTGACTCCATAGTCGCCCGCCGAGGAGCGAACCTCCGGAAGCATGGCGGCGGGAACTCCAAACAGGCCGCACAGATCGGGATCCCACGCCTGTGCGTCGATAGAGTAGAGCAGCGTGCGCGATGCGTTGGTGTGATCTGTGGCGTGGACGCGTCCCCCTGTGAGCCGGTACACGATCCAGCTATCGACCGTGCCGAAGATCAGATCCCCCGCCTCGGCCCGGGAGAGCCAGTCGGGATTCCGATCCAACAGCCAT
>JAZDDE010000166.1:0-6788 GCA_036679495.1 Gemmatimonadota bacterium | reverse complement strand
ACCGGGTTCTGCGGGTGGTTTTCATCCGCCGGGAAGTTGTCCTGCTCACCGTAGATTGCGCCTCCAGTGGAGGCGAAGATCACCTGTTCGACGCTGCCGGCGACGGCTGCGGTGAGGAGATTGAGCGTCCCGAGGATGTTCGTCCGCGCGTCGAAGACAGGATCCTCGGTTGATCGCCGCACGTCCATCTGCGCCGCATGATGGACGATGACCTCGACCCTCTCATCCTGGATCAAGTCGGAGGAGCCCACGTCTCCGATATCGAGCACATGGAGTTCAGAGCCCTTCGGTACGTTCTCGCGCGAGCCACTCGAGAGGTTGTCGATGATCAGAACCCGGTGCCCGGCCTCGACAAGGGCACCGCTGAGGTGGGAGCCGATAAAGCCGGCGCCGCCGGTCACGAGAATCGTCTTCTGTTGTCCGCTCACTCTGGGCCTCCGCTTGTCGAGACTACTTGAGACGGGGCGTGCTTGTGTACTGGTTCGCCCCTCGTTTCGTTTGGCCTACTGTGGCCCATCGCTTGCCTATCACGGGCCGGCACTGGACTTCGAATCCGGAGTCCGGCCAATCCGTATCAACTCCAACAACTCTCTCGCGGCACGCAGTCTCAGGACGAACGCCGCACTCGAGTAGAACAGCACGCCCGCGGCAACCTGACTGAGGACAAGCGAAACGGGCTGAAGCCCCAGACCCGTGATTTGGTAGACGAGGATCCCCATAGCGCCGGAAAACGCCAGGTAGGGCCCAGCTTGACGAACCAGCGAACCGAGGCCGAAGCCGACCAGCCGCTGTGTGTAGTAGGTCGTCAGGACCAGCCCCGAGATCGCGCTTGCGATCTGACCGACGATGATCCATCCAATGCCCCAGCGAAAGGTGACGAGCAGGGCGGAGAAGTCTATGAGTCGCTTGACGAATTCCAGACGTAGAACCGATCCGGACTCCCCTTTTGCCTTCACCAGGCTGAGATTCAGGGCGTATAGGGGGAACGGAAGCGACGCCAGGCAAAACAGTTGAAAGTACGGCACAGCGGGAAGCCACTTGGCGGTCAAGAGAACGTGGATCAGTGGCTCGGCCACGCAGATCAAACCGATCATCACAGGGAAGTAGACGAACGCCAGGAGGCGTGTCCCCTTGGCCGTCAACCGCCGGAGCAGAACGTCGTTGGTCTGGACTCCGGAGAAGAGCGGCAACAAGACCTGGTTGAGTGCTCTTACCAGCGGCAGCGATGGGATCCTCTGGTACCTGCGAGCCTGGTAGTAGTAGCCCAGTGATGCTGCTGGGAAGCGGCGACCGATGACCAGGAGGTACACGTTGGTCGCTAACTTGTCGATCATCGCAGCCGCGAGAAGCTTGGAGCCGAAAGGAACCAGCCGCCTGAGGGAGTCGACCTTGAGTGTCCAGGTTGGCCGCCAGTCCGAGCTGAGCCAGAAGAAGACGCTACGACTCAAGGCTTGTGCAAGAACTTGCCCAACGAGGGCCCAGGCGCCGAAGCCGTTCAGAGCCATCGTGACGCCCGTGACGCCTCCGATGACCGTAGCGGGCAGCCGGACTCTGGCTTGGGCCTTGATGTCGAGACGGCGATGGAGGATGGTGGAGTGCACGGTTCCGAGCGCATCGAGAACCAATCGCAAAGAGAGAACGGTGAGCATCGACCGGAGGAGTGGCTGGCGATAGAAGACGGCCACCTGAGGCGCCAAGAGCGCCAGGAGAGCGCTCAAGAGCAACGCAGCTAGGAGGTTGAAGAAGAAGACGGAAGAAAGATCAGTCTTCGAGACCTCCCGGCTCTGGATCAGAGCTGCGGTGAAGCCACTGTCGACCAACGATCGTCCGAGCTCGAGAAAGACCGCCAGCATCGCAAGGAGGGCGAAATCATCCGGAACGAGAAGCCGCGCGAGGACCAGGTGAACGAGCCCTCCAGACAAGGCTTGAGCGAGCTGCTCAGTTCCCGTCCAACCGAATGCGGATACAGCGCGGTGTCTCAGCGACATTGATTGGCGGTCTGCAGTCAGTAACCTGGAGGGTGGAACTCTGAGTATCAGGAGCGATGGAGCCGGCTGATTCCCGGAGACTATCGGAGTTGCTGGTAGCTCTTCGTGATGGATCCGGGGACGAACCTCGCTCGACGAGCACTCCCTAGAGCCTTATCGAATCGGATAGAGTGCTCGGCGCCGTGCTCAAGTCCTTTGCGAAGCTCCTGCTTCGGATCGTTTTCCGCACAGTCCCTGCCATGATCACTGGTTCGCGGCTGCTGCAGATTCGACGCTCGGCGTTCCAAGTTGCACCGTTCCGGCCGGCCGGGTTCAACTCCCAAAAGGGGCAGGACTGGAGAGTCGATGACATGCTGGACGGCCAGACGGCAGGCGTCTTCGTCGACGTCGGGGCCTTCGATGGCGTGACCGGCAGCAACTCACTCTACTTCGAGCGGGAACTCGGTTGGACCGGACTATGTGTCGAGCCGAACCCCGATGTATTCGAGAGCCTAGCCAGAAACCGAGAGGCTCTTTGTGTGCGGACTGCGATCGCGCGTTCGCCGGGGAGCGCGGAGTTCGTGGCGCTCTCGGGCCCATCAGCGCAGCTCTCGGGTCTGGCGTGCAGGCTCAAACAAGAGAAGGTCGATCAGGCAGTCGCCGTCAAAGGGTCAACGGTCTCGAAGATCTCGGTCCCTGTCCGAACGCTAAAGGAGGTGGTGGAGGAGGCCGGGATACGGTCGATAGACTTCTTGACCATCGACGTAGAAGGTTCCGAACTCGAGGCGTTGAGGTCGCATGACTTCGCAGCGGTTCCGGTGCATGTGATCAGCGTGGAGAACAGCCGAGGAGACAACAAGATCGATCTCTTCTTGCGACGGCACGGGTTCCGACTCACGCTCACAATCGGGAAAGAAGAAGAGATCTACAGGAACCTCGGCTGGTGAGAAAAATACTGATCGAGGCCGAGAAACTGAATCGGCCCTTCCTGCAAGGGACTCAGCGCTACGTTCGGGGACTCCTTTCCTCTCTCGCCCGAGTCAGTGGTGGCGAGGATTGGAAGTTTCACGTTCTGACGGGTGGGGGCATATCGCCCCTGGAGGATGCGCTCGCCAGGGAAGCGAGGCTCGAACGGGCTTACCAGGGATCGGCTCGCCGTACCCTCGCCAAGAAATTAGCAGACAGAGCCGAGGGAGTCCCTGGCGTAGCCCGTGTCCGGCGGGGATTGGGCAGAAGGCGCATCGTGAGAAGGGCGAGGCGTCTTTGGGAGGTCGTTGAAGAGTACGACCTGGTGCATTTGACGTCGCCGCACTCATACCGCAGCCTCACCGGATGTCAGATCCCATTCGTAGGCACCGTGCTCGATCTGACCCATCGCGTGGTTCCGCAGTATCACCTCGATCAAACGATTGACGCGACGGAGAGCGGTCTCCACTTCATCGCCGATCGCGCTGTCGGCGTCATAGCGATCTCCGGCTCAACGCGTGATGACTTCCTGTCCGAATACGGCTATCAAGCCGAGAGAACCCACGTGGTGCATGCCGGGGTCGATCGTGAGAAGTTCGCGCCTGCCGAGGATTCCATGGCGGATTCTGGTGTGATCGAGAGCTACGGCATCCGAAGCCCCTATTTACTAGCACTGTCCACGGTCGAGCCGCGCAAGAATATCGAGGGGGTCCTACTGGCTTGGCGACAGATTCAGCGCCAGCACCCGGACTTCGGCGTTCAGCTTGTCATCGCGGGCAGGACGGGCTGGAAGGCTGCGGGTATCATCGGTGAGATTCGAGATCTCCAGGACCACGGCGTGATCGCCACGGGATACGTTTCCGATGACCACGTGGCAGCGCTATATCGGAACGCCATCGCCCTCTGCTACGTCTCCCACTACGAGGGCTTCGGGTTGCCCACAGTGGAGGCGATGAGTTGCGGGACGCCGGTGATCTATGGGGATAACAGCGCCATGGCCGAAGTCGTCGGTTCAGCTGGGCTGGGAGCGGATTCCTACGATATCGAGAACATCGCGAGTCGAATGCTGGAAATCGTCGAGGATCGAAGTCTGCGCGGTCAACTCTCGCGGCGAGCGACGCAGCGCGCTGCGGATTTCGGTTGGGACCTAACGGCGCGGGGCACTCTGGATGTCTACCGGCGCTATGCCTGAAGCAAAGACCGGCCGGGCCGGCAGCCGCGTGAGGGTGCTTTTTGTCGTGCCGTTCATCGGTGAGGTCTCCGGCTGGGCAACAGCCTCTTTGGGCATGATCAAGGCACTGATCAACACGGGCGGAGTGGATGCCGTCGTCGCCGTGGCACGGAAAGATCGCGACCGAGCCGCGAGGCTCTTCGGCGGAGTAGAGATCCTGTCGCTGCCCGCGGTCCAGGACGCGGGGTTCTCGCATCCGAGAACCTGGTGGAGAGCCTCGTGCGCGGCCCTCGAGGCCAGATTCGGCGTCGGAGACAGGGGCGGGTTCGACCTCGTCCACTCTCTGGAAGTGTATCCGGCCGGCTGGTTGGGGAGCTTGCTGGCCCGAGGGGCCGGAGCGCTCCACGTCGTCACCGCCATTGGCACGTACTCCACCAAGTGGGCGGTCCATGCGAACATCCTCGATCGGCATCTCTATCGACGGACGTTAATGACGGCAGACTTCCTCTGCTCGATCTCTCAAGCAACGTTGGATCGCATACGAATGGGTCTGGGCGACGCCTTGGCTCAAGTCCCCCAGCGAGTGATCTTCCTCGGCACCGAGACCCTGCCGGAGGATACCCTCAGTAGCGCCGTCGCTGATCGGCAGCAGCCGATTTTCCTAAGTGTGGGCGCAGTCAAACGGCGCAAAGGGCAGGATGTCTCGCTGCGCGCGTTCCTACGGATTCGTCAACGCTATCCGCGGGCCCGGTACCGGATCGTCGGCAAGATAGCGGACGAAGGCTTCCATAGGGAGTTGATGAGTCTCCTGCCTGGAGACGGCGATTCTGGCGTGAGTTTCCTGGGCGCGGTCTCGGATCAGGAACTGAGCTCTCTCTACACCCAAGCCTCGATCTTCATCCTGACGCCGCAGGATGCCGGGGAGAAATTTGAAGGATTCGGCCTGGTCTTCCTGGAAGCAGGACGATTCGGCCTGCCCATTGTCGCCAGCAGTGCTGGGGGTGTCTCCGAGGCAGTCATTGACGGAGTCACGGGGATTCTGACCGCTCCGGGAGATGTCGACGCGGTCGTCAAGGCGGCCGAGATGTTGCTCGAGGATCCGAAGTGCGCTATCCGGCTCGGCGCCGCCGGTCGTCATCGCGCAAGAGAGCTCTCCTGGTCTCGGTTTGCCGCGGAGCAGCGGCAGATCTATGCGAAACTTGGTCTACCTTCCGGGGAGCTTCCCGTCCGATCTCCACCCGCAGAAGCCTGAGATTCGCCCTCGGACCGCCACCGAGATCAGGACTGATCAGTGACGACTTCTGCGGTCAGCCGAAGGCCCTGGTCGATATCGACCTGCGGCGTGTAGCCCAGGCTCTTTCGGGCGATGGCCAGGCTTGCTACGGAGTGGGGAACGTCTCCAGGTCGCGGCGCTAGGTGCTCGACGATGCTGTCGCTGTCGGTGATTTCGAGAACGATGCGAGCCAGATCATTGACCGTGATTCGTTCGCCCGCTGCGACGTTTGAAACCAGGTTTCTTTTCTGCGTTGAGGTTGTGGCGGCCAGGAGATTCGCGGCGACCGCGTCTCGGACGAAGGTGAAGTCGCGACTCTGCTCGCCGTCACCGTAGATTGTTAGTGCTTCTCCCAGGCGGCAGGCCTCGAAGAACCTGGGAATCACAGCAGCGTATGGCCCATCGGGCCGCTGGCGCCGACCGTAGATGTTGAAGTACCGCAGCCCCACGAACTCGATCCCGTAGTTGGAGGCGAAGACCTCGGCAAGCTGTTCGTTCATGCTCTTCGACAAAGCGTAGGGTGAGAGCGGTTTGCCCTCCTCGCCCTCTCTCTTGGGGAGGATCGAGCTGTCCCCGTAGACGCTCGATGAGGACGCGTAGACGATTCGGCCGACACCCGCATCTCTGGCGGCCGCGAACACGTTAGCGGTTCCGGTCACATTGACGTCGATGGTAGTCGCTGGGTCCTTCATCGAGCGCGGCACGGAACCGAGGGCGGCTTGATGGAAGACGACCTCGCAACCGTCGCAAGCACGGTGGCAAGCCTCTGGGTCGCGCAGGTCGCCCTCGATGAGGTCGATCGAATCAGAACAATGCTCGAGATTGGCCGCCAACCCAGTGCTGAAATTGTCGAGCACTCGCACTCGGCGGGCGCGAACCAACAGTTCGTCCACCAGATGTGAGCCGATGAAACCGGCGCCGCCGGTCACCAGGACGGAGGTCTTCGAGAGCCCTGCACTCGCCATCACTAGTTGACGTAGCCGCTGTCTTCGTCGGTTGCCGGCAGCGCGTCTTTGGCCGCCAACAGACCAGGCTGAGCCTCGGGCAGGAGACGGGCGAAGAGCCTCCGGATTGCGACTTCGTCGCTAGGGCTCCCGGCACGTTCGAGAGCGTCGAGAAGCTCGGCGAAGGCTGTCGGCGGGTCTTGTACTCGACCCTTGAGGATCTTGGGGTGAGGTGTCGGGCCGATGTCCTCACCCGAGAGCTCCAGCTCCTCACTCAGCTTTTCGCCTGGGCGCAGTCCGACGAACTCAATCCCGATCTCATCGTAGGGCCTGAAACCCGACAGCGAGATCATGTCCTCGGCCAGCTGCACAATCCGGATCGGTCGTCCCATGTCGAGGATCAGAACGTCACTGCTCTCGCCGATGGCGCCGGCTTCGAGTACGAGCTGGGCAGCCTCGGGAATCGT
>JAZDDE010000165.1:0-8859 GCA_036679495.1 Gemmatimonadota bacterium | reverse complement strand
CGCGGCGTTCTCGAAGCAGCTCAGCACGTGGTTTCGAAGTTCGAGTGCCTCCGAGAGATCCTTGAGGCCGAAAGCCGATTCCTTTACCGAGTCCATGCCGTAGAAATTCGTCTGGCTGCCCGTTGCCAGGACTAGAAAGTCATAGCTGAGAGGCCGTCCGTCCGTGAGCCGCACGGTTTTCTCTGCCAGGTCCACACCCACGACCTCGCCGTAGACGAACTCTATGTTCGATGCACGACGGAAAACCTGCCGAACCGGAAACACGATATCGCTCGGGTTGAGAAGAGAGCTGGCGACCTGGTAGAGCAGCGGGGTGAACAGATGGTAGTTGTTCCGGTCGATGAGCACGACGTCCACCGGCGCTCTCGCCAGCGAACGGGAGCACGCCAGCCCGCCGAATCCAGCTCCGACAATGAGCACACGCGGTCGGTGCATGCGAGTCCGCTCCTAAAGACCGACTTGTGAAAGTCCGCAGCTGAGACCAGCGTACGGGTCCCGGAAGGCATCTTTCCACGCCCGGCGCCGCCAGGCAACCGTGGCCGCGAACGCGAGTGTCAAAACGGGCAGACGCACAAACACTGAGAGCGCGACGCGACGGATCGTGAGCGTGAAACGATATGAGAGTGAGGGCTGGAGAATGGGTAGAAAACTTGGCGCTGTGCTGTTGGGCATTCTGGTCATGGGTGGCGTTGTGGCCGCGACCCGTGCGCTGGAGGCTCAGGAGAAAACCGACGACGACGAACCAAGCCGGGTCAGCGTCTTCCGGATGGGCGGCAGCTATCTGGGCGTGCACATACAGGACGTGGACAAGGACGCTGTCGAGGAGTTGAATCTTCCGGACGAGTCCGGCGTGAGGGTCATGAGCGTCGAAGAGGAGACGCCGGCCGCCAGGGCGGGTCTCGAGGCTGACGACGTGCTCGTCGCCTGGAACGGCGAGCGTCTTCGCAGCACGACCCAGCTCCGGCGGATGCTCAATGAGACGCCTCCGGGCAGAAACGTAGATCTTGAACTGATTCGTGACGGCCGGTCACGAACAGTGGACGTCGAGTTGGGAGAGTCGGGCTCCGGCAATTCCTTCTCCTTTCGGACCGGTCCAGGAAGTAATTTCGAGGTCGTTCGTCCCGAGCGGCTCCGCGAGCACATGGGACGTATCAGGGAGATAGCTCCTGGCGGGCGGGCCTTCAGCTTTTTCTCCAGCGGTGGCCGTCTCGGTGCCTCGATTCAGAACCTCGGCGACCAGCTGGGCGACTATTTTGGAATGGGCGAGCGGGATGGCGTACTTGTGACGTCTGTCACAGAGGAATCGGCCGCGGAAAAGGGCGGACTACAAGCCGGTGACGTCATTCTGGGCATCGACGGACAGAACATCGATGGTCCCCAGGAGCTGCTCAAAGCCATCCGCGAAGCGGATGCGGGCAGCTCGGAGCTCAGCATTCTGCGGGACAAGCGCGAGCGCTCGGTAACGGTAGACCTCCCAGAGCGAGACGATGGGGGCTTCATTCACCGCCGGACCGCCCCGGGCGGAGCGCAGAGTTTCTACTTCAACACGGATGACATGGACTTCGGAGACTTTGAGGTCATGATGCCTGACATGGAGTCCATGTTCGAGGGTCTCGAGGGACTGGGAGAAGTGTTCGAAAAGGCGTTCGACGATGCCGGCGTCCACTGGCATGCGCCTGAAAGCGATGCACCTGCTCCACACCGAGCGGGATCGGTTGTCTCGGCCTGACCGCATGGTGAGTAGCGAGTAGGGTAGAACCGGGGGCGGCCTATGGGCCGCCCCTTTTTCTTGGCTTGTAAGTTCAGACGCCCGCATTCATCTTGGGGCAACGCTTCCTCTGAGCCGGTGAGCCGCATGCATACGATCCCTGATCCGCGCAGTATCGTCACACCGGACGCGTTTTCGGTAGCTCCTGACATGTTAGGCAGGCCGCTGGCGAAGCCGTGGCGCCGGGCGGTAGCGATTCTGATCGACCTATCCATCATCGTTCTGCTGGCCAACGCCAGCGGCCTGCTCCTCGCGATTGCGGCCGGCTTGTTCTTCTTTCGAATCGCCGTTCGGGGGGCGCGTAGCGCACCGTCGAGCAAAATACTCCGGGGCAGCTTCGGGTGCCTTGGGGCGATCGTCCTGTTCTCGGTGATCTCGGCGGTCTGGGCCTCTCGATTCGTGGACTCGGAGATCCCGCTCGGCTCGGAGTCAGGCTCCACGATTACGCTACGAGAAGCGGGGGTCGCGCTGGGTGACATCGGAACACTACTGGGCTCCCAAGACTCCGCTGAAACCAACAGCGCTGCGGACCGACTGGTTGCCCTTATGGCCGAAAGTGGAGTCGCTCCGGAGGCCATTCGTGCTGAGGTGGAGGATCTGTCTGACTCGGGGTTGAGCGAGTCGGGCCAGGAGGCACTGGCCAGGGCTATCTCACTCTTTTCTGCCGACGCGTCACCGCCGGATGACGAGTCACAGGTTTCCCTGGATAGCCTTCTTCAGAGGTTCCTGGCCGCCAGCAGGGCCGGTGATACGACCGAAATCGAATTGATACGGGCGCGGGCAGCGGAACAGCTGGCCGAACCTGAAATCGCGGACCGCGACAGAGCGATCGCGAGACTGTCCAGCCGCAACGAGGATCTCTCCGACGAATTGAGCCAGGCTCAGACCGACCTGGAAGAGGCTAGAAACCGGGGACTGCTCGCGACTATTCGAAAGTTTCTGGATGACCTCGGACTTGGACTCGGGTGGTCCGGACTCTACTTCACCTTCTTCACCGGGGTCACCCGGGGTCAAACACCCGGCAAACGACTCCTCGGCATACGTGTTCTCAGATTGGACGGAAAGCCGATCAGCTGGTGGATCTCGTTCGAACGTTTTGGCGGGTATGCGGCGGGGCTACTCACGGGCCTGCTTGGGTTCTTCCAGATCCTGTGGGACCGGAACCGGCAGGGAGTCCACGACAAGCTGGCAGAGACGGTAGTGGTTCGCGTCGTTCGTGAAGAAGGCCGGCCCAAGGGCTGACCCAAGGGCCAGTCATTAAGGGTTAGCCCAGGGGCCAGCTCGGATTGACCCTGACCTCAGGGGAGGGGAGCTCCCGCCCGCCATCCTGCCCTCTCAAGATCCGACATCATGGCAATGATCTCATCCTGCTCGCTCTGAACGGTCAGGACCAGCATGTCGCCTTCCTGCGCCCAGGAGAGGGCCATGCGCGCAGCTTCTGTTTCCGAGTCGGCACGAGCCCAGGAATCGGCCGAAGCTCCTGATTTCCGCAACTCGTCTTCCAGCAGTCCGGGAACTTCACCCGGCTGCCTGCCTCTTCGATACGGGTGCAATTCTTTAATGAGGATGCGGTCCGGCTTCATCTCGAGCGCGGCTCTCGCCAGGGCCCGGATCGCGTGATCGTCCCGGTCACCAGCCTGTCCGATCGCCACGAGCAGGCGCCCGTGAGGAAGCTGGTCAACCATATGCCCGAGCGCGGTCAGTCCGTGCGGGTTGTGAGCGAAATCAACCACGGCGGTGGTAGTTCCGAACCGAAAGAAATTGCCCCGGCCTCGATTGTCGTCGGCGCTGCCCCCGATCGCTGCCAAGCCGCTGGCAATATCCGTCGCCGAGATGCCGACCGCTCTGGCCATGCCGGTAGCGGTGAGTGCGTTGTACACGTTGTGCCGGGCCGCGCCGCTCAAGCAGACCGGAACCTCGGACAGGCTGGACACGTGGGTACGCTCGCTGCCCTCGAGAATCACCAGCTCGGAGCCGTCGACCGTACACACCAGGCCGCCCGCTGCCAGGTGGACTTGGATCTCGGGCCGGCCTGGCTGCAGCGTGCACCAGGTGATCTGAAGAGGATCACCGCCGGCCTCATTCCTGCGCTTCACAGCGGCTGTCAGGTGCTCGTCGTCGGCGTTAAGCACGACCGCACCACGTTCGGCTGCACGAGTGACCACCATCTTCACATCGGCGAGTTCGTCGAGGTCGGAAACGCCGAATTCTCCCATGTGATCTTCCGCGACGTTCGTGATCGCGGCTGCATCGGCGTCGACAACTCCAAGACCTCGGCGCAGCAAGCCGCCGCGCGCCGCCTCGAGCAGCACGATCTCGACGCGCCGATCGCGGGCCACCGCTCTGGCGCCTCCCGGACCTGACCAGTCTCCCGCATCCACGAAGCCTGCGCCGATCGTGATTCCGTCCGTGGATGTGCTGCCGGCAACAAGGCCCGCCGCCCGCGCGATGGACGCGAGGAGGCGCACCGTCGTCGTCTTGCCGTTGGTACCCGTAACCACGAGCACGGGGACGTTGTGCACCTCATCCCAGGCAACGTCCGACGGATCGGGCAGCGCATCGACGGGCCAGCTCATAGATCCCGTTCCCAGGCCCACTGACGCTAGATCGTCATCGCTCAGAAAGGCTACGTCTCGCTTCTTCGCGGCGTGCTTAAGGGCCAGCAGGGGAGGGTTCACTTCCTCGGCAATCGTGGCGAGGAGCTGCTCGAGCTCCGATTCGGGAGGCGATGACGGCTCTGCACCTGTATGGAACCGGTCCTGTGCCGCGGCAAACGCCATTTCGTTCAACTCGCAGGCCGCGTAGAGGGCATCTACCGGAGCGCTCAGGACAAGGCTGACGCCGCCCGTGAACGTACGAGCCCGAGTCCGCTGTTCGTCCCACCCCACCGCATGCAATCGCCGCCTGGCTTCCTCTTCCCAGAGCCGGCCCAGGGCCGCGGCATCCGACTCAGTTGGCACGGCCAAATCAATAACGGCGCCTGGGTGATTCCAGAACAGGTTGGGCCCGGTAAGCCGGCGGGACTCCAGCAGTTCGAAGTCAGCCACTAGCCTAGTCTTCGGTTTGGCGGGCCAATCGCACTCCCCGCTCATCACGCACCAATTTCTCTGCGCCTGCCAATGAGAGGGAGAGGTCGGCCGGCTTGGCGGCGCTGGCTACGGGCTCAGAAACCGGAACGGCTTCCTCCGGACGTTTTAGGCCGGGAGAGAACCGGGTAATCTGATCCCAAGATCGCTTGATCTGGTCCCCGAAAACGAGCAGCAGATCGTCAGATTCGGCGGCTCGTAGTCCCGTATCGATGGCGAGTTGTTCGTCCGGGACGATCAGAATCTGGTCGTCGCTCACCCCAGCTGCCAACAGTCCGCTGCGAAGCAGCTCCGGAATCTCGTTCGGCTCGCGCCCCCGTAGCGAGTCATCTCTCTTGCACACATACAGGTCAAAGCGACCCGCGGCCGCCCGTGCGATGTCCTCCACGTCCTGGTCCCGCCGGTCTCCGGGCGCCGCGAGCACGCAGATGCGCCTGCCCAGTACCTCCATGTCACTGACCAGATCACACAGAGCCTGCACCGCCGCAGGGTTGTGACCGTAGTCCAGGATGACCTTGAACGGGTGTTCGTAGAACACATTCATTCGCCCAGGGGCCTGGAAGAACGAGGTGTCGAACGTTCGGAGCCCGTGGCGAATATCTTCGAGTTTTAGATCCAGCTTGTACGCGATCACCGCCGCGAACATGGCATTCTGAACGTTGTGCCGGGCCTTGCCCTCGAGCGTGGCGGGGATGAGGTGGGTCCACAGGAGCGGCATGTGCGCCCCTCCCTCGTACAGCGTAATCATCTGGCCATTGACACCCTCTTCGAGCGCCGCCGCGCATCCTCCGGCTCGGATGTGCTCCCGAACGAGTGTGTGCTTCGGATTCAGCGTGACGTAACACACCGAGTCCGATTCCGTGTAGTCGGCCATCTTCAGGCACAGATCATCATCGGCGTTGAGGACGGCCGCCTCCTGCGCCACTTCCACAACGATGCGTTTGATCTCAGCGAGTTCCTCGAGGGTGTCGACACCCCGCAGGCCGAGGTGATCCGCTGCCACGTTGAGGCAGGCGCCGACTGTGCTCCTCCGGTACCCCAGGCCCGCCCGCAGCAGACCTCCACGCGCAGTCTCCATCACGGCGACGTCAACAGAGGGGTCGCGCAGCACCATCCGGGCGGCCGTCGGCCCTGTCATGTCGCCTTCCACCGTACGCTGGCCGTCGATATAGACGCCGTCCGTGGTGGTCAGACCCACGTGCCGTCCCGCCAACTTGAGGATATGGGCGACCATTCGTGCGGTGGTCGTCTTGCCGTTCGTACCCGTGATGGAGGCGATCGGAATCGAACTAGGGGATCCCGGGGGAAACAACATGTCCATCACGGGCTTGGCTACGTCGCGCGCAGGAAGTCTACGCCGGCCACATCGAGTCCGATTGCCAGCGCGGCGCGCTGTGCCATCTCCCGGTTGTCGGGATGCACAATATCGGTCACATCCTCGGCGGTACCCCCCGTGGACAGGTTACCGGTCGATCGGAGGTACACGACTTCCTCCTTGGCCGGCACGGACTCGCGGGTGTAGCCTAGCTGTTGGAGCAGGCGCTCCGCCTGATGGTCGAACTCCATCCGGGTCAGCACTTTCTCGTGCCCAATGCCTCGCCGCGGGTCGGCATTGACCGCCGCGACAAGTTCTTCGACAGTACTCTTGCCGTCTCCGACGACGTGTCCCGGCACTCGCCGCGAGACCGCAACCAGTTCGCCGCCGATCACAAGCATGCGGTGATCCAGGCCGGTGACGAACGATTCGACGATGACCGTCCTCGCGTGTTGCCGGGCCTCCTCGAAAGCGGTCCGAACCTGGTCTGAATCCATCAGGTTGAGCGACACCCCGCGGCCGTGATTGGCGTTGAGCGGCTTCACGACTACGGGGTAGCCGATCCGCTCCGCCACACGTGCCGCCCGCTGCGCATCGTATACGAGTCGTTGCTGCGGGACCGGCAGCCCCAGGTCACCCAGGATCTGGTTGGTCTCTTCCTTGTCGGATGCGATCTCGACCGAAATATGCCGGGTCTCGCTCGTCACCGTCGCCTGGATCCGGCGCTGGTACTTGCCGTGCCCGAATTGAACCAGACTGTAGGGATTGAGGCGGATCCAGGGGATCCCGCGTTCCTCGGCGGCGCGAACCAGAGATGCCGTACTCGGTCCCAGAGCCCGCCGCTGCGCGAATCGAATGTAGGCCTCGTGTTCTTCCACGAAGTCGAACACTTCATCCGAGTCGGCGGCGGCCGGCGCCAGCTCAGCCGGCAGCAGATTCTCGAGTAAGGAGAGAGCTAGCTTGCCTGCCTCGAGTCCTTCCTCCGATTGTTCATAGGCGTACACCACGTCGTACACACCCTCGGGGCCCGAAGATCGGGTCTTCCCGAATGTGACGTCCAGACCCGCCGTATTCTGAAGCTCGATGGCCACATGCTCGAGCACATGACCCAGCCATGTACCTTCGTCTTCCCGCAGCCGCCTAACGAACCCTCCCGGCTCACCGTACGAACAGCCGTGTTCATGCAGTCCCGGCAGCGCCTCGAGCAAAGCCTCGATGAACGGCTCGCCCAGACGACCGGTGGGCCAGGCCTCCAGCGCCTCGAGGTCGAGGGTGAGACGGATGACGGGGAAGTGGGCGTACTGATTGGGTCCCACATACACACGCGTCTCGAGAATCTTCACGGCCCCGGCCGCTCCTCATTCGACGGTTCCGGGGCCGCCGGAGCCGGAGCGGGCGTGGGGACGCGCCGGCCGATGTCGTACGAGGCGCCATCCGTGAGTATGTGCACCCGCAGCCCCACTACACTGACCGGATCGTGGCGGCGGGCCGAGTCCATCGACGAATACTCGACGTCCGTGGGATCCACGATCGTAATCGCCCCACTGCCCGCTACGTGAAGCACATCATCGGGCCCGATAAACGCCGCCGTGTCTTCATCCAGGCCCACGCCGATCGCGAACGGGTTATAGGCCAGCGCCGTAATCAGCCGGCCGAGACGATCTCTCTGCCTGAAATGCTGGTCCACGATGACGTGGTTCGTGAGTCCGAGACCGGGGGCCAGGGTGACCATATCTGCGCGGGGCGTGGGCCCCTCGTCGCCGAAGGCGATCATGTGCTCGGGCAAGAACGCGGCTCCCGCGGAGGTCCCCGCCACGTGGACGCCTGACGCGCTCAGCCGCCTGATCGCCTTGGCAACAGGCGTACCTCCAAGCGTCGTCGAAAGCCGAAGCTGGTTCCCTCCCGAGAGGAAAATCCCGGTCGCGGACTCCAGGTCGGCCAGAACCTCCGGGCTGCGGCATTCGGACCGAGTCTCGAAGGGGTGATTCCAGACACGTTCAGCTCCCAGCTCGTCAAACAAAGCCTCATAGTGTGGCCCCGTGTCTTCGAGCCTGGATGCGGTGGGAATCACGGCGATCCTCGCCCGTTCGCCTCCGCACAGCTCCATGAACTGCTTCAGGATCCTACGATCGAGTGTCTTTTCCTCCGCACCGCCGACGGGAATGATGAATCCCCTATCGCCGCCGTTTTTGGACCGTGCTGGCGTCATGCCTGCCTGTATGGATGTCGAATTTGCGGCGAAAGCCGGTTCAGTGGGGGCGGCGGGCCTTGAGGCCGCCCTTCGCGAGCGCCACAACGTCCGCGAGATGTGGGGCCGCGTCAAGGTTTGGTGGGGAGGTGAGGCCCCCGATCCGGCGCTGATCGCCGAACCGGGGAAAAACGAGCAAGCTAGCCTTGCCGGATGGTTACGGAACCGGAGCCGGTGTCCACCTCAAGCCGGCCACTGCCGTCCCCGATGGTTCCGATAATGTGATCTCGCTCGGAGCGCCGCAGCTGAATCGGAAATTCCGTCCGGATACCTCCGCTGCCGGTCTCTACTTCGACCCTGGCGCCGAAATCGGACGGGAGCGACAGGGTCACCGAGCCCGAGCCGGTATCCACCAGGACAGAGCTCGGGTTGGAATCCAGAGCCAGATCGACAGAGCCGCTCCCTGTGTCCACGCTTATTTCAGTGGCCGTAAGCGAGGACA
>JAZDDE010000164.1:0-11621 GCA_036679495.1 Gemmatimonadota bacterium | reverse complement strand
TCATAGCGCTCCGTTACGATCTCGGAGGCAGCCCGGAGCCCCGCCAGGCTTGTGTAGCTGTAGTACTCGTCACAGTTCTGAACCAGGAGATCGCTGCTCGACTCCTGGAGCCCTACACCAATGACGTACTTGCCGTACTCCCTCAGCTTGAGCACGAGACTCGAAAAGTCTGAGTCGCCCGACAGCAGGATGAACGTCCCGATGTCGGGACGCGTGAATACGATCTCCAGCGCATCGATCGCCAGCCGAATATCGGTAGCATTCTTCTTGGTGGATCCGTAGGCGGGCGCGAAAATCAGGTCGATCGAAGCTTCCGCCAGAGGCACAATATACTGGGGATAGCGGCGCCAATCCGCGTAGGCGCGCTGCACCGAAACCTTGCCTCGAATGATGTCCAGGCACAATATACTGGGGATAGCGGCGCCAATCCGCGTAGGCGCGCTGCACCGAAACCTTGCCTCGAATGATGTCCGAATCGAGCAGCTTGCGGAGCTCCTGTCCGAGGTCGGACCGGATGCCCATGGTGACGTTGTCGAAATCGATGAGAAGTGCTGCGTTGGCCAGCGGATTGTGTGCCAAGGCGGCCGGTACGGTGACCGCACCAGGTATGAAGTCGTTCATGTTCCTCTCGTTCGGTGCACGTTGCCGTGCGCATCGCCGCGCGGGCGCGGCGGAGAGGCCCATCGATCTCGCCCCGGCAAACGCCGGGGAGACGGTGCGACGAGTCTCTCAGTGGGTAGTCTGTGGCGGCGCTTCGGCGTCGCCTTCGGTTCCGGGTCTTTCCGACCCATCGGAGCGAACCAAGCCCAGGAGCGCAGTCCGATCCACTTCACCGCTCGGCAGTTTCGGAAGCTCGTCCATGAAAGCGACGAGGTCCGGCACCTTGAACACCGCGAGCGCCGAGCGGCACAGCTCGCGGAGTTCATCCTCGGTAATGAGCGCACCTTCAACCGGAACGATGCAGGCACCCACCAATTCGCCGAGGACTTCGTTGGGGACACCGATGACGACCGCTTCCTCCACGGCCGGCAGTGAACGGAGGTGATCCTCCACTTCACGCGGGTGGACGTTAAATCCGCCCCGAATGATCATCTCGCTCTGGCGCCCAACGATCCGAAGATAACCCTCTTCGTCGAGCAAACCTAGGTCGCCCGTCTTCAGGTATCCGTCTGCCAGAGCGGCCCGCGTGGCGCCGGGTTGCCGAAAATAACCGCGCATCACGTTGTACCCTGCGACCGCGACCTCTCCCGACTGCCCCACCGGCAAGGCTCTTTCATCTCCATCTAGAATCCGTAGCTGAACACCCGCAAGTGGCCTGCCAACAGTCTCGCTACGAAGCCTCTCGTCGTCGTCCGGAGTCGTAATCGTCACCGTTGGCGAGGTTTCCGTGAGTCCGTAGGCGATCTCAAGGCCGGGGACAAGTTCCTCTCGCAGTGATCGCACCAGCTCGGGAGCCACCGGCGCTCCGGCGATAATGCCCGTGCGAAGCGATGGCCAGCCGGGAGACGCGTCGCCGGCCCCTCGGAGCTCGCGCTGCAGAAGGACGAACATCGTCGGCACGCCGTGCAGAATCGTAACTTCATGCTCCGCGATGAGGCGCAGCGCCTCCGCCGGTTCAAATCGATCCTGAAGGACGATTCGCGAACCTGTCTGCAGACATGTCAGCAGAGCGGCGCCGAGCCCGAAGATGTTGAATAGAGGTACGGTGCAGAGGGTCACATCCGAGCTGGTCATGCCGAGAACTTCGGCAGTAGCTGAGGCGGTGCGGAGCAGATTCTCGTGAGACAGCATCACGCCCTTCTGCTTCTCCGAGGTTCCTGCTGTATAGAGCACCGCAAACTCGTCCGTCTGCGGATCCACATCGGCGCGGTCTACCTCACCGGCGCGGCCACTGGACAGTACGTCCTCAAACTGAAACACTCGGTCGTCATACCACAGATCCTCTTCACCAACGGTGACGAGGTACTGCAGGCTCGGAAGCTCGGAGAACAGCGCCTCAAACACTTCCAGGTAGTCTATACCGCCGTATCGCTCGGCCACGATGGCCACTGTGGCTTCCGTATTCCGGAGCACGAAGCGGAGTTCGCGCGGAGAGTAACCGGGGTTGAGCGGAACGATGACGGCGCCGATCTCGGCCGCCGCAAAAACAGACAGAACGAATTCCGGCCAGTTTGGCATGTCGAGCGCTACCCGGTCGCCCGTTTCCACCCCAAGAGCCACGAGACCAGCCGCAAGGGCGTGACTGTCCGCCGCGACCTCTGCAAAAGACCAGGTCCGATCGCCAGCCACGAGGAAGGGCGCATCAGGAGTGCTGGCGGCGCGGTGGGCCACAGCGGCCGAGACGCTATCGGTCCCGGGAGTGATGGTCGTCGTCACTGAGCAAGGCCTGGGGACAAATTCGTTCTCACGCTTACGAATCTGCGGCAGAAGTGAGCCCGCGTAAAGCATCGCGGAGCAAATCGATGCACTCAGAAGTGCCTATGGCGTGGGTGTAGGCTCCGTCGGCGTCTGTGGCCACTCGGCCGATGCGATCCAGGAATACCCAGCGGACACTTCCCTGCCTCGCCTTCTTGTCTGACTCCGCCAGCCGCAGAATCTCCTCGGCGGTATGCTCCGCCGCGGCCTCGTATACTATATCCAGGCTATCTAACAGGCGGCCCAGGCGCATAGCCGTGCCTGGCGCGGTGGTATCGGCCTGTTCTCCCATTCGACTTTCGATCCGCATTCCGATCGCCACAGCCTCACCATGCAGAAGTCCGTATTCCGACGCCGCCTCCAGGGCGTGTCCGGCGGTGTGCCCGAAGTTGAGAATCGCCCGGCGTCCTTGCTCAAGCGGATCTTCCGCCACGATGTCGGCCTTGATCGTCACCGCCCGGTGGATCAGTTCGCCCAGGGCGTCCGTGTCACCATCTCGAAGCGCGGCCGAACGCTCCTCAATCCACCGGAACAGCTCTTCATCGGCTACGGCGGCAACCTTTACCCCTTCTGCGAGCCCGGCCAACCGCTGATGACGTGGAAGGGTCGTGAGCAATTCGGGGTCGATCAGTACGAAGGCAGGGTGATGAAACACGCCGACGCAGTTCTTCGCGGCTGGTGTGTCGACACCCGTCTTTCCCCCCACCGAACTGTCTAACATAGCCAGGAGCGAGGTGGGCACCTGCACGACCGGAATCCCTCGCATGTAGGTGGCCGCGACGAAACCGCCAAGATCTCCCGCGACTCCACCACCGAGAGCAATGACCGCACTGTCTCGGCCGAAGCCATCGGCGAGAAGTTCGTCTGACAGATTGGCCCAGGATTGGCGGGTTTTATTCCATTCGCCGGACGGAAACGTAAATAGATCCGCCGATAGGCCTGCCTGCTCGAGAGAGGCTAGAACCTGCGGCGCATGAATCGCCGCGACCTTGCTGTCGGAAATGAGCGCGTATCGATGTGCGGGACAGTACTTCACGCACTCTTCGCCTAGCGCGTCGAGGCTGCCTGGCTGGATGCGAATCGGGTACGAGCCATCCGGGGTTGCAACCGAAATACTGTCGCTTATTCTCCGCCCTCCAGCCTGACAGTGAGAGCGCCCTCCAGCTCTGCCGAGGATACTCCGGCCGCTAGATCCCACACGATGACGATGGGTCGTCCGGCGGAGTGCTGTCCCGACACGATCACATCTCGGCCGCTGGTGTCGCTGTACCTTCGGGCGAACGCCTCGCGGGCCGCAGCCACGAATTCAGCGGATTCGTTGTCGGAATCCCAGACGCTTACCCAAAGCAGAACCTCGCCGCCAGGACCGTCGTAAAGGGCGTATCTGTCGCCATCCCACCCCGCCGCCGCGACCTTTGCCTGGTCTTGCTGAAGCAGAAACTCCTCCAGAAAGATCAGGGTTTCGTGCTCTCCCAGTCCGTCTGAGAAAACCCGAGTCCAACCGTCAGGCAGATCTTCATCGATGAATACGTCGGTCGGCTCATCCCGAGTTGGCCAGTACCGCTCGGGATGCATGATGACTTCGGTCGAGCCGGGAAGCGCGTCGCCCAGCGGAGTTACGCGCGATCCGCGCCGCGACCAGAAACTCTGCACGAAGCCAAGGCCGCCCAGGTATGGGAACAGCAGTCCCTCTCTAATGACCCGCGGAGCGTCGCGCAGCGCGGGCATTTCCACACCCGCCAGGGCGAGGGGATCGGCTCCCAGAGCTTCTGTCAGATTCGGAAGCTGGGTCAGGTCAACCCGGCTGCCGGTAACCTGCCCCCACTGCCACTCCAGCATGGCGTACGTCGCGTGTCCTTCCAGGGCTGCCCGCGCCGCGGTAGCTCGGTCACCGCGGTCCTTGAGCGACGACATCAAGGAGTCCAGATCCACGTACTGGTCCTGTAGAGCGTGGACGATCTCGTGTGCCAGGACCGCTTCGACCTGGGTCAGCGGCACTGAGTCGATGACGTACAGTGTGTCGCGCTCCGGATCGTAGTACCCGACGACTTGCTCAAGCAGGAGTGTTCGCAGGAGCCCGGAGATATCGAGCGTCTCCGGAATCAGGCCAAAACGGGCGTAGACCCGGCTCAGGGCCGTAGCCGTGGCCGGAGGCAGGTCCTCCGCCAGCTGCCGCTCAAGGTAAGCCTCGAGCTCGGCCCGGCTTCGGCTGGCCAACTTTAGTGGGGACCGCGCCGGAAGGCCGCTAGATTCTTGCATGAATGGAAGCAGCCTGGCCGCCATGCGCTGAAGGGCTGTGTCCGCGGGTGCGGAAGCGGCAGACGCGCGCGCATCCCAAGTCGAGTCCTCATCTGAGTCTGATGTCTCGTTGGCCGCCCCACCGAGGGGCCCGCATGCAAGCGCCAAGGCTGACGTCGCGACGAGACAGACCCTCACCTGGCCCAAGAAACGTGTGTTGCCTACGATGGCCTTGCCCAACTTCACTCTACGATCTCCATCTCGTTGAAAGTCTTCTGGTCGAGTCGACGCACGCCATCCGCGCCAACCCGGGCTGCGGCCTGTTCGATCGTCCACTGCGTTCCCGGTACCGGCCACCGGCCAGCAATCTCAGCCAGCGGGATCAAAACGAAGGCCCGTTCGACTAGGCGGGGGTGCGGTATCGTTAGGGATGGCGTCTGCACGATTTTGTCTCCGTACAGTAGCAGGTCGAGGTCCAGAGTGCGCGGTCCATAGCGGCCACCGCGTCGAGCCCGACCGGCCATGCGCTCAATGCTCTGCGTGTACGCTAGTAGTTCGCGGGGCGGTAGCCTGGTGACGCCGACACAGCAGGCATTCAGGAAGCTCGGCTGGTCCTCGAAGTACATGGGAAATGTCTCGAAGACGCCAGAGACGCGGGCATCAGTCAGAAGGTGCCTGAGCGCAGTACAGCCCACATGCAGATTGGCGAACCGATCTCCGAGATTAGACCCAAGACTGATCGCCACACGCACCCGAGGATCGGGGGATTGCTTCGCCTGCATGAGTATGTTTGTTCGGTCGCCGAAGAGCCCCTGAGCGCGGCATTGAAATGAGAAGGGAGCCCAAAATGGGCTCCCTTCTCTCAGACCCGATTTACGACTTCCGGCGTTACGGCGACGTAAACGTACCTTCCACATTGTAGTTACTGGTACCTGCTCCGAAATCGTAGATCCAAATCAGATAGTCACCAGCCGGCAACGCACACGAACCGGTCGCTTCCGGTTGGAATCCGCCGCCGCCGGAGCCGCCAGCGACTACACAACTCCAACCGTCGGGAGGTCCTGGCACACCGTCTATGAGAGTTCCGAAGCCACCGTCCGGCGGGCCAAAAGAACTCTCCCAGATGTAGACATCCAGATCAGCCGGAACGTTATCCCACGTGAGCGTGATGTCTATGGTGCCATCCACTACCAGCGTCACAGCGTAAAGATCATAGTGGCCGCCGAACGGACCCTGGACTACCTCACCAACATCGGCAACCCCGTCGAAGTCGAACGGGAAGCTAAGCGCCGGCGCTGTACCGATAGCGTCGTTGTTGGGCTCATCTTCGTCGTAGACGCCGGCTGAAGTCCACGTCATCGGCGCAGACGTGATTCCGCCAACATCCACCGTAATCTCGTGATCGCCAGGCGCCAGCGTAGGCATTCGCGCTGTGATCTGGACATCGGAGTCAACCGTGATGTCGTTCAGGAGCATCCCATCCGAGAAGACCGAGGTCGTGAATCCAGCCGCCATGAATCCGCTGCCGGCGATCGCAGTGTTGACCGCCGGACCACTCGACGGAATGCTGGCAATTATCGGATCGAGAACGGAAACGGCTGCCGGTCCGTACGCCAAGTCAGCGCTGGTTCCCGACGTGGTGACTATGCCGCTGAAATTGGCCACACCAGCGCCAACTCCTGTCGCGGTAATGGCTAGAGACCCGAGCGCGTCTGGTGCGAAGTTGTCGGCCGCTGTGGCAACAGCGACGTCGTCGGACATTACGGAAATCCCCAGCACCTGGAGAGAGTCCACCACCTGATTGCCGAACTGATCAGCCACGAAGACAACAACTGGTGCCACGCAACACCTTGACCACTCGTGCCTGTAGCGTCAGTTCCCGTCCACGTGGCAGTAATCGTGGCGGACCCGGAGGGACCCGGCGACGTGAAGACACCGGTCGCGTCAACCGACAACACAGCCGTGTTGTCGGAAGTCCAGGCTACATCCGTGGGATCAAACGGCGTGACCGGCGTGCCGTCCGTTCCGACCAGCTCGACCACGACCGTACCACCGGTGCCGGCTATGATCAGAGTTGGAGCCGAAGTGACGTTTAGCGTGCCGCCAACGACGACGACATCGACGGTGTCGGTCACGCTGCCCGACTGAACGACTACGCACGCGCCGCCCAGGGCAGTACCACCGATCACCTCATAAATCTGGGGCGGCTGAATCGATGTCTGCTGATCGCTCTCGACCACCGAAATCGAACCCGACCCGCCGCAGGAGGCAACCGTCGCCGTCACCGCTTGGAAGGTCGGCTCGTTCCCCCCATTAATGCCGTTGGCCACTAGCTGGACGCTATCCCCAGTCTGCACGACCATGAAGGACGGGTTGGTGAACATGCGTACAGCCGTCTGCTCGTCGAAATCGAGTGGGTCGTCGTTACAACCACTCAACCCGACAACGCCAAGCGCGACCAGGGTGAACCCAATTTTACGCACCAAGCCAACTCTCATGATGACCTCTCTCTCAGGGTAGCAACCAGAACCAATCAAGGTTCCTTCGGCGTCGTCACTGCAAATTTGTATTGTCGAGTCCAGTCCTAAACCGGGGCTGGATTCCATAGTTGTCACGCAAATCTCTAAGAGCCGACCCGCCCACGCGCTCCGTCCAGTCAGGAAGCGTATTCGCGTTCGGGTCCGTGCTGTACACCATCCGCCACGTCTCGAACCTGTCTTCTGCTACGAAAAGGTACACATAGCCGTCGGACCTTCGGTACGACCAGATTTCATACGGTGGCTCGCCCGCAAAAGAATTCGCGCCGCGATTTAGCGGGTTGCCTTCGTCTGCAGGGAAATGATTGATGATCCGGTCTTCCGGCTCGCCTGCCCGAATCAGAATTCGGCCCATGTCCGTGCGCCAAGGCTGTCGTTTGGTCAGGCCCACGCTTCCACCGGCTCGGGAGCGCGCCGTCAGCACCCGCCTAACATATTCGTCAAGGAATGCATTCGTGCCAGCGAACGGATCTGGGTTCCGAGCTCCGAAGAAGTCCGTCAGATACCGCCTTTTCGCATCTGCCGGGAGGGATTCGAAGGCCTCCCGTTCGTGCTGTTCCAGCAGAACGACGATGCCTCCGTATGTGTCCTCCAACTCCTCATCCGAAAGAGACGAGAAATGCCGCGCCTCGTAGCTGTCGTCTCCGGTCGCCAGAAGCGCCGACCGCTCCAGCATCTCAAACGGCGCAGTCTGCTGTACCGTCCCGTTAGCGCCGTCTATGCTCATAGACAGCATGTATTCGCCCGCGGGCAAGCCAGACAATGACAGCTTCCCCGTGAAGGGGACGCCGCCAGGCAGAACCTCTACCTGGGTGCCGGGGGTTTTATACACGCTTCGCCCATCCGGCTTCGTTACCTCCGCACCTATCGATGCGGCCCAGCCCTGCGCTGTGTCCGCGTACAACTCGATGTAGTAGTAAAGCTCCGGCTGTTCCGGCAAGACCCGGGTTCTCGCTGACGCGGCGATTCCGAATCCGCCACGCGCCACTGACCAGCCACCACCGCCCGCGCCCTCTCCCAGCGGCTCGACTCGGCTAGCCAAGAAGAGGTCCGACACCATCGGACGCTCGGCGAATGCCTCCACGGGTAGTCGCCGCGACTGTCCCATGTCTGGAGCGTCGGTGGGATAAGCCCGCACTCGGACTTCGTAGTTGCCCGGCATCACACCGAACTGAAACGGCTCAAGGAGTGAGCTTCCCTCTCGAACGTAGGTCGCAGCGCGTTCACTGAGCTTTCTGTCCCACGCATCCTCGTATAGGACAGTGCCGGACCCGTCAAAGACAGCAAGATCGAACCGGTAGGTATCCGTAGTACTGGCGGCCAAGATCACAAGCGGAACATTCGCCAGGCCATCCACCATCGTCACGTCACCTGGGCTCCACGTCTTGTGAAGAGAAACCTCCAGCCCGTCGCTCGCGGCATCCTCGGACTGCGCCCACGCAGGCGCCGCCCATAGGGTCACCGTCAGCGCTGCGACCAGCCACAGCGCTGACTTGACTACTATCGAACCGGTTGGGCGATCTTCCGAGCGCGAAGGTCGCCGCAGAGACCCGATGCCGGTGCTACCTCTCAAAGCCAGTCTCCTGCCTCTCGTCCTTAGTTCCAGCCGAACGTGAAGCTGAAGACATCGACGTTTCCGAGAACGCCGAGATCCTGATAGGCGTAGTCAAAGGCGGCGCGATATCGGCCAGCAATCCTATAGAACAGGCCGGCACCAACACGCAGACCGTCGGTCTTCCGACCGCTGGCCTCAAGACCGCCCAGCAGACGGGCATCCGGCTGGGCTTGCCACGAAGCTCGGAGAGCGGCGCCTACCGGAGTGTCCATAGGCTCCCACTCGAATTCCGTGGCCACACCGACGGTCGGAGCCTGATTGTTCGACTCCACGAACTCAGTCATGAAATGCAGACTCGACTGGTCGCCCGAAAGGATGTCGTAGTTCAGGCCGATGCGGAACAGACGTGGCAGCGGGAAGGGCGAAGCCTCCACCTCGGCACCCGTCGGATCCAAGCGCTGATCCGGAATACCTGTGCTCTGCGTCGGAAAGTCCGGCGTGATGTCCGTGAACCGTAGTGCGTTACCTGAATGCACCAGGTCTCCGCCCAGGTTCTGGACCACGAACGCGACCCTAATCGGGTGCCCGTTACTGAGCTCGGTGTGGAAATTCACGCCGAAGTCGATAGCAGCTGCCCGGGCCGCGGCGCCGCCGAGCGAGCCAGTGGCCAGGTCATCTGTGATGAACTTGACCGTGATCCCCGCTGAGAAGCGGTCGATGAACGCGTGAGCCAGCGAAAAGCCGGCCACGACCTCATCCACGCCGAACAGCTCGCCGCTCGTTCCGTTCGGATCCGCCTCCGTGAACACGGGGGAGTCGCCAAACCCGAATCGGCCCAGGAACACACCGAAGCCGAAGTCGCCATCAGACAGCGGAAAGGCCAGGCCCGCCCAGTAATAATCCGTGTCAGCAAAGTAGGGCATGATCGTCACCTGCGCCTGCGGCCCATCCATCTGGGTGAGGCCGGCAGGATTGTAGTGCAGGGCGTTGATGTCATCGACGATCGTGGAGAAGGCGCCGTTGAGCGCCATTCCTCTGGCCCCTGAGCCGAACTCCAGGAACTCGGCCGAGGTACCACCAAAAGCCGTGTTGTCGCCCGGGATCAGAACTGGGTTGTCCGGATCTGTCTGAGGGTTCGCCTGAGCCCACAGAGCACCGGGCAGGGCGAACGCGAACACAAATCCGATCGCCCCTCGAGTAAATAGCCGCATGAAATCCTCCTAAAGAGTGCTGGTCATGCACCCGGGGGGCCGAAACCCCCCGGGCCCGGTTCGCCTCTCAGTATCAACCCGCTAATTCTGGCCCGCGAAGTTGACGATGGTCATCTTACCCACGTGCTCGTCGCCACCGGGCGTCAGCACATGGAAGAAATACACTCCACTGGCCACGAACTGATTGTTGCGGTTTCGCATGTCCCAAACCACGCGTCCACCGCCAGTGGGATCGTTGTGTTCAACCTGCGACACGAGCTTACCGGTCAGGCTGTAAATCCTGATCGTCGCCTGTGAAGGCAGGTTCACGAACATCAGCTGCTTATTCGTCGGACTCAGATCGAACCGGCTCGTTCCCAGATACGGATCGGGAACCGTGTGAACCAGGCTCAGGTCAGACGTGCCTACCGCTTCTGTCGACTCTGAGACCGAGAAATTGAAGCTCAAACCCGGCACCATGGGCGGACGCAGTCCTATCCCCGTCCCTGCGGGCCCTATGAGACGGAACGTATACCCGCTCGGGTCGGCACTGCTTGCACTCGCCGTGCTCGACCGCACGCGGCCCTGATACGACCGGTGCGTCCAAACCGTACCATCGGCAGGGAGTTCGCTCATCTCGAAGATGTACCGCTCACCGAACAGGTAGAGACCGAAGCCCATCCCGGTCGCCGTGAGACCAGCTATTCCAAGCTGTCCCAGTCCGTCGGTGCTCGTCGCTACCAGCGTCGGCGTACTCACTAGGTCCACACTAACAGCTGTCTGCGGCGTATCGAAGTTCGGCCGCGGCCCCGCAAGGGCAGCGTCACAGTCTCCGCCCCCGACGTTCCGGATGATATCCAGCGCCGGGTCAAGGAAGTTGAAGTCCTGCCAATCGATGAAGCCGTTTCCATTGGCATCCGCCGTGAGGAAGCCCCACGTCGGCCGCACCTTGGGTGAGAACGCAACGTCCACGTTGTGCGTCACGTCCCGTACCTCGGAGAACGTGCCGCCGCCCCACGTGAAGCGAACGTCGGCTGCCCGCGCCATAAGCGCGACTCCACGATTGAAGCACTGTTTCTCGAAATCGCCCTGGTCTCCGGGAACTGGAGTGTTCTCGTCGATCGCCGTGTGGCTGATCGGCGACCAAACCGTATCAACAGCCGAGAGATGGCCGACGCGCACGTACTTGGCCGGATCTCCGAAATCGGCTGTCTCGACCGTACCATCGAACCAGCGCGAACCACCGTGCTGCAGCCGCACACCGAACCGTCGGGACTGCGGACCGGCCGAAACACTGGCGTCGATCGCCTGTTCTGTGGCCGCTGTGGCGACAGCCGTGCCGGAACCACTTGGGATCCCGAACTGGCTCAGGGCCTCAGGATCGAACTGCACCACCGAATTCACAAGGCCAATCTCGGTAACGTTCGCGTCCTCGCCAAAGGCACTCCACCACGGGGTGTAGCTCTCAATCACGACTGGCGTCAACACACCATTGTTGTCCGCCGTCACGAACATCTGCCAGCAGGTTGCAAACGGATTGCTCCCATTCGGGCACGTGCCAGTCGGAGACACTCCTGAGGAGACGGGCACGATGCTGTCGATTGTCGCCGCTCGCGAAAACGCCGGCAGCAAACGTTCCACCAACGGAGCGAAGCTCTGCGTGAACGAGTTCGAGGGCGGTTGCGG
>JAZDDE010000163.1:0-2369 GCA_036679495.1 Gemmatimonadota bacterium | reverse complement strand
CACGCCCAATCCGACCTCCGGTTTCCTGCTCTTCGTGCCGGGCAGCGGGGCCAGGAGACTTGCCATGACGGTCGAGGAGGGCCTCAAGATGGTCGTCTCCGGCGGCATCGTGACACCGCCCGACCGCTACGGTCAGGACGGCATCGTCGGCCCGACGGCCGAGGCGGCGCGAGACATCGCGCGCACCAAGGGCGTGGTGGAGCGCGACGAGGCGCCGGTCCTCGGCGAGTGACCGGGGTGAGCGAGTGACGGTGCCCGGCGAGTGACCAAGCTTGAAGACTTGTTCCAGGGCGCCGCGGACTATGGCGCGCTCTACCGGGCCTACCGGGAGTCCGAGGTCAAGCGGAAGATCCACGACAAGGATTTGATGATCGGCCATAGCAACCCGCGCACCTGGGAGTACTATTTCGAGGTCGGCGAGGACGCGCTGCGCATCATCTGCGGCCAGCTGATGCAAAACCGGCGCCCGGCCCCACAATCGATCCTCGACCTGCCCTGCGGCCACGGCCGGGTCATGCGGCATCTGCGGGTGTTCTTCCCCGAGGCCGAGATCGTCGCCTGCGACCTCTACCACGAGATGGTCGACTTTTGTGTCAAGGAGTTCGGGGTTACCGGGGCCTATTCGAACGAGAACTTCGATGAATTCGAGCTCGGCCGATCCTTCGATCTGATCTGGTGCGGCTCGCTGCTGACCCACCTGCCTGCGCCTTTGTTCAAAAGCTGCCTGCGCTTTATGGTGCGCCATTTAAGCGACCAAGGGATGGCAATCGCGACCCTCCATGGCCGGCGCTCCCTGGTCATCCAGAAAATTGACAACAAATACCTGCCCGATCCCCAGTTCGCGCCGGCCGAGGCGGACATGCGCGCGACCGGCTTCGGCTACGTTGACTATAACAATCCAACGCTGTTCCACGCCCAAGAGCAGTACGGGATTACGCTCACCAAGCCATCCTGGGTGATCGGCGAGCTCGAGCGTAACCCCGACATCCGCATCCTGAGCTTTGCCGAGATGGAATGGGTCGACCATCAGGACGTTGTGGCGTTCGAGCGCCCTGGCATACCAGTCGACTTGAGCCGATCCGCCACCCTGGCTGCCAGAGGCAGGCAGCTCACTAGCGCCGCGCCTCGGTTCTTGAGAATGTTGTCGGCGAGACTGAGACGCCCAAAGGACTAAGCTGCGCCAAAACGAGTGCGACAAAGTGAGCTGGACCACTTTACCAGCACCCATTACAGTCGACTACGTTGGGTAAGTTTGTTTTTAGGTGGCACTTCTTCGGGGCAGGGGGGCATGGACGAACTCAAGAACTTTTTCCAGAGCGCTGAGGACTACGGCGCGCTCTATCGCGCGTACCGAGACTCCGAGGTGAATCGGAAGTTTCACGATGGCGACCTCATGGTCATCGACCACAACGACCCGGTCACCTGGCCCCACTACTTCTATGTCGGAGAGGACGCGCTGCGCATTATCTGCAGCCAGCTGATGCAAAATAGACGGCCGATACCGCGCTCGATCCTCGAGTTGCCTTGCGGACACGGCCGAGTCACGCGGCACCTGCCGCTGTTCTTTCCCGAGGCCGAGATCGTCGCTTGCGACCTGTACCACGAGATGGTCGACTTCTGCGTCGAACAGTTCGGGGTCACCGGGGCCTATTCGAAAGAGAATTTCGATGAGTTCGAGCTCGGTCGAACCTTCGATGTGATCTGGTGCGGATCACTGCTGACACACCTTCCGATACCCCTGTTCAGGAGCTGCCTGCGTTTCATGGTGCGCCATCTAAGCGATCAGGGGATCGCGATCGTAACCCTTCATGGCCGGCGTTCTCTGGTCATCCAGCACAATGAATGGAAATACTTGCCCGATTCTCGGTTCGCCCCGGCCGAGGCGGACATGCGCGCGACTGGCTTCGGCTACGTGGATTATAACAATCCAACCTTGTTTCACGCCCAGGACAAGTACGGAATTACCCTCATCAAGCCGTCCTGGGTCATGGGCGACCTGGAGCGTAACCCAGACATCCGCATCCTGAGCTACGCCGAGATGGAATGGGTCGAGCATCAGGACGTGGTGGTCTTCACGCGCCCCGGCATTCCGGTCGAGTTAAGCCGATCCGAAACCCTGGCCGCTCGAGGCCGGCAGCTGACCAGCGCCGGGACTCGGCTCATGAGCCGGGTGGCGGGCCGCTTGAGACGCACGTGAGGTGGTGAAGAAGCAGGACCTTCTGGCTCATGACGCGACCAGCGGCCCGTAGTAGTCGGCCGGAAAGTCGGCCTGGTCCCGGCCGGCCTGGTTGAAGGGCGGCTTCAACTTGCCCTTGAAGTGGCGGCGCACCAGGTCCTGCCAGGCGGCCTTGGGCTCCAGGCCGCGGGCC
>JAZDDE010000162.1:0-3959 GCA_036679495.1 Gemmatimonadota bacterium | reverse complement strand
CGAGCGCGGAAACCCTAAGAAACCAGATCAATCGCGCTGAGGCCAGAAGAGCTGAGAAGCGGCGGCAGGAAGGTCTGCCCGAGTGGAAGATGACTGCCGCCTTTCGAAGTCTGGGGTCGAGAGGCGGATCGTGCTCCACGGCGGGCAGGGGGGCGCGCGCGATGCCCGAGTCGACTCAGCGCTCGTCAAGGCGGTGGTTCGAGGACGGCGGTGGTTCGAGGATCTCGCGAGCGGCCGCGCCGAATCAATCGCGCAGATCGCCCAGGCCGAAGGCGTCAGCGCCCGCTGCGTGGGCCACCTGATCCCGCTGGCCTTCCTAGCGCCCGATATCGTCGCGAGGATCCTGTCCGGAATCCAGCCCGTCGACCTCACGACCGAGAACTTGACGAAGCGGATCGACCTACCCCTGGCTTGGACGGAGCAAAGGACGCTGCTCGGCTTCGACTGAGGGGCAACCCTGGCCTGTCTACCGAGAGGTACCGTGCCGGAGAATCCTCGGCCGGAGCGCGATCCTCCCGCGAGTTTCCCCCATTCCGCGGGGTTTAGGGCGATCGATGTAGCGGAAGCCTCGACCTCGTCGCTTGAGTACGATTCCATCGCGCTGAGGGCAGGGCCAGCGTGAAGGAGTAGACCTGGCGAAACTCAGTCGGCTTCTCTGTTTTCTGGGATTCCACCGCTTCCGCGTCGTCGAAAGAGCTGCCAGCTTTGGAAGCAGCGGAGTTGAGAAGGTTCAGTGCCAGCGATGCGGGCTAAGGATCACCCGTCAGGGATGACCGGCGGGACTCGCCCCCAGCTCTGCCAGTTCTTGGGAGGTCGGACGGTGGATGCTGTAGTCGCGAAGAGGATGGAGGAGGAGCTTCTCGGCACCCAAATCGGCCGCTGGACGTTCGACAGGGTTCTCGGTCACGGCAAGTCGGCCATCGTGTTCCTGGGAAGCTCTATCGGTCAGCAGGCCGCGGTCAAGGTATTTGATCGAGAGATGGTCGCTCGCTTCGGTGCGGAGATCCAACGCGCGCGAATGGAACGCGAGCGCGAGCTTGTCGGGCGTGGTGGGTCGCGGCAAACACCATGCTCATAGGGCCTCCCTCTGAGAGGCCCAGCAGGGATGCCCGCTCAGAGCCAGCCGCATCCATCACCGCTCGTATGTCGTCATTCCAGCGATCCCCTTCGCGTCCCGCGAGGTGGGCGACTCGAATCCCGTGTAACCGAGGCGGGCTCGCAGCGTATTGATAGGCATGGAGGGCATGAATCGACGATCTTTCGTACGCAGCGCGCTGGGGCTGGCTGGGCTTCCGGCCGGCGGCAGCCTGGTTCCTCGCTACGCCGCGCACGCCGAGCGTGATGAGTCTCCGATGACCGGAATCGACAAGCTCGAGAAGCCGAGGAGCGAGTGGCGCCAGCTGCTCCCTGCCGCTGCCTTTGGCGTCCTCTTCCTGGAGAACACCGAGCGTCCCTTCTCGAGCCCCCTGAACGACGAGGAGCGAGAAGGTGTCTTCACCTGTGCTGCGTGCAACTTGCCGCTCTTCGAGTCGGCGGCCAAATTCGACTCCGGCACCGGTTGGCCGAGCTTCTGGGCTCCGATAGAGGGCCGCGTCGCGACCAAGAGGGACTACCGTCTCCTGTTGCCTCGCACCGAGTACCACTGCGCGCGCTGTGGAGGACACCAGGGCCACCTGTTCAAGGACGGCCCCAGGCCCACGGGCCAGCGATGGTGCAACAATGGTCTGGCTCTCCATTTCGTACCGGCCGGGACAAAGGCACCCGAGCTGCGCGTATGAGTGCTCGAGACTCGGCTCGAATCCGACGTGGAGGATCCAGGCGCATCGTGTCGATGGTCCTGGGTCTGAGCCTCGCATCCATCGGTTACGCCGCGCTGGGCGAAACACTCGAGACCCGACCGGACCCGTCGGCGAAGGCGACTGCCACATTTGCGGGTGGCTGCTTCTGGTGCATGGAGCCTCCATTCGACGCTCTCGATGGGGTGCTGTCCACGACTTCGGGCTACATCGGGGGGGACACATCCAAGCCCAGCTACGAGCAGGTATCAGCCGGTGGCACTGGCCACGCCGAAGCGGTTCAGGTGATCTACGACCCCACGAAGATCAGCTATGCCGAGCTGCTGGACGTGTTCTGGCGAAACATCGATCCGCTCGCCGTGGATCGTCAGTTCTGCGATATCGGCGATCAATACCGCAGCGCCATCTTTGCCCGCGACGACGAGCAGGAGAAGCTCGCAAGGGCATCGCGAGAAGCGATTGCGTCATCGGGCAAGCTCGAAGGGGGCATCGTGACGGAGATCGTGAAGGGCGGTGAGTTCTGGTCCGCCGAGGAGTACCACCAGGACTACTATCAGAAGAATCCGGTCCGCTACAAGTACTACCGCTACAGCTGTGGAAGGGACCGCCGGCTCACAGAGATCTGGGGCGACGCGGGGTCCGATGACTAACGTGCTACGGCGCCGTCGGTTCTCATTTTCGTCCGGCGTCCGGGATTCGCACCGGCTGGGCGACAACCGAAATTGCCTCGGCCTCGCACAGCTCGCGGTGGCCTACGCGCGCGAGGTCTCGACGTGTAGTGATTTCCCGGGGGGAGCAGGCGGGCAGCCGACGCAACGCGAAACAGCCCGAAGGTGGCGAGGCGCCAGCCCATCTCGAAGGCCTTGTAGCTGGTATCCCGGAGTGCACGATCACCGATCTGAGCGCCCAGATTGAAGATGACGACTTCGATCGGACCAATCTCCGCCTCGGCGCTGGCGCCGCACTCTTCGATAGAGTCGGCCTCGACCGCGTTGAGCAAGAACCCCGATGCGGATCCGCCCTCGCTCTCGATCTCCTCCACCAGCTTGTCGAGGCCTTCCTGGTCACTCCGTCTACACAGGACCGCGTGGTAGCCCTCTCGTGCAAAGCGCCTCCCCACGTTCCGTTGCCTTCTCGCTCATGTCGCCGCCTCCTGGTCCGCCCAGTCTACTTCACCACCCACGCCTGACCGTCGACAATCCCTTGGCAGCATTTCTCTGCTCCTCTCCTTCCAAGACCCGGATTTTTTCGGCCACCTAGACCCATAGTCGGGCGGTGGTTGTCCGCACTGTTACCCGACCTTGCCAGCGTCATCGCGCTTTAGAATGCCCAAATAGTGAAGCGCTAATACTGGCTTGTGCCAATATGGCCGCCCAGTGGCCGGAGACTGAGGCGCACTAGCCGCGGCTCGCGCTGGCGGCGGCGGCGTACGGAGCGACTGCGAGCGGCCCGTTATTCCTGCCACGAGCCCAGCGATTTTGAGCGCAATGCGCAGCGTGCCGCGCGCCTTCGAGCCCTCGTCGCCCGGAACAGAGTGGTGTCGCGGACCATGGATTGAACTCCGGTGCAATCCAAACGGGGCTCTGGCCAAGTATCTGTTGATGTGAGTTCTGCGTTACAATCATTTGGTAGGCAGATGCCCGACCTGGATGATCAGCTACCTGGGCTGCTGAAGCGGGTGGCTCAGCAAGACGAGGCCAGCTTCGCGTCGCTCTACGACGCCACGAGCCGCCGGGTTTTCGGCTTGACGTTCAAGATCCTGCGGGACCGGGATGCGGCCGAGGAGGCGGCGCTCGAGGCCTTCACGTATGTCTGGCGTCAGGCCTCGCGCTACGATCCCAGCAGGGCCGGCGCGATGACGTGGATTCTCACGGTGACTCGATCGAGAGCGATTGACCTGCTCCGATCGCGAATGCGGCGCAACGAGAGGGAGTTGCCCCTCGAGACGATTTCAGGCCTGCACGACCCGTCGCCGGATCCGGAATCGGTCAATATGGAGCGGCAGCGAAGCGTGGAGGTGAGAAAGGCGCTGGCATCCCTGCCGAGCAAGCAGCGGGAGGTTATCGAGACTGCGTACTTCGCTGGACTGAGCTACTCGGAAGTGGCGGCGACTCTCGGAGAGCCACTGGGGACGGTCAAGACCCGGATCCGCGCGGGTCTGTC
>JAZDDE010000161.1:0-2127 GCA_036679495.1 Gemmatimonadota bacterium | reverse complement strand
TGTCGCGAGCGCCTCTGCGAGATCGACAAGCTGGACGGCAACGCTTCCGGTGTAGCCGCCAGCCCGTCCCTAGCCGCCAGCCGCCAGCCCGTCCCAGGGTCGTGGATTCCAGCGTATTCTCAGAGGATTACGGCGGTCCCCTAAAGAAAACCGGCAACACATGGTTGCTGCAGCCGATAACGTCGACGATGACGCAGCCACGACGTATACACGAAGGGACCACCTGGCTGGTGACACGCCGCTGCCTTGAGCGACGCTACTTCTTGCGCCCGGATGCGTTCGTCGCTGAGCTGCTGCTCTACGTCCTCGGCTTCGCCGTCAGCTTGTTCGGCCTACGGATCGTGGGCATGGTGGCTCTCTCGAATCACCTTCACATGGTGGTCTACGACCCGACCGGTCGGATCTGCGCTTTCTTCGAGCGCGCCAACCTGCTCATCGCCAGGGCGTTGAACTGTCTCAGGGGGCGTTGGGGTCCCTTCTGGGAGCCGGGCAGGCTGAGCCTGGTCGAGCTGATCACGCCCGATGATGTTTTGGACAAGCTGGTTTACCTGATGGCCAATCCATGCGAGTCGGATCTGGTCAACCGGGCTGCTCATTGGCCGGGGCTGATCACCCTTCCAGAAGACATCGCCGCGCAGAGGGTCTACCGGACCCTGCGCCCCGGACGCTTCTTCCGAGCCGATGGGCTCATGCCCGACGAGAGTAGCTTCCGGCTGCACCACCCACCCGGTTTCGAGCATCTGAGCGACGAGGAGTTGCTGTCGCTGCTCAATGATCGACTCCAGGCCGAAGAGCGCAGACACCGTAACCGTCGCCGCCGCGAGGGTAAGAGGGTTCTGGGTGTCCGCGGCATCCGGACGCAGGACTGGAACTCCCACCCCACCTCATGGGAGCCTCGGCGTCAGCGGAATCCCCAGCTGGCCTGCAAGGACCGGGCTTGGCGTGTTGAGGAGCTCGACGCGCTCTGTCGCTTCCGCAGCGACTATCGACAGGCTCGACGTCGATTTGAAGCGGGGCATCGGCGTACGCGGTTCCCGCACGGGACCTACCTGCTCGTTGTCCGGTTCGGGGTCCGATGCCGAGGGCCCGACTGACCGACGAGGCCCCCGCGATCGACAACCCTCGTGCTCCTTCCCGGTCGGCTCCTGCCACCGCTACGCACCGGTTTACCCTGTGTCACACCTCGCCCACCGCTGCGACGCTCCACGGAGCTGCTGGCCTCGAAATGGAGGCGACCGACAGGTTGAGATTGAGACCGGACGGCCTTGCTCGCCATGACCTGTCCGCGGAACCGGCGGCGAGACGGGACCCCATGAAATTCAACCATCCGAAATTAAAGCAAAATCCACTACCCTGGGACGGGCTCCTTGGGGCTACCCTGGGACGGGCTCCTTGGGACGGGCTCCTTGGCCGGCGATGACGCAGCCACGACGTATACTCGAAGGGACCACCTGGCTGGTGACACGCCGCTGCCTTGAGCGACGCTACTTCTTGCGCCCGGATGCGTTCGTCGCTGAGGTGCTACTCTACGTCCTCGGCTTCGCCGTCAGCTTGTTCGGCCTACGGATCGTGGGCATGGTGGCTCTCTCGAATCACCTTCACATGGTGGTCTACGACCCGATCGGTCGGATCTGCGCTTTCTTCGAGCGTGCCCACCTGCTCATCGCCAGGGCGTTGAACTGTCTCAGGGGGCGTTGGGGTCCCTTCTGGGAGCCGGGCAGGCTGAGCCTGGTCGAGCTGATCACGCCCGATGACAGCCAGCCCCGTCCCAGGGTCGTGGATTCCAGCGTCTTCTCAGAGGGTTACGGCGGTCCCCCAAAGAAAACGGGCAACACGTGGTTGCTGCAGCCGATAACGTCGGCGATGACGCAGCCACGACGAATACGCGAAGGGACCACCTGGCTAGTGCCACGCCGCTGCCTTGAGCGACGCTACTTCTTGCGCCCGGATGCGTTCGTCGCTGAGGTCCTGCGCCGTTCAGTCGGTGCACCCGCGACGTTGTAAAAAGCGGACACCTCATTTGCCTTTGGAGGCGGACACTCCACCTGCTTCTACACGCCTCGAGCTCCACCTTGCGCGAAAACGTGTATCGCAGTACGTTCGACGCCGATGCGCTGGCATCGATCA
>JAZDDE010000160.1:0-2136 GCA_036679495.1 Gemmatimonadota bacterium | reverse complement strand
GGAATATGGCCCGCTTTTATGGTGCAGCCGTCCGAGACGAGATCGAGCTATTCGCAGCTTGGCCTATCGGCACACAGCTTCGCCTCGGCGACATTGGATTTCTCACCAAAGAAGGCAAGCTCTTTGAGCGTTGGAGGAATCTAAGCGACCTTGGAATCAGATTCGCCTCCCTAAAGGCTAAGAGTCTCACCGACTTCGAATTCACGATCGGGAAGCAGGTCGCCGTTCGATTCAAGGCTGCAGGAGATGCTCCACTGCCCGGTTGCATGCTCGCTGACGCGGAGGTCGGTGTATCGATCGCGTTCGGTCGAAGCAGTTCCATTCTAGTTGTTGCTCATACAAAGGAGGAGAGCATCAAGGACCTGCAAGAGCTGGAGACGGATTTAATCGGCATCGCCTCCGACAAGTCCAAGAAGTGGAAGCGTGATTACGTAGTGGTTACTGCCGCGTACGAGTCCGTGGGCACAACGGTCATTCTCTCTAGCGGACGGAGTTCGACTCTTGACATCAAGGCGAATGCGGGTGTGAGTACCCCGTTTGATCTCGCGGACGCTCAAATCGGTCTAGGTGCCTCCACGCGATGCCAGAAGCTTCTCAAGGCTCTCGCACGCCCCGGCTTTGTCCCATTCATTCGCGTGCATCATCTGATCAAGGGCCGGGGCGAAGACGGCCCCCGACTCTCGCGCTTCGGATCTTAAGCAACTCGCACTCGCCGCCCCACAAGGCGCTGCAGCTGACGTGGCACAGCGCGTTCCAATCGACCCGTGGTAGTGTCCGGCATTGAACTTGGGTGCCTCAGCGACCGTTGGCGGCCTGTGCCGCGCAGCTGAGCGCCCGGTCCGATAGGCGGCAGGCCAGTCATGGAAAAGCTTCCCATCCTCGTCGCAATCGCAGCATCGCTCCTCCTCGGCGCCTGTGGGTCCAACGTCGAGGAGTCCGCCGGAACCCCGATCTCGGCGGCCCAGCTCGCCGATCGAATCCAAGAGGGCTCGCCTCCACTCGTCCTGGACGTCCGGACCCGCGAGGAGTTCGCACAAGGCCACATCCCAGGGGCCATCAACATCCCCCACGACGAGCTGCCTACGCGCCTGGCGGAGCTTCCCATCGCGAAATCCGAGGAGATCGTCGTTCACTGCCAGAGTGGTCGGCGCGCCCAGCTGGCAGAAGGAACGTTGCGCGGAAGCGGCTACTCGAATGTCCGCGATCTCGCCGGTCACTGGCAGGGGTGGCGGGCGGCGGGACTCCCCACCGAGTAGCGTGTTCGTACCGCTTGCCGCTTAGGGCGCTGCAGCCGACCGGCTGGAGCTTGCATCCACGCGGCCGTGGTACCGTTTGACGTTGCAACTCGGACGCGTCGGCTCACGGCCCACGGGGGTTGGCAGCGGAGCCCACATAGAAGGCGGCTGGATGAAGCTATGCAGCCACTGCAACGCTCAGTTCTCGGAAGAGCACTCACTGTGCATTCACTGCGGGCGCCGGCTGAAATCTAGGAGCGAGCGATCGACGCGGAACCCCCCGGACCTATCGCGCCTGTACCACCTCACGGATGACCATCCGGCGAAGATCGCACCGCTCCTGGATCGCCTTACCGAGGCTGGGATTTCTTTCACCCTCATAACAGATTCCGGCACGCGTTCCGTGGACTGGTACCGCGGGAGCTCGGGGTGGAAAGCAAAGGCGTCCGTCTACGTAGAACCGGCTGACCGAGAGGCCGCAGAGCACCTCCACCGCGAGTTTCTCGAAAATCTGATTCCTCACCTTGCCGAAATGGATTCCGGTTCTGGCTCCTCTGCGGAGTCCTGCCCAGCTTGCCACGAACCGCTTGCACCGCCTGCCGAGTCGTGCCCATCCTGCGGCCTCGCGTTCCCAGAGGCGTAGGGTGAGAGACCAGCCGCCTAACCGGTCGCTGCAGCTGCCGTGGCGCAGCGCGCTTCAATCGGAGTCTGGTAGCCTTCTGGCATCAACCTGGGTGCCTCAGCGGCCGTCGGCGGCCTGTGCCACGCAGCCGAGCGCCCGGTCCGTTGGGCAGCGATGAGGAGACACGCGTGGCTGCGAAGAGCGTCGTCATCAACCGCCGGAGACTTGGCCCACTCGGACTCGTACGGGAGCTGGCGTGGGCGCGCCGTGCAGGTATGG
>JAZDDE010000016.1:0-2136 GCA_036679495.1 Gemmatimonadota bacterium | reverse complement strand
CGCCGCCGCGGTGTCGCCCTGGGCCGCCAGCGTCGCGGCGAGGTCGGTGACCGCGCGCCGCTGGTTGAGGGCCATGATCGAGTGGGTGCTTCCCTGCTTCTTCTTGAACGGTTTCATGGTTTGGACTCCTTTGTTCTCTTCGTGATCTCTGTTGAGCCTTCGCCGGACGCAAAAAGGGGCGGCCGGCGATGCCGGCCGCCCCATGGGCTCCCTACGAGCTAGGAGTCTGTTGCGCATAGCAACAGACTCCTAGTCCGGATGGGTTGGGCCAGAAAGTCGAGCCGCAGGCTCGAGTTTCTGGGGCGCTAGGAGTCTGTTGCGGATAGGCGCCCCCGGCCATCGGCGAGCTCTGGCGAAGCCGTCGCCGCCATGCAAAGCGGGATTCGATCCAAGGTCGCCGATTGCTTCGTGATCATGAAATCGGAGCGCGAGTACATTTTGAGGCCAACAGCGGATTTGAGGCGATTCCGGGCGCCCAGAGGCCGGTTGACGGCAGAAAAAGCGGGCCAAGCGACCCAATCAGGCCGCGGCGACGGCCTCTTGGCTCCGAAAGAGCTTGAGAAGATTGTGCGTCAGGCACTGCAGCGACCATTCGGCGCGGGCCTTTTCGAGCCCTCGCAGGAGGAACCTGCGGAAGCCCTGTATTTCCTTCATTTGGCCGAAGACCGGCTCGACGACCGACTTGCGCTCGGCATAGACCTGGCGTCCTTCCTCGGTACGCAGCTTCCAACGCATCGCCTCCAGAGCGCTGAGGTCCTCCGGTGGCTCGCCTTCGGTAACCGTGTCGTTACGATCCCAATGTCGTCGGCGTTCGGTAGCGACATAGACCTCGGTCCCGAGTTGCGAGCAGGTCTCGGCCACATCCGGCCGCCAGAAGCCCGAGTCCGCGCTGGCCTTGTCAGGAGCCTCACCGCAATTCGCCTCGACCTGCTGGATCATCGGCGCCAGATTGCCGTTGTCCGGGCACTGGTTGGTGAGGTCCTCAGCGACGATGATTTGCCCCCTGCCGGCGACCGCAGCTTGGCCGTTGTAAGCCTGAAGGAACGTGCCTGCGCTCTCCATGATCTTGCTGTCTGGATCGGTGAAGTTGCGCTGGGCCTTCGGATGCGGAGTGCCATCGGGTCGAGTGCGCACTCGGTGCCTGGGAAGCTCGCCCGAGACACTCGGGGGTGGGGAGTCGTCTTCGTCGAAACCATCCAGTTGCTTCGCCTCTTCCATGTAGCGGCGAGCACGAGTCAAACGCACCTTGCGAGCCTGTTCGTTGTCGGGGTCCTGCGCGGCTCTCTCCCGCAGGACGCGGGCTCGGTCGCGAAGCGTCGCTGCCCGGCTGGCTCGCGCCTCCTCTTCCAGCTCCGCCTTAGCTTTGCGCAGTCGTTCCAGACGAGTCTGGCGACGCTGCAACTCCTCAGGCAGATCTTCCTCGCGCTGCCCTGGCCCGAAGCGAGCGTCCTCCTCGGCATCGACCTGCTCAGCTTGCGCAAGCAACTCGTCGATCTCTTTCTCCAGGCGCTTCTCCAGCTCCTGCATCCGCTGGTAGCTCATCGCCTTGTGTTTGCTGGCGTTGGCCTGCACCTTCGTGCCGTCGATCGCCACACGCCCAAGCTTCACCAGGCCGGCTTTCCGGCACAGTTGCAGCACCTGCTTGAACAGTCCCTTGAACGCGTCCAAGTGGGTCCTGCGGAACTCGCTGATCCGCGTATGGTCCGGGTGATGTCCACCAGCCAAGACCCGAAAGGCAATGTCCTCGTGCGTCGCACGCTCTATCTTCCGGGAAGATCGAAGCCCGACGCAGTAGCCATAGATGAGCAGAGCCACCATCATCGATGGCGAGTAGGGGCGCGTTCCACGAGCATCCTTTGCCTGGATCTTCGACTCGATCGGGCTCATATCCAGCTGCCCCACGACGTCAAGGAGGAAGTACGCAAGATGCCCCTCGGGAAGCCAGTCCATCGGGCTCGGCGGGAGGAGAAACGACTGCTCTGGGATCCACGATCGATACGATTTCGCTCCGCTCATGATCGTCAGAGTAGATGCGAGAACAGGCCCCCTTGTCCAGCCCTGGCCACTACCAGCACCGGGTGTCGAGGCTCTCGCCCAGCGAGGCCTACCACGCATCTATGCGCAACAGATTCCTAG
>JAZDDE010000159.1:0-4012 GCA_036679495.1 Gemmatimonadota bacterium | reverse complement strand
GTAGACCGCGTGGCCGCGAGCGCCGAAGCACTGCGTACCGGCTACGCTGCTGCGAGCGCGACACCGATTGCCGACGATTGGCCCAACTACGCGGCCATAGGACTCGTCCAGCTGGCCCACCACCCGTTTCGCAGCGGGGAACCGAACTGGGCGGAGCAGACGGCCGAGATCCTCGAGCGAGCGGCGGCGCTCGTGGCCGTCGCTGAACACAGACCGGCACCCACGACCCTCTCGACTGCCCCTCCTATCGACCACAGGCAAAGAGAGCCAACACGCGTGCCTCGTGCGGACATCAGGCCGCTGCGGATCGTCTCCCTCAATCAGGATCCCGGCGTGGGCCCTGCACGCCAAAAGGGCGCCGCGGTGCACCTCCGTGCCATGCGCGAGGCTTTCGCCCGCTTGGGATCCGAGGTAGTGGCGCTCGACGAGAGCGACGAGTCCCATGTCACGGATCGTCTCGAACGAGTGGAGCTTGACGGCCCCATCCACCTCATCTATGAACGCTACGCGCTGGGCAAGTCGGCCGGAGCCGAATTCGCCCGCGATCGAGGCGTCCCTTATGTCCTCGAGGTGAACGCCCCGCTGGCCGACGAGGGCCGTCGCTGGAGGGGGCTATCGGAAGCGGACGACCATCGAAACCGGGACCGAGATGTCTTCAGTCAAGCTGACTGTGTCGTCGCCGTCTCACAGCCGGTAGCGGAATATGCAATCGCGCGGGGAGCCCGCCCCAGTGCGGTGCAGATCTGGGCCAACGGTGTCGACGTCGACCGCTTCCGGCCATTGGGTCCCACCGATCACTTGCGGAGCAAGCTCGTACCGAACGGCCGCTTCGTGCTCGGTTTTCACGGCCGCCTCCGGCCCTGGCACGGATTCGATCTGCTGGCGGAAGCCTGTCGGCGGCTACTGAAGAACGGCACGCCGATCCACCTGGTCGCAATCGGTGAGGGGGATTTCGAGACAGCGCTCGACGGGTATGTCGCCGAGGAGTTCCGGACTCTGATCGGCTGGCAGCCACACGACGAGATCGGTCGGTACGTGGCGTGTTTCGACGTCCTGCCGCTGACCTACCGCGCCGATCAACCCTGCTACTTCTCCCCGCTCAAGCTCGCCGAGGCCATGGCCTGCGAGGTCGTTCCCGTCGTTCCCGCGGTTGGGGACCTACCCCGCATGGTTGAGCACGGGAGAGACGGTCTCATCTATCCCGCAGGGAGCGTTGACCATCTCACCACTGTAATTGGCGATCTGATCGCTCAGCCTGGGCGAAGACGAGCTCTGGGGCGAAGAGCTCGCGAACGGGCTCGTCGCCACAGCTGGGAGAGGATCGCCGACTCTGTCTTGAGCTTTGCCCGATGAAACCGCGCCTGGACCTCGCACTGGATGCCATTGCTCGTACGTACGCAAAAGGGGGGGATTTTTCCGAGATCCTACGCACCGATGTCGATCCTTCCGGGGCCCTTGTGCTCTGCTGTGCGCGGGCGAGCAGCCCGGTCTGGTTGCAACTCGACGGCGAACGCCTCGTCGAACGCCATCCGGCCGAGGACCCCCTACTGCCTTTGGCAACGGAACTGCGGATCGGCAGCAAGGACCGTCAGATCGAGGTCTTGAGCTACCGCCCAGGGCGGCGGCTGGTGCTGCTGTGCACCGACGGGAGATCCGCACGGATCGAAAAAGGATACCGCCGGCAACGGTGGAAGGCTGCCGCTTTACGCCACCGGATTGCCGAGAACGCCACATCCGACAAGAACGGCTTCCGCGTCCCGCGTCTACAACAGGAACGAGACACGCAGGCCAGCCTGACCTTCGAGCACCTCACGGGCCTTCCCATCTCCGTTACGGAGACTAATGTGGAGACCTTCTATGCCATTGGAAGGGCACTCAGGTGTTTTCAGGAGGCCCCTGAGTTCGGTGGCGACCCGGCAGTCTTCGGGCCAGAGGACGAGGTGCACGTGCTCGAACGCTGGGCTGAACGCGCGCGCGACCTCACTTCGACCTCTTGTGCCGGGCGGATACCTGTCTTGACCCAGCCAATCTGTTGGCGCATCTGAGCCTGCGCTCGCTGCAGGAGATACCGGGCGCCGACGAAGCGGCCATCGTGGCTTGCGGGCGCGCGCTCCTGGAAGGCGTGGCCAGGGAGGACGAGCGCGGTTTTTGGAAACGCCTGCGCTTTTACCAAACCACGACCTTTCTGCGGCTGGCGCTTGTCTACAGCGTGCGGCCGCGCTGGCGTCACCTGCCACCGGATCTGCTGGGCGACCTCTTCGTCGCCTCGAAGGTCGAACTGATGGAGCCGCAAGACGACGAGGTGTTGATTGGGACCGTGTCTGACCAGCGCGGCAACGCCGACGAGTTTCTTCTGCTCGGACAGCCAGTCCGCGTTTCCGAGAAAACGGCCTGGGAAGATCTAGAGCCGGGAACAGCAAGAGGAAGCAGGGTCAGGGTAGAGGGACACTACCACCGACGCGACAAGTTCTCGGCGCGAGAGATATCGACTCACGGCCCCGGCCAGGACCGCATCGGTGGGAGAATCGACACCATTCGACCGACAGATCGCGGCTACGAGGTACAGATCATGCGATTTACGGTCCTCCTGCCGAGCGGCCTTAGGGTCGAGCACCAGACGACGTTGTGGGAAACACTGCCGTTGGCCCCCGCCAGAACCCCGGCGACGATCGCAATAGAAGAAGACGAGGACGACCTCTTCGGTGACGGATACCGGTTGGGCAAGCACGCCTGGCTCACCGCCCAGCTGGAGGTGCGATCCACGTCGGAACAGAACTTCGATTTGGACGACGAAGATCCGGAGGACCGGATCGACGATGAAGGGTCGGCCCGGCTGCGGCTGGAGTGGAGCCCAAACGAACAGATTTTGGGGCGAGCGGAGATCCGTTCTCGATTTCGATACCGAGACGACGAAGAGGATGGCACCTCCACGGAAGACAGCACCCAGGTCGGCGAGGCTTTCATCTATCTGCGCCAACCGTTTGGCGCTGGCTTCGACGTCCAGGTAGGCCGGCAAGACTTCGACGAGAGCCGAGAATGGCTCTACGACCAGAACCTGGACGGTTTTCGGTTGCTCGGCGACTGGCCCTCAGTTCGAGCGGAGCTGTCCATCACGACGAGCCTCTCCGACGCCAGCCCACGGGACGAGAACGCCACAAACTACATCGTCTACGTTTCCAACGGCGATCTGCGGCGCCATCTGGCGGGCTACGTTATTCATCGCGAGTTCGACCTGGCAGTCAGGGATCGAACCACCCATGCCGGGTTCCGAGTTCTCGGCCGCTGGCTGCCGCAGCAGAAAAGCTGGCTGGACGTCGCATACTTCCAGGGGACCCTGGCCAACAGCGATGTCGAGGGCTGGGGGCTCGACTTGGGGACGACGTGGACTCCGGACTTCGCAGCGCCTTACTCCTTTACTTTCGGCTACGCGTTCGGCAGCGGCGACAGCGGCACGGATAACGGTGAGGACCGTACTTTCCGCCAGACCGGACTCCAAGACAATAACGGCAAGTTCGATGGCGTCACCTCCTTCCGGTACTACGGCGAACTCGTCGAACCGGAGCTCGCCAACCTTCATATCTTCACGGCCGGATTCGGGACCTATCTCGCGAACAGAACGTCCCTGGATCTTGTGCTGCATCATTATCGGCAGGTCGAGGCGCGCGATCGGATTGTCGACTCCGAGCTGGACGATCGGCCCGACGGCGTCGATCCCAAACTGGGTTGGGAGCTCGATGCGATTCTCGGCTGGCGCCAACGGCAGGAACTGGACCTAGAAGTAGTCGGCGCCTACTTCCTGCCTGGAGATGCCTTCCCGCGGGCCGAGGACGCCTTTTTGGGCAAGGTCCAACTGCGCTACCGTTTCTAGCCTAGGTCGTGACTCGCTATCTCGTGATTGGTGGTGCCGGCTACATCGGATCGCACATGGTGAAGACCCTCGCCGAACGGGGCGACGAAGTCGTCGTGCTCGACAACCTGAGCACTGGACACCGACAGGCCGTTCGCGGAGGGA
>JAZDDE010000158.1:0-2702 GCA_036679495.1 Gemmatimonadota bacterium | reverse complement strand
CTAGGGCGAAGAAGTACCAAGGATGGCGAACGAAACGATGGAAAGGGGAGATGACAAACAGTCCTCGGGTCACCGTCGGACGCAGGCCCAAGAACTCGCCCGTGTCGTAGTACCTGAGCGTTGCCAGCGCGCCGACGAGAGCCAGTGCTGCCAGCCCCTGGGCCATCCAGCCGAAGAGGCCGCTCCACTGCCAGATTGACGGCCCGCGCAAGCCCAGGTAGAGCCAGATCGGCGGGACGAGAAGGACGAGGCTCGAACCGTTGTAGAGCAGTCGATAGCGAGAGCCGTTCTGCGGCCAGCGCTGGGCGGCCCATCGTTTGGCTCGGTTGGAGGCGAGAAGGGAGTGAACGACGGAGTACCCGCCCCAGAGGAGCGCCAGAAGTAGCAGAGAATTCGAGTCCGGGTCTTGCATCGGTGGCCCCGTTCGGGGAGGCTAAGACTCTACAGGCTCGCGATCAAGCACTGAGAGGGTCCAAGTCCGAGTTGTCTCTTCTCTTGTCGGTTGCCCGAAATGACTGAGAAACTCAGAGCGAAGTTAGGAGCGGCAGTACCTACGCTCAATGAGGCCGGCGAGGACCTGTGGAGTGAGCTGCTCGCGAGCGGAGTGGCGCGGGAACTGCCACCCAGGCAGTTCATCCGCATGGAAGGGGATCACTGCGAGCACTTGCCCCTGGTTTTGTCCGGCGCGGCGAGGGTCTACACGATGGGCGAGAGTGGTCGCGAGATCACTCTCTACCGGATCGAACGCGGGGAGAGCTGCATCCTTACCGCCTCGTGCATCCTCAACGAGCTGGAGTTTCCGGCCTTCGCGAGAACCGAGACCGAGACCGAAGTCTTTCTGGTTCCGGCCGCTTCGCTTCAAGGCTGGTTCGACAGGTACGCGGTCTGGCGGTCTTACGTGCTCTCTCTGGTTTCGAGTCGCCTTGCCGATGTCATCGGATTGGTGAAAGAGGTCACCTTCCTCCGTCTGGACGAGAGGCTCGTCGAGTATCTCATCGGGGCTCCAAAGCAGGGCAATACGGTGACCATCACCCACGCGGCTCTCGCTTCGGAGCTCGGGACGTCGCGGGAAGTCGTGAGCCGGATCCTGGAGAGCTTCGAGAGCCAGGGGCTGGTGAGCTTGGAGCGCGGCTCGATCCGCATCTGCGACGAATCGGGGTTGGCGGCCAGAAGTGGCAAGTAGAAGAGGTTTGGTGACCAATGTCACCGACCTCAGCGTGGACCGCTGGCTAGGGTTGAGCCGGTAGGCGGCGCTGAACGGTGACGAATCTGACTAGATTCCTCAAACTGGTTCTGGTCTGCATCGTTTGTGTCGGCGCGGCCTACGGACTTGTTCTGCTGGTCCAGGCGATGCGCTAGGGGACCGGCCGAGATCGACGAACTCAAAAGGAGAGTTGGCGAATGCGCAAGAACATGGGAACAGCCGATCGGATCATCCGCTTCATTCTGGCCATAGCAGTTGGCGTCCTGTACATGACCGGGCAGATCTCTAGTGTGGCCGCCGCCGTCCTCAGCGTTTTCGCGGCGGTCTTCATCGTCACCAGTTTCGTAGGGATATGCCCAGTCTATTCGCTGGTCGGTCTCTCGACCTCAAAGAGTAGCTAGCTCGGCACGTGGGGTGCTTCTTAGCGGTGACACGAAGGGCGATGCCCAGGGCCGGCGATCATCCCGACTACTCTGCGGAGAGGCTGCTTTCGCGGTCTCTCCGCCCGCTGACCTGTAGCGCCCGACGCTGCCGCCGGCGCGGCAATCCGCCTTAGGATGCGATGCGTACTGATCGGCGAACCCGAACTCAACCGGTCTGTTGCGAGCCGTGATGGTTTCGTGAGATCCGGTAGCTACCGTCAGAGCATGGGAGGGCCCGGAGTGCGACGTATACTCATCGTCGAAGACGATCGTGACATCGCGGAGTTGGTGGCCCTACACCTGGGCGATCTGTCGATCGAGACCGACATCGCGGCCGATGGCGAGGCGGCCCTCGCACAGCTCGAGCGCCGGCCCTACTGTCTGGTGATTCTCGACCTGATGTTGCCGGAGCTCGACGGCCTCGAGGTCTGTAAGCGAGTGCGGGCACGGGACGACTACACGCCGTGCTGGGGCTCGAGGTCGGGGCCGACGACTACCTGACCAAGCCGTTCAGTGTCCTCGAGTTGGCCGCCCGGGTGAAGGCGATCCTGCGCCGGGTCGAGGAGTTGGGCAAGAAGTCCGCCTCGACCGCCGCGACGCTGGTCGCGATCGGAGACCTGACCATCGATCCCGATCGACGGCGAGTGACGGTTGAAGGGCGGACGCTCGAACTCACCGCCAAGGAGTTCGATCTACTGCTCTATTTCGCCAGTCATCCCGGTCTCGTGTTCAGCCGCAGCCAGCTGCTCGACCAGGTCTGGGGTTACGGCCACGACGGCTACGAGCACACCGTGAATTCGCATATCAATCGGTTACGCTCGAAGCTCGAGCCTGACCCCGCGCAGCCGCGCTACATCCAGACCGTGTGGGGCGTCGGCTACCGGTTCGCCGAAGACCTGGCCGCATGAGACGGCCTTCGCAATCACTGTTTACCAAGCTGGCACTGGTCCTGCTGGCAGTGATGACCGTTGTCGGCGGCCTCTACCTGGCGGTCACGGTGACGACGACCCGGGCTTACCTGAACGAAGTCCACCAGAACCTGCAGCGTGACCTGGCGAGCAACCTGGTCAAGGAAG
>JAZDDE010000157.1:0-2885 GCA_036679495.1 Gemmatimonadota bacterium | reverse complement strand
CTTCGACTGGTCATCGAGATTCACGAAGCGGCGGTCACTGGCAGCCGGCGGATCGGGAAGATTCGCGATGGCTTGCGGGATCTTGGCGTGCAACTCGCCTACGATGACTTCGGTACCGGACAGTCTCGCTTGAGGGAGATCGCCGAAGTGCCGCCGGACTACCTGAAGTTCGGCATGAGCATGATTCGAGATCTGGATCGGGCTCCTGGCGAGAGAAGTCAGTTCGTTGCCGGTCTGGTGAGCACGGCACACTCGATCGGGATCGTACCGATTGCCGAAGGAATCGAGTCGCGGGTGGAAGCCGAGGCCTGTCTGAAAGCCGGCTTCGAGTACGCACAGGGCTACTATTTCTCGCTGCCGGCACCGGTCTCCCAGGCCTCGGTTCTCTAACTCACTCGGACAGAAAAGTGAGGATGGCCCCCAGGCCTTCCGGCTTGATCAGCATCTCGAAATGGCCGCCCGCGATCATCGCCGCGCCCGCCAGTGCAGCCTCTTCGCCGGCCGAGAGATCTCGTTGGCTCGCCAGGGTGGCGTGGCCGTCTCCTACAGCAACCGCCAGTGCTCGCAGTCTCGGATTCCGCTTGACCGGCCGGTCCATAAAGAAGAGCGTCTGCCAGCCCCGCTTGGTCTTACGAAGAAGAGCGGCCGCGGCGGTCTCCGACGACTGGTTCTCGAGCCTGTAGTAGCGCACATCGGCAGCGTGTGGAGTGTCTCTTTCGAGAAGCGACAGGGCTAGGCGGGCTCGCCGGAGCTGGTCTTCGAGATAATGCAGGCGTTCAGCTTGCGTAGCGAAGATGTCGGAGGCTCGACCGCGCTCGAGCCGCCGCGTTGGTTTCCTGCCGAAGATCGACCAGCCGTAGCGCAGCCAGCTTTGGGGATCGAGCAGATCGACTTCGATGGGCTGGCCGTCTGTGTCGAAGAACAGACCGGTTCGGCTCGATGGCAGGTCCTCGAACAGGGGACGGATCGAAAACGTGGTTTCCTGGGAGAGCTTGCGCCCGATGACCGGAATGTAGCGCCGGCCACGGTTGAGTAAGGCGAGCGTCCGGAGCGAGCCTCCATTCGAGGCCCCGATCAGGATGATCTTGCGGATCGCAAAACCGGTTTCTGGAGGGGTCAGGCCAGCGTCGGCGTCAGTCGGCGACAACGTGCCGTACTTCGCCAGGTAGCGGCAGATCTTGGCGGCGTTGCTTTGACAGACGAGATCGACGCCGGTTCGTTTGGTCGGCCTCGAAGCGGCGAGATCCTCGAGCTGCCGCCCGAGTGCGGTCGCGCTGTCGAAGTTGTTCCGGCGCCAGTCATAGTCGAAGAAAAAGAGGTCTTGGTCCGCCTCGGGCGCGGTCAGCCCGCCGAGGCGATAACCGGCGCCTTCGAAGAACTGGATGAAAGGCTGGTAGACCTTCTTTTTCCAAAACAGTAGACGGATGGTCCGGACGGGACCCGTTGCTTTGTAGGCCGCTTGTGGGTGCTGCCTCGAAGGATTTGGAATGAGAGGGAGGGCCAGCGAGTAGCCGCCATCTCGCGGCCTCAGCAGCGGCAGGCTTCCGCCCCAGACGGTTCGACCGGTTGCCGGGTCTTCTAGAACCGAGCCGGAGACGCCCGGGACGAAAACAATCGGTGTGCGAGCCGGTGTACCGGTGGACAACCCAGAGTCCGCCGCCGGGATTGCTGATGCCCAGAGTTGAATCAAGAGAACGGCGAGGACGAGCTGTATTGAACGAAGCCGACACATGTGGCGCATTCTGTCGGATCTGATGCCATTGAGCGAGCGTGGAATCAGCGTTTAGAGCGATCGGTGTCTTGCCGCCGAAAAAGTGGTGCACTTGCTCCGCAATCTTCGGCCCGCCGTTTTTGACTCTCATCATTCAGAAGCTTAAGTGCCTTGTTTTGAGCTACTTAAAAGGTAGCGCGAGCAGATCCACAAGCTGGCCTAAACGTTGCTCTATTGCGACCCGACTGCATGAGCCACTCTGGAGAGCACAAATGAGCAAAGTCCTTCTATCTGCTGGCGCAATTGCCGCGCTGATCATTCTGGCACCCACGCAATCGGCGAGCGCGGCTGAGAAAAAAGAACCCGCCCGCCACCGTGAGGTTATTGTTCAGGGCCCGAACATGAGTCAGGCCCACGAGGCGATTGACGCAGTCGGCGGAGTGGTCAGTCACGAGCTCAAAGTCATTCACGCCGTGGGTGTCCGGCTTACCGACGAGCAAATCTCGCAGCTCCGGATACGCGCGAAAGAACTGAAGCTCAGGCTCTATACCGATTTTCCCTCTGTCCGGGTTGACGGCAAGTCCAAAGCTTCGAAAGCTCCCAAACCCACCAAGGCTGCCGCCGCCCCGGAACAAAAAGCCACCGAGCCCAACGCCAAGTTGGTGAAGGCGGGCTGGAAAGCCGTCGATGCGGCAGCGAGAAAGGCGGGCCAGGCACAGAGGCGGCGCGACAGAGACGCGTACTGGGGCCTGAACACGGGATACCCGAGTTTCATCGATGCCGACAAACTCCATCGCGCGGGCATCGACGGTCGCGGGGTGACGGTTGCGGTGATCGATACCGGAATCTGGACCGAGCACCAGCAAGTCGCAGAAGGGCTCGGCCACAACGCGAACGGAGTCGAACGGATTCTGGCTCAGTACAACGCATTGGCCGACGTTGCGACTTCCGGCTCCCTCGCAAGCCAGCTGGCCGTCGACTCGAGGCTCGGCGCCGATGGCTACGGTCACGGCACCCACGTTGCTTCGGTAGCGCTGAGCAGCCTGACTGAAGGCAACGGCAACGGCGACGGAGGGGCTCTCTACAACGGTATCGCTCCCAACGCCGACCTGATCGTCGTCAAGGCATTCGACGACTTCGGAATGGGTTCCTACCTGGATGTCATTCGGGCGGT
>JAZDDE010000156.1:0-15916 GCA_036679495.1 Gemmatimonadota bacterium | reverse complement strand
CGGCGCGTGCGCCCACTAGTGCCTGGTGCTATCCTGTGGCAGGAAACTTGAAGGATTGGCCAGCGGGATTGAATGCGCCTAAAAGTTCGAAAAATCAGTGCTCGGTCTGCGTTCTTGGTCGCTTTGACCCTGCACGGCATTGTGGGCCTTCTGGTCGGCGTGGTCCTAGCGGTCGTGTCTCGGCTGGAGGTGCCAGCGGGCACCGAGCCTAACCTGCTGAGCTCGCTCGGCATGTGGTCGATACTGGTGTTCCCGCTCGTGCTCGGTCTGGTTTCTGGATTAATGGCAGCGGTGGCCGCCTCTTTGTACAACGCGGCGGCATCGGTAGTCGGAGGGTTACGAATCGAGCTACACGGACTGTCGATGGCTGACTTACGGAAGGCTGAGGACAAGAAAGCTGAGGAGCTGAATGTCGGGGACTGATGCGGTGAAATTCTTTACGCTCGAGGAAGCCAACGCCACGCTCCCACTGGTGGGTCGGATCGTTGCGGACATCGTCGCCGAGGGCCAGCGCGTAGAGGAATTGTTGGCACGGCTCGAGAAAGGACGATCGGCCAGTGTGGGACAGTCGGACGAACATGCCGACCCCGACGTGCAGGTAGCCATCAGCCGGCCGTCGGAGGACGAGGACCTTAGAGAGGATGTTGCTAAGGCCTCCTCTCAGCTGGAGACGTACCTGGCGGAACTGACCCAGATCGGTTGTCTTTTTAAGGGACCCAAGGGCACGGTCGACTTCCATTCCATGCTGGATGGACGACCGGTTTTCCTCTGCTGGACACTCGGAGAGGAAGAGATCTTGTACTGGCACGATCTGGAGACGGGGTACGCGGGACGTGAGCCACTCGTGTCGGCGTCCATCCCGGTCCCAGAAATCGGGTATGGCCCAGAGAGCTAGAGACGAACGCTCCGCACGCATCCGCAAGCTGGTCACAAGCCACCGGATCCGCAGCCACCAACAACTCCAGAACCTACTCGCGTCGAGCGGACTGACCGTAAGCCAGGCCACGCTATCGCGTGATCTCCGGCGAATCGGCCTCGTCAAACGCTCTGAGCCGGACGGCTCCACATACTACGCCTTACCGACGGACCCGGACGCCCGGGGCGCACGCACGCTCCACAGATTGCTTCCCGACCTGCTTGTAGGGGTTCGCCTGGCCGGCCAACTACTTGTACTTCGGACCCTGACCGGATCCGCACAGTCCGTAGCCGCCGCCCTGGATCACGAAGACTGGCCGGAGATCGTGGGCACCGTAGCTGGCGATGACACCGTGTTGATTATTCTGGAATCTTCCCGAACCGCCTCCGCTGTAGCAGCCCGCATCGAGCAACTGGCCGGACTCTAACCTCCGGTCTCCGCCGGGCTGGGCAGCCTGACCCGCCTTTCCACCTTGACTGCGCTAGCGTGCAATATTATTCATGTGCCCCGTAGGATTATGCAATACGCCTCACGGCCGACCCCAACCGATCAGCGGTGCCGGCAGGGCAGCATACATCTGACAATCATGTGGATTGGAAAATGAAGCAGTCAATACGAAGCGTAGCGCTGGCCTATTCAGGAGGTCTGGATACTTCCGTAGCGGTCGCGTGGCTCGCAGAGGAGTACGGAGCCGAGGTGCACTGCGTCGCGGTAGACGTGGGCCAGGGAAGTCAGGAACTGGATGGACTTGAGCAGCGGGCCACAGCGGCCGGCGCGGCGTCTTGCCGAGTCGTGGACGCTCGCCAGGAGTTCGTAGGCGAGTTTGTGTGGCCCACCCTCATGTCGGGTGCAGTGTATGGACGGAAGTATCTTCTGGGCACGGCTATGGCGCGGCCGCTGATTGCACGCGAGGTGGTTCGCGTGGCTTCTGAGTTGGGAGCCGACGCGCTTGCACACGGGTGTACGGGGAAGGGAAACGATCAAGTCCGGTTTGAGCTGACCTTCGCCTGGTTCGCACCTCACCTGAGAATCGTTGCGCCGTGGCGAGAGTGGTCCATTCGGGGACGCGCGGACGCGGAGGAGTACGCCCGTCAGCGTGGAATCCCGCTGCCGCCCAAGAAGACATGCGAGTATTCGAGAGACAGAAACGCGTGGCATGTATCGCACGAGGGCGGGTCTCTCGAAGACCCGGCCCTTCCACCCGACCCTTCGTTGTTCATGCTCACCGCTGATCCCGAAACGGCGCCGGCACAGGCTGAGGAGATCGTTATTGGGTTCGAGGCCGGGCGTCCGTGCTCGCTGAATGACCGTCCCTGCGGCCCTCTCGAGCTTCTTCAGCGACTGAACGCTGTGGCCGGGCGGCATGGAATCGGACGCGTAGATCTGATCGAAGACCGCATTGTGGGCCTCAAGTCGCGGGGGGTGTATGAGACGCCGGGCGGCACACTTTTGCATGCGGCGCATCGTGAGCTCGAACAATTGATCCTGGACCAGGAAACACTTGAGCTCAAGGATGAACTCGCTCCGCGGTACGGCCGGCTGGTCTATGAAGGCAGATGGTGGGGAACGGAGCGGGAGGCGCTCGATGCGTTCGTGCAAACGACCCAGTCCGCGGTCACGGGTAGCGTGACGCTGAGGCTGTGCCGCGGCAACATCACCGTCGCCGGGAGACGGGCAGAGTCAGGCCTCTATCAGGAGGAATATGCAACGTTCGAGGCCAGCGACCTGTACGACCACGCGGATGCTTCCGGTTTCATCCGGCTCAAGAGCCTGCCATATCGAATCCGAGGCGGGAAGCTCGCTGCCCCGTCCGTGCCGCTTCGGGTTTCGGGCCGCATGGGGGATTGAGACATGGGGTCTGACCACTTGAGTCTTTGGGGAGGACGCTTCGAAGGCGGCCCGGCACCCGAGCTACTTCGCATCAATCATTCTCTTCCGGACGATTGGCGGCTCTGGCCTCACGAGATCGAAGTCGACCGAGTCTGGATCGAGGCACTGCACGCTGCGGGGCGGCTCACCGCGGGAGAGGCGCGCGATCTTCAGGTGGGGCTGAGAACGGTAGCGGATCGGCTGGCAACCGGGTCGCCGCAGAACGAACCGGATGAGGACATCCATACACTGATCGAACGCTGGCTGACAGCCGAGGTGGGAGACCTCGCCAGCCAGCTCCGACTCGGGCGATCCCGGAACGACGTGGTGGCCACAGACACGCGAATGTGGACGCGTGAAGCCCTGAAACGTACGGATCAGGAGGTCCGCGCGTTACAGAACGCGCTCGTCGGGGCCGCCGAAGCCGTGATCGAGGTTCCTTTCCCGGCCTACTCCCATCTGCAGCGCGCACAGCCAACTCGCGCCGCAGTGTGGTTGCTGTCTCACTTCTGGCCGCTTCAGCGGAGCCGCAGCAGGCTTTGGGACGCCCATGACCGGACGAACGAATTGCCGCTTGGATCAGGAGCGGGGATGGGGAGCAGCGTCCGCGTCGACAGGCACGTGTTGGCCGAGAGTCTCGGGTTTTCGTCGGTGCACGAGAATTCGCTCGACGCGGTGCAGAGCCGTGACTGGGTGAGCGAGGCGCTGTTCGTTTGGACTCAGATAGCGGTTGACTTGTCTCGTCTCGCGGAAGACATGATCGTGTATTCGACTCGCGAGTTCGGCTTGCTCACACTGGGCGAGCGATTCACTACCGGGTCAAGTCTGATGCCCCAGAAACGCAATCCAGATGGGGCTGAGCTTACCCGCGCGAGCGGGGGAACGTTGCTCGGGTTGCTGACTGGAGTGATGAGCGCGCTCAAGGGCCTGCCCAGCGGATACAACAAGGACCTGCAAGAGGACAAGAGCGCACTCTTCGAGGCTGAGGGAAGAATCTCCCAGTGTCTGCAGGTAATCCGCGGGACGGTCGAGACGCTCGAGTTCGACGTCGATCGCTGCCGTGAGTGTCTGGATACGTCCACTCTGGCGACTGACGTGGCAGACTATCTTGTGGAGACCGGCCTCCGATTCTCAGAGGCCCACCAACTGATTGGCAAGCTGGTCCGGTACTCGGAAGACAGGGGCATTGATCTGTCCGAGATCAGCCGTGAAGAACGACGGGCCATTCATCCGGCGCTCGAAGAGCTGCCCTCAGGGCTGTGGGACGTCGACCAGGCGCTGGAGCGGCGGAATTCCCGCGGCGGATCGAGCCGAGACGCGGTGGACGAGCAGATCCGTCAGGCCAGGCAAGCCGTTTTGGGTGAAGTAAGCCAGGTGGGGATACCTGGAGTCGCCTAACTGCCGGAGGCCGGATCCTCGCCAATAAGCAGGAGAATTCGTTCCATCGTCGCGCCGATAATGCTGTCCGGCGTGGAAGCCCCGGCCGTAAGCCCTATTTCCACAGGTCCCGGCGGAATCCAGCCCTCGTCTGTGAAACGCTTCTCACCCATGATTTGCTTGTGGTCGATCGTACCGACATCCGGATCGATGCACAGCGCACTTTCGATATGGAACGTGCGAGTGCTCTCGGAGCAGAGATGCGCGAGGTGATTCGTGTTGCTGGAGTTGTATCCTCCCACGACGATCATCAAGTCAGGCGGGTCCACCATAAGCTCCAGGACCGCGTCCTGGCGGTCCTGAGTCGCCGAACAAATCGTATCGAAACTTCTGAATCGATCGGGCAGTGAGTCTTCTCCGTACCGGTCAGCAAGCGCCTCACCGATCCTGTGCGCGATCGCGAGGGACTCCGAGGCGAGCATGGTCGTTTGATTGGCAACGCCCACCCGGCCAAGGTCCCGGTCGGGCTCGAAGCCCTCCGAATAGCGCTCCGGAAACTTCTGCAAGAGTGCGGCACTCTCCACTTCACCCCGGATGAATGCGCAGACTTGTTCAGCCTCGGCCATGTCACGCACGATCAGGTAGTGGCCGCCGGCGTGCCTCTCCACCTGCGAGCTCGTGGCGCGGGTTTCTTCGTGGTAGTGCTTACCGTGGATGAGAGATGTGAATCCATCGCGCGAATACGTCTCGACCCGCTTCCAGACGTTCAGCACGGAGCCGCAGGTTGTATCGACCAGCACGCAGCCGATATCGCGAAGCGCCTTGAAATCGCTGAGTTGGACACCGAACGCGGGGATGATCACAACGTCGTCCGGGGTTACTTCTGAGAAATCGAACGCGCCTGCCGCGTCTGGGAAAAGGAATCGCACGCCCATTTCCACGAGCTGCTTGTTGACGTGAGGGTTGTGAATGATCTCGCCCACCAGATAGATGTGCCGCTCTGGAAACTTTCGGCACGTCTCATACGCATACTCGACGGCGCGATCCACTCCGTAGCAAAACCCGAGGCTGCGGGCGAGCCGAAAGCGAAGCCGGCCGACCTGCAGGGTGAAATCACTGTCCTTGATGGCCTGCACGAGCGCGCTTCCGTACTCCGACTGGAGAGCTGGCTGCACCTCCGCCTTGAGGCCGAGACCGCGCCGAAAGTACGTGTTAATGCTGAAGCCCGGCTACCGTGTACCGGCTTCCGTCCCATTTGAGATAAACCGTAGCCGCCTGGCTGGAGGCGCCGGTCGTTCGCTGCACGGTGATCTTGAGCGTGGCGGTCGAGGACGCTTCGTCACGCGGTGAGCCCGCACCGGACCCGGCTGCCGAGATCCGAAGGTTCGGAATGCGAATCGTTTGCCGCACCTGGCCGGGCTCGGCTCGGGCGCTTCCTTGCCATTGTCGCTTGAGGTCGGAGTGTTTGAAGGCCCAGGCGTATGCCGCATCGTCCGCATCAGGGATCTGCTGCCGTATCGCCAGATCATCGAAAGAGACCTCGAGCGTGCCATCATCCCCCTCGCCCGCCTCGACGTTTTCCACGGGGGTTACCGCACCGAACCATTGCCGAACTACCTGGTCACGACGGTGCTGGATGACCTTGGCCAGGGTATCTCTGGCGGTCTGCTTCGGAAGCTGGCCCGCCGATACCGCCGCGACGATCTGCTCGTCGGTAAACGAAGCCACCAGCTTTGCGCCCCAGTACTTGTCTCGCAGTGTGGCGCCGACAAAGGCACCGTTGGGCCAGTTGGCCTTCCAGTCCTCGGGATCGAAATCCTCGACCGGCAACCAGCCAAGCGAGGGATCGATTATTTCCTGCTCCCTGTCTTCCCAGCCCATCGTATAGAAGCCGAGTGTGCCGATTCGGCCGAGCCACGGCCAGAAATCGAAATTGTACTCCATCCCCTCGCGGGCGTTGTGCGGACGAATAGTGCCGCTCCCCAGAGACGCCGCGAAGTCGATCAGATAGTGGCGCAGATAGCCGGGCTCCACGTACGCGTCGAGAGTGTTCGCAAACCGCATGTCCACGTGGTTCAACCACGACGACACCACATACAGGCCCCGAAGCTCGCGGCGAAACTCATGGTGGTAGTGGTCGTTTGGATCATCCCTCCGAACGCCTTCGAAGTAGAATGGGCCTTTTGGAATACCTGGCACGAACTTGCTGGCCACCGCCAGATACCTACCGTCGGGCAGCGAGTCCACGAGGTCGAGCACCGCGCTGATGTCGTCTTCGGCCATGGGCCGCTTCGTAAAATCGGGCATCGTGATCGTCGAGCCCTCGCGGAGCCGCAATCGGTCTCGGTCGAAAACGACGATGTAATCTTCGGGCGTGTGATACCCCGCCGCATGGAAAAACCGGTTGGCGATCACGCCTGCAGCGCTACTCAGGTGCAGAAACCCCTGTGGGTCAAACTTGAACAGGTACCTGTCGCCGCGAGCATCCCGCACGGTGAAGCCCGGAGAAATACCCTGTGCCTTTCCGGCGATTACTTCGATCGTCCGGCTTGTGTCGGGACCGGTGACGGTTGATGCGCCGCGATGCACCTCTTCCGGTGTCATTCGATCCCGGCCGTTCCGGTGCTCGAACCAGGCCGAGCTCACCACGTCATCGAAGTGCGTCACGTTTTGGGCCTCATGGGCCGTTCCCAGCCAGCTTCTCGGACTGATCACGCGCGAGATTTCGCCTGCGAACGCCGCGCGAAGAATCTTCGGAACCTCCGGTCGCTCTCTCTCCTCCGGCTCCGGGATCGCTAGCGTGTCGGCGTAGGCAATCGGGACGGGGCCCAGTGGAAACGGAGCCCGGCTGCCTCCGCAGGCGGACGCGGCGGCTACCAGTAGCAGGACCGGAGCACTGGCCAGCGGCGAGAAACGCACTCGTGCGCCCCGCATCAGAACGGCCACCCTGACTTGAAACCGAATCGGGTTTGCTCGTCACTGAACCCAAGGAAGGTCACGAAGGCAAGTCCGTGCACGGTCGCCAAGCGCACGCCGACCCCGTACGAGGTGTGCCAGTCGTCGCTTGTCAGCTCACTGAGCCGGTTGGCGACAGCCCCTTCATCGAGAAACAAGAAAAACTCCATGCGCGCCCTGGAGTGCAGCTCGTGCCAGACCTCGTAGCGCCACTCTCCCATAAACGCGATGACATCGTTATCGGTGAACCGGCCGGTGCGAAATCCTCTGGAGCTGTTGGATCCCCCCAGCCTGTTGAGCAGGTAGAAGGGTATGCCATCGCTGCCCGGATCTCCGTCATCGCGAAGCGCGGCAGCCTGACTGCGGATGGCCAGCGTTTGCCTGGGGTTCAGCGGCAGGTACAGGTCTGCCGAACCACCGATCCGATGAAAGTCGGAATCCGTGTCGTCTGCGCCGCGGTAGGTGGAAGCGTCGACCTGCAGCCTTACACCCCGAGTTTGGAATCCCACCCTGTGAGTGAAGTCGAGGAATAGGCTTCCTCCGGTGACCAGGTACTCCGCCGTCTCCGCGAGTCCGAAGATCGGGCCGAAGGTCTCCCCGACGGTAGGGTCGTCATCGCCGACAGCAGGATCTTCCGCCTTGAAGGTCTCGTACTGGAGGCGAGCCTGTACACCAAGCGAGGGATGCAGCCAGTAGCGCCCGGAGGCTCCGGCAGCGTGATGCTCGCGCTCGTACTGGGAGAGCAGGTCCGGCGTGGTCGACGAGCCAACTCCCCAAAAGCGGAGTCTCGCATCTCGTTGGAACGACCAGCCGATATCGAGTTGGTTGCCTTCGTGCACATCGCCAAAGCGAAATCCGGCCGAGTGCTCCCTGGAACCCCGCACGGACAAGCCACTCGTCGCGTAAAAGGGGTGGAAACGAGACAGGTTAGCCGTAGCACCGAAACCGCTCCGCGGACCTATAGAGGGCGTAATGCCGATGGTCAGTCCCTGCTCGTCGAGACTTCGGAGTGCCGCCACAAACGCATTGGGCGGCTTCGGGAGCGTGATCTCGCCTGCTAGGAAGAAGACAGTTTCGCCCAGGACGAGGAACGGAAACCCTATGATCTTGAAGGGTACTTCGAGCACGCTCGTGAAATCGGCTGGCGGCTTGGCTGGCGGCCGGACGAGCGCCGCCCGCGCCGAGTCGGCGCGAGCCAGTTGGGCCTGATCGACATCCTGAGCCATCAGATTGGTGGGGACAGTGGTGCACACGAAAAGCAGCGATCCGAGGACAGCGCGGCCGAGTGCCATGCCCCTATGGCGCAGCGAACGTCCGGCTCTGCCAGATTGTCTGCCAGTGTGGCGCGATGATGCCATTATTGGGCCTGTTTCTTCGGCGCGCTTCGTGCACGGGGTGTGCTACTCATAGCTGAACTGATCGCTCAGGGAGTGCTGAAAGGCAGTCTCGACTCCCTGGCTTCGCGTTACTGAACTACTATTGGATCTTATGTACGACGAATTGAGCGGACAAAATATAGCATCGCCGTGGGACTGGCACGTGGATGACGTGGAAATCGTGTGGGATGATGCAAAGAACGATGGTGGCGTCGAGGAGTCGGGCGATGACTCCTCAACTGAACAGACTCGGCTGCTTCTCCCCGTGCTGCCACTTCGCGGTACGGTTGTCTTCCCGGGTGTGGCAGCGCCCATCGCGGCCGGCCGTTCCAAAACCCTCCAGGCCATCGATACGGCGGTCGAAGGCAATAAGCTGATCTTCGCTGTCGCACAGCGAGATGCCGAGATCGAGGAGCCAACCCCCGACGGACTGTATCGAATCGGTACGATCTGCCGCATCGCCCAGCTCCAGAGAATGCCCGGAGGCGTGCAGTTGGTCGTCCAGGGCGAGGGCCGCGGTGTGGCACTCGAATATACCGAGCGAGACGGAAGGATCGAGGCAGTGGTCCGGCGAATGGTCGAGTTTCCGCCCCTGGACGCGGAAGAGTCGGCCTTCACGGCGCTCTACCGAGAAGTGCGCGAGCGAGCTCACGAAGTCAGCCGACTGCGCGGCGTCCCGAAGGAGATCGTGGAACATCTGCTGGGCGGAATCTCTAGCGGGGGCGAGCTGGCCGACCTCGTGACGTTCTATACGGAGATGGATTTGGAGCAGAAGCAGGAACTCCTCGAGACTATCGCGGTGGAGGATCGACTGCGCCGACTGCTCCTGCACCTTCAGCGTCAAATCGGGGTCCTCGAGGCACAAGCTCTGATCCGCACCAAGGTGCAGGAGGAGCTCGGAGAGCGGCAGCGGGAAGTTTTCTTGCGCGAACAGATCAAGGCGATCCAGGAGGAACTGGGAGACGACGTTGATTCGGAGGCTGTAACAGAGCTGCGTGAGCGGCTGGAGGCTCTCGACCTTGGGGAGGAAGCGCGGAAGGAGGTCGACCGCGAGCTGAGCCGTCTCGAGCGTGTGCCGCGCGAGTCCGCCGAGTCCCAGGTGATTCGCACCTACCTCGAGACGATCGCCGAATTGCCCTGGAATGAGCGGTCTGATGACGACATCGACCTGAAATTGGCCGAAGAGGTACTGGACCGAGATCACTTCGGCCTGCAGGACGTGAAGGACCGGGTGCTGGACTACCTGGCGGTTCGGTCCCTGCAGAGCAAGAGGGCGTTGGAGGAAGCCGCCGAGGCGAAGACCGCGGCCGAGGACACCGCGGACGAGGACACCGCGGCCGAGGACACCGCGGCCGAGGACACCGCGGCCGACGCTGCAGATACCGAGGAAGGGGCCGGTGAGCCCGAAGTCCGCGGCCACGGAGACGACCGCCGTGGCTCGACGCTTCTCTTCATCGGTCCTCCGGGCGTTGGAAAGACATCCATCGCCCAGTCGATCGCGGAGGCCATGGGCCGGCAGTATGTACGGGTATCACTCGGTGGGGCGCGTGACGAGGCGGATATCCGTGGGCATCGCCGCACCTATGTCGGTGCGCTCCCGGGCCGCATCATCGAGGGCCTGAAACGGGCCAAGACGCGAAATCCGGTTTTTCTGCTGGATGAGGTCGACAAACTTGGAGTGTCATTCCAGGGCGATCCGTCCTCTGCGCTCATGGAGGTACTGGATCCGGCTCAGAACGACGCGTTCGTGGACCACTATCTGGGACTACCGTTCGATCTGTCCGATGTGATGTTCATCGCCACCGCGAATTTCGCGCACCAGATCCCGGGCCCGCTCCGCGACCGAATGGAGGCCATCGAATTCCGCGGATACACGGCGAACGAGAAGTTAGAGATTGCGAAACGCTACCTGCTGCCCAGGCAAATCGAACAGAACGCCTTGCAACCAGACCAACTGGACGTTGAAGACGAGGCGATCGAGGAGATCGTGGCCAGCTACACACGAGAGGCCGGGGTCAGGAACCTGGAGCGCGAACTGGGCTCGATCGCCCGAAAGTCAGCCCGACGAATTGCTTCGGGCGCCGCTGAGACGGTGAATGTGGCGCAGTCTGACATCCGGGAGTTCCTTGGTCAGCCAAAGGTTCATCCCGAGAAGAAACTCGAGGGCGACACGGTAGGCGTTTCGACCGGCTTGTACTACACGCCCGCCGGCGGTGACATCATGTTGGTCGAGTGCAGCGTGACCCGCGGCGCCAAGGAGGACCTGATTCTCACGGGGCAGCTGGGAGACGTGATGAAGGAGAGCGCCCGCGCGGCCCTAACCTACGCCCGGACCCGGGCCGAACGGCTTGGCATTCCGGAGAGCCGGTTCAGCGGTAACGGCTTTCACATCCACGTCCCGGCGGGAGCCGTTCCGAAGGAGGGGCCCTCGGCGGGAATCGCCATGGCCATGGCCTTGATCAGCGCCCTGAGCGGGCGGGCGGTCAAACATGACGTCGCGATGACGGGTGAGATCACCCTGACGGGCCGCGTGTTGCCAATTGGAGGAGTGAAGGAAAAGGTGCTCGGCGCGCAGCGGGCCGGAATCAGTAGAATCATTCTGCCAGCTGATAACGCCGGTGACCTTGAGGATCTACCGGAGGAGGTTCAGGCGGCCAGCGAGTTCATGCTCGTCGAGACGTTGGAAGAGGTCATGAAGATGGCGCTGGCCGGAATGCCCGACCCGGAGCTTGCGGCGTCCTAACGTGTCGGGCCCTGTGACCCTCGCTCTAGGCCAGGACCAACGCGCGAAGCTCGGTGATACTGCGGAGCCAATAGTCGGCCTCGACTGATTCTAAACCAGGCGCCTCGTAGGGTCCCCACACTGCCGCGGCCGTGGATACGCCGGCCGCCCGGCCGCTGCGCATATCGTGAACGCTGTCTCCCACGAAGAGCACGTCCATGCGCGGGACGACGCCGAGATCCTCGAGCGCCGCCAGTACCGGTCGCGGGTGCGGCTTGTACTCCTCTACGCTGTCTGAGGTCACGATCGTCTGGAACCAATGGCTCTCCAGTCCACACGCCCGGAGGCCCATGGCGGTCCCCACCGAATGTTTGCTGGTGACGATTCCGAGTACAACCCCACAGGACCTGAGCTCCTTGAGCAGGCTGCGAATTCCCGCGAACGGCCGCACCAGGTCGTCGTGAGCTGAGTGGTTGTGGGCTCTGTAGGTGGCAACCATTGACTCAGCCTCGGCTTCGTCTCTGGCGAAATCCCTCAGCTGGACACGGAGCGGGCGGCCGATCGTCTCAAGCCACTTGTAGTCGGGGGGATCTTGTCCAAGATGCTCGTGCATCGTGTGCCGATAGGACGCGAGGATGAGGTCGGTCGAGTCGATTAAGGTCCCGTCCAAGTCGAACAGGACTGTCGAGAATTCTCCCATGCTCATCAACATTTCACAACGGTGCTTCGGAATCTCTCTTCGAACTGAGCCGCGGTCAGATTGGACACGGCGGACAGGGCTGCCAACGAGCCGCTATCACTCAAGTCCTGTAGGTCCAACCGAATCATGTATTGCCGTGCGACCAGGTACGACTCGGCGGACGTGTCCACGAGGCGGACTCGGGTGCGACCTGTCTCCGGATCGCGAAGCCGACTGAAGGGGATTACGCTGAGCCGGCCAGCCGGTCCCAGGCACACCAGCCCACCCTGGGCTTCCTCCGGAGTAGCAGGCGGGCGCAGGAGCACTTCAACCGCGCCGAAGCCCAGAGTTCTCGTATAGTCGATGTCGTATGGAATCGGCGGAGCGCTGCGCAGCTCATAGCCCAGCGGGATATCTACGATCGTGACTCGGTCGCTCCGCTCAGCGAGGGCCCTCTGAACGCGCCGTTTCAGAATTGTCTCAAGCGGAATTTCGGAAAGCCTGAGATGGCCGTGAGAATCGCGCTTCACCTGGACACCCGGGACCGACGCAAGCTCCTCAGGGTCCAGCAGCCCGCTGATGCCTTCGGCGATAATGGCTACGCCGTGAGGGGCCCCTAGCGCCCGGCGTTTGAGAATGGCGCCTTCGAGCACGCGGCTGATCGTTTCGAGACTCGTGGGCCGGCAGGCAAACTCCTCGGGTATCAGCGTGAGCGTCGCCCCGCAGGCTTTGCCGATCCCGAGGGCCAGATGGCCAGCGGTCCGTCCCATAGCGCCCACGAAGTACCAGCGGCCGGTGGTACGGGCGTCTTCTATCAGATTCAGGACGATGCCGGTTCCGACATGGCGTGCCGTCTCGAATCCGAACGTCGGCCGATCCCGGGGAAGCGGAATGTCGTTGTCGATCGTCTTCGGGACGTGGGCGACCCGGATCGAACCGTTCGAGGCCTCAGCGACGCGGCTCGCCACGTACGTGGTTCCGTCCCCACCTATGGTTATGAGCAATTCAATGCCCAGATCCCGTAAGGTTCGGATTGTGCGCTGCAGGTCTTCCTCGGACCGCGTGGGATTGGCCCTCGACGTGCGCAGAATCGAGCCGCCGAGTGTGTGAATGCGCGAAACATCTGCCACTTTGAGCACCCGGGTCACGTCCTCGCCCGCCATGAGATGCTCAAATCCGTCAAAAATTCCAACTACTTCGAGACCCTCATCCAGGGCCTTCAGGGCAGCCGAACTAATCACGCTGTTTATACCCGGAGCCGGCCCACCGCTCGCCAGAATCCCTATTCTCCTCGGTACTTTCGCCATTCTCCCACCTTCCCATCCGCAGCGGCGGACGTCAAGCAGCGAGCAAGTCGATTTCGGTGGAGGAGAGTCCGGCTTGAATCGGCACGTCCCTTGCAATTGAACGAGCGCTTTCACGTCCTGACTTGGATGCACGCAGAAGGACACACCGGTTTTCGGGAGGAATACATGAACAGGGTATCTCGTCTGATCCAGCTTCCCCTCGGCCTGCTATTGGTCGTAGGCCTCGCGGCCTGCGGAAGCGATCCTACCGGCCTCGGCGGTACGAACTTCGAACCGCAGCAGACGGCTCAGTCCACGAATACGATCGAGACTCAGCTGAATGGTGACGACGACGTCATTGCCAGCCTCGCGCTTGTGGGGCCGGCGCTCGACTCAGCTGGCGTCGTGTCGTTCGTACTGCCTCGAAATCTGGCCAATCCGCGCGAAGTGGTGGAAGGGGCCAACACGCAGGTCGTTCAGGACTTCGTTCTCTCCGGCAGCGGCAGCGATCCGATCCTCCCGAGCAGCCTGTTGGGTAAGACGTTCGAGTGGAGCGATGAGTTTCTCAAGTATGTGATCAACGACTTACTCACCGGTGCTCCTTCCAATGGCGTACGGTTCCTGCTTTACCCGATTGATCCCATTACACGCCAGCCCGTTGGCCCAACGGCTGGCACCGACATCGGGTACTTGGACTTAACGGATGAAGGCGGCGTGTCCACGACGCGTCTGGGTCTGGTGGCCGTTACGGGAGGGGTCACTCGGGTCGACTACTTCATCGATGTCTCGTTCACGTCGACTGCGACCGACTTGAGTGTAACAATCGCCGCGGTAGGCTTTGTGTCCGATGGGACGACGGTGGTGGAGTTCGATCTTGCCGAGGCGGTCGCGTTCGATCTGCTGACGGAATCGATCAGTCTGGATCTGCTCTTCAGTGTGGAAGTTCCGGCTGAGGACGTCTCGGTAACCCTGGACATGACCATCGACGTGACCGGCGCAGAGCAGCTCGAAACGGCCAGCGTGGTTCTGACGGTCTCCGATGGCGGTGACTCAGTCGTTCTGGATGCGACGTCGGGGATAGACGATTCAATCGACGGCACGATTTCCTACAACGGTACCGTGGTGGTAACCGTGTCGGGAACGGGAGACAATCCCGTCTTCGTGTTGACCGATGGCACGGAGCTGACCGCGGCCGATGTCGAAGCGCTAGTCGACTTTCTCGATCTGTTCGACGATCTGTTCGACTTTGCGGAGCACATCTTTGCCCCCTTTGACGGCGGGTCAGCTTTCTAGCGCCGGTCTCTAAGGCTCTCCCAAAGCGGGAGATAGGACGTGTCCGGGACTCCTGCCCCCCGGGCCAGTAGAAAGCCTGTCAGCCTCGTGCTGGCAGGTTTTTCTGCGTCTAGTGGGATAGTTCGCCCAGGGAGCGGCGCACCAGAACGCTGACCATGGAGCGTCGCCAGTCCTTATCGACGATAATGTTTTCGAGAGGGTGGCATTGCCGGTACGCCTGCTGAGCGACCGCGTCGATGACCGAGTCCGTAAGCCGGTTTCCTATGGCAGCATCCTCGATTTTTCCGATCCGCCGGGGATACGCCCCCATCCCGGATGCTACCATCTGCATAGCCAACACCGTTCCATCCTCGGACAGGTTGGTCGCAGTGGCCAGGTTCAAGAGCGGAAAATCGATCGCATTTCGTGACCTGAGCTTGTGGAACGAGAATCGGGCTGTCGTGTCCGGCCACGGCAGGAACAGCGACACGAGCAGCTCAGCAGGCTCCATGCGACGGTTCCAAATACCGTCTGACGTGAAGAACTCGTCGATTGCGGTCTCTCGCTTGCCCATGGGGCCAGCTATGTGCAGGAGCGCGCCCAGCGTCATTAGAACGCCGGGAGCGTCCGCCGAGTGGGCCGCGACACACCGGGTTCCCGCTTTCACGACGTGGCACAGCGTACCGTCTTTTTTCAGGCAGTACCCGAGCGCCTGTCGCCAGAACTCAGTCTGATTGTAGTAGGTACAGCGGGTATCCAGGCAAACATTCCCGCCTATCGTTCCCACACGGCGGAGCTGCGGCCCTGAAATCAACGAGCACGCATGGGCCAGCGACGGAAACCGGTCCATGATGATTGGATGCTGGGCCAGGGTGTCCAGGGTCTCGCACGCGCCAATTCTGAGACCTGCTTCAGTCTCTTCGATCCCGCGCATCTGCGAGACGCTCCTCAGGCTGACCAGGTGACCGGGCGTGAACAGGCGGTGCTTCATGTTGGGCACCAGATCCGTGCCGCCAGCGATCGGCATCACGTCGCCCTCATTCTCAGCCAGTAAGCCGAGAGCACGGCGGACACCTTCGCCCAGATGTACCAGAGCTGAACATAACTCGGCTTCGGGCAGACCGAAGCCCAGACGAAGATAGCCGTCCATACCGAAATGGTCACCGGGAACGATGAGCACGCTCTCGTCTCTTTTCAGTTGTTCGGCAAGTTCCGTCGAGTTCGAGTCGAAGGCATACTTGAGGTAGCAGATCGCGCCAGCATCGGGGGGGCGGAACGAAAAGTCGGAGCCGAACGTAGGGATCCACTCGGAGACCAGCGCTAGGTTCTGCACAAGAATTCGGCGCGTACGGTTCAAGAGCGCGGCACGTACCTCCGGACGGAGGATGGCGGCGGCGATCGAATCGCCCAGGGCCGACGGCGCGATCGTCGTGTAGTCCTTCCGGGCCCAGCAGCTCTCCTTGT
>JAZDDE010000155.1:0-3863 GCA_036679495.1 Gemmatimonadota bacterium | reverse complement strand
GACAGCAAAGACGAACAACGGCGCCACGACCACGTGGATCTTCAGGAACCAGGGTTCCAGCGGGTGGTTGATCGCTGCAAACGGATCCGGATTGTCGACGAAATACTTGGTCCACGTGTAGCCGAACCCGGATAGGGCCATGGCGAGCGAGGTCAACCACACGGACAGCTTCTCGAAGCGGCTCAAGGGCTGGACTCAAAAGGTTGGATTAGCTCATGCAGCGCGAGTACTCGCCGTACCGCGGATGTCACGGCGCGAGAGGTCAGCGTGGCTCCCGTCATCCGGGCGACACCGCGGCCGACCGACACGTCGGCATCGAGACTGCGGCCCTCGAACTGCTTGAGCCACGCCGCTGAGGCCATATAGTCGCGAGGCTCGGCAAACTTGAGGATTTCCACCCGGCTGACTTCGCCTCCCGGTCCGACAACGATCATGATCGCTTCAGGCAGCGTCCGGACGCGGTGCGCGTCGAAGTATGCCACGCCGTGAGTGCGATTTTCGAGCGTCCCCACGTAGTAGGTAATGACACCCTGGTCAACATCCGAACCGGACCCGGCGAGCTCGTTGGCCCGGGTCAGGTCCGCTTCGGAAAGAAAGGCCGTCCGTCGCTCAATGCTCATCGGCGGCGGGAAGGCAAGCTCAAGTGCCTCCTGCTGAGTGAGAAACACCTGCCCCGCCGCGGGTGCCGGAGCCGCAATCGCCAGGACAGCCGCCACGGTCGCCCACCGCGAAACGCCGATCAAAAAAGATATCCGAGCGAGGCGTTGAACCGATTGACACCAGTGTCAGCGTCGTTCGACTCCACCACATAGTCGGCCTTGAACACGATGTTTGAAATGGGTTTGAGGTCCGCACCAATCGTGACGAGAGTGCGATCGCTGGCGGGGTCCGCACTAAATCCGGCGGGGACCTCGCTCTGAGTGTTCAGTCTCTCGTAGCGGACGAAGGGTATGAACTGCAGTTGGGTCTCGGAGCGGGTGAGAACGTCGTATCCTGCTTCGACGTACCCTCCGGTCAGACGCTCGCCGATGGTCTCGCTGCCCACGAGCCCGCGAAGCGCGTTGAGCTGCGGTACGTCATCCACCGTTGCGACGCTCAGCAGTCCCCGAACCGATAGGCCCCGGAACTGGGCCTGAACGTGTCCCTCCCAGATGAAGGTCTTCGCACCCAGCGTTTCGCCCGGGAGGAAGGGATCAGAATTCCCCTGGCCTGAGTTCCCGACGTAGGCCGATGTTCCGACCGTCAGGCCGAGCGGGTTCTGGTATTCCAGCCGGCCCGTAACCGCAAAATCTTCGGCGTCCGCTCTCGATCCCTTCTGCCGTCCGCCCCGAAGCCCGGCGGCCGAGAACCCATCCGCGTTCGCCCCACCGCCGCCTACGCCGTCGAAACCCGTAACGAGATAGGCCCGATAGCTGAGGGGTCCGGACTCGCCGAAGAGCCCGAGGCCATTCTCACGCCATGTGGACGGGATAATCCGTCGCTCGGTCTCGGGCCGTTCGCTCGCCAGATACGTGGGTGGTTCATGCAGCTCGTTGATGAATCCCATCGGAGGCAGCACAAGACCCGCACGGAGATTGAAAGCGTCCGATATCATGAAGTCCAGGTAGGCGAACTCGACGGAGACGCTCCCGGTCTGCCCGGTCGATGCGTGCTCAACCTCGATCTCTGAATTGAATACGAACCGATCGTCGAACTTGTAGCCCGCGTACACGATCGCCCGTACAAAATCGAACCGGTCCGTCCGCCCGGAGGCCAGATCGTCTTGCCGAGTCGAGGCGAAGTTTTGATACAGCATCTCGCCGTAGCCCCCGATCGAGACTCCTTGCTGCACGGCGTAAACCTTTGAAGCGGCCGGTCCGAGACCAAACCTGCTCTCGTCGGCCACGGGGATGACTTCCTGACCCAAGCGAAGACGTTCCAGTTCACGGGTGAGGGCCTCTATTTGGATGATGGCCAGGATGGCAGTGCCCCAATCTCGGGCCCGAGTCGTCGTCACAGATCGATCTCCTGCGCCAGCTCGACGGAGCCGTCGAGGCCGGACGTCCAGGTCGCCTCGATGCCACTCTTGCTCGTCTTCAGAAACAGCGCGGCCACGCCGTTTCTCTCTGCCCATTTGAGACCGGCCTCCGGTCCCATGACGAATAGCGCTGTCGCGAGCAGATCCGCCGCCATCGCGTCGTCGGCCACTACCGTAACGCTTCCCCACGCCGGAGCGGGGCGGCCGGTTCTGGGATCGAGAATATGCCCGAACTCTTTTCCGCCGAGCGCGAAATGCTTCTCAGACAGCGACGTCGTGGCAACTGAGCCTCCGCCTACCTTGAGGGTGGCGGCCGCCTGGGACCGGTTTCGCGGATCCGCCACCGTCACGGGTTCGTAAGAGGGCCGCGGGCCAAGCAGAAGCAGCTGTCCGCCGAAATTCAGCACGCCCGCGCTGATCCCTGCTCTCTCCGCCACGGTCCGGGCGGCGTTCAGTGCCGCGCCCTTCCCGAACCCGCCGGCATCGATCCAGGCGTTCTGGTGGGTGCGTCGGGCCAAGCCGTCCTGGATCTCGAAGTGCTCGATTCCGGAAGCCGCCAGTGCAGCCTCAAGCTCTTCCTCCGAAGGTAGGCGTCCGCCGGTGCGAAGCCCCCAGGCGTCCACAAGCGGTCCGATACCCGGGTCAAACGCTCTCCCTGTGGCTACCGTCCAGCGCGCCGCGTCTTTGAGTAGATAGGTCAGTTCGTGCGAAGTGACTGTCTCGCGGAGCGGCGGAGCGTGATTTATGCGACCCAGTTCACTATCGGAAGACCAACTGCTGAGCACGGATTCGAGGCGAGCGACCTCCTCAAAAACCGCCTCAGCAACTGCCAGCGCCGCGGATCGCGATTCGGCCTGAAGCCGGACCGCGAGGCTGGCCCCCATAAGTAGACGCTCACGCTCGATCCACCCGGCGTCCTCGCTGGCTGCCTGGGCTGCCGGCTTGACCACCACCTCCTGAGCGGTACCCGTTTTCGCAGGCAATAAGGGTGTCAATGCCAAACAGATGAATAGGGGGGCATGAATCACACCTCCCGTAACGCCTCTACGCCGTTCTATTGGAATTGCTTCGTCACTCAGGAGTGTTTGAAAGAGATTGAGAACCATTCTCAACTAGCGCGGAAACTAGCTCTGGCCTGCGAGAACATCAAGCGGCTGAGAACCGTGATAGATTGACAAGGCTTCCGTTGCCTGTCCAGATTCCGAGCATTGGTCACCCTTACCTGAGATCCGACGCGAAATGGTCCAACTTCCCCTCCGTCCGCTGGCTCCAGCCGCCGACGCCACGCAGTTATACGATGCCTGGCTGGGCGAGATCGACCAACGACTGTCCGACCCGGGCTGCGATCGGAACACACTGTGCCGCGAGGTACTGACGCCGCTGTTTTTCCCAGGCGCCGATCTGGATCCGGCGGACGGGTCGCTCCCTCTCGCCGCACGTGTCAGTCTCGCCGCGATGGATCCGCAGAACGTCACTGTGGAGCCCGAGTACTACCACGAGATAGACGAGGAAAGGTTCTACGCCAGGAAGCCGCTCATTTGGATGTGGCAGATGTTCGATCGCTCACCTGTGGGCGGGAACATCCATCTCGGAGTCCGGTTCCGGCGGATGCTGGCTCCCTACGTATTCAAGAGCGTCGGAGAGAATTTCAAGGCGTTTCATTTTGTGGAAGTGTCCTTCGGATACAATCTCGAGGTGGGCGACAATGTGGTGGTTCACCGGAACGTGCTATTGGATGATCGCGGCGGAATCCTGATCGGTAACAACGTCTCGATCGCCGACCATGTCGCCATCTTCAGCCACACGCATTCCATCAATGACATTGTGGACGTCACTAACGTTCAGA
>JAZDDE010000154.1:0-8386 GCA_036679495.1 Gemmatimonadota bacterium | reverse complement strand
AAGCGCTCGCCTCTCTACCGCCGGTGGAGGAGCGCTACGAAGAGGTCAAGAGGCGATGGGAAGAGCGCTTCCAGCCAACCTAGGGCCGCTGGCGCGGCCTCGTCGACGGTGTCATCTACGCCTTCGTCGACTGTGGCGATCTCGAGCACGGCTTCGCCCGGCGGCGGCACCCCTTAGAAAAACTGTCGACAGTCCTAGCGGTTAGGAGCATCTCCTGGCGCCGCGGCGGAGGCCTGCCTCGAGCTCCTCCTCCACGGCCGGACCGCGGAGACGGTGATGGTGCCGAACCCCAGGATGAGGTGTGCGAGCTCATACCGAACGATCCCCAGCGAGAAGATATAGCCGGTCCTCCATTGATTCCGAAAGTCGGCGATGTTGCTTGCAATCCTTTCTTCGGATGTACCTGCCGCTCTGAGCTGAGCGTCCGAGACCTCCGCCACCATGTCGACCCACGTCGGGTCGACGACGTTGATATAGACGAACATGTAAGCCTGGTAGATCACTTTCGACACCAGGATCATCAGCCCTATCAAGAGGGCGGCTTGCGCAAGGCTCGGAGCCGCTGCCAGACGCCGGCGCAGCGACCTTCCACCCAGCACAGCGAAGACCACCACCAACACGTTAATGGAGATCCACGTCCAGTGGGTCAGCCCGAGCCCGACCCAGGTCAGGATCTGGGTGCTTGCCACAGCGGCAGCGCCCAGACCTACGCCCCACAGGAGATCGTGCTTCAAGAGTCCTCGGGTTCTGTTTCTCATTTTGGTTCTCCTCTCTATTCGTTCTGTGTGGGGCAGTGCTTCATCCTACGCAGGCGAACTTCAATCGTCCCTTTGCGGACCCTGAACAAACCCTGATCTCGGCACGGGACCCCGGTCGGGTCGGCCCTGCTGGCGTCGTCGACAGAGAACCTCGGGGCCGAGAAACCGTAGGGAACATCGATGGCTCCTTCGTCCTCTCCGCCGCGAGTGCGGTTCGACCGCTTCGAGCTCGACCTCGACACGGGGGAACTCTGGCGGGAGGGGATGCCGGTCGCTCTCCCGCCCCAGCCTTCGCGGATCCTGGTCGCCGAAGCCGGAACGTTGGTGGAGCGCTCAGAGCTGCGCCAACGCATTTGGGGCGATAGCTGGTTGGACTGGGAAGCCGCGCTACATCAGGCCATCCGAAGCATCCGGGTCGCACTCGACGATTCGGCCACCGCGCCCCGCTTCGTGGAGACGCTGGCCCGGCGCGGCTACCGCTTCATCGCTCCGATCGACGCCGGCCTGCCCAGCGAGCCAACTAGCGCGGCTCTGAAACCGGCTCCGGCCGTGCCTTCGGGTTCGCCGACGGTGGTCGACTGGTTACTTTGGCGGCGGACCAACGCCACCGGGCGTCGAGCTCTCTTCGCTGGGCTGACCCTCACAGCGCTCGTAGTGCTTCCAGCGTTGTTCCAGCTGCGAACCGACGCGAGGGGAGTCGTCGAGATGGGTTCTATAGCTCCGGCGGCGAATGAGGCTCTCGTTGCGCCCGAGGCTCTTCGTCTCTATCGCGAAGGCCTCCATCTCCTCGGCCGAGGAGCTGTGGCGGAAGCGTCGCTGCGGTTCCGGCAGGCTGCCGATTTGGCGCCGGACTGGTCCGCCCCCTGGAGCGCCATCGCCGAGGTCGAGCTCGCCGGCCCCGGAGGGCAGGGCGTCGACCGGGCTCGAGTCTCGATCGAACGGGCGCTGGCCAGGGATGCGAACGATGCCCACGCGTGGCGCATCCTGGGGAGCTTGCGGATGTGGGAAGAGTGGGACTGGGTCGGAGCCCGGGGGGCGCTCGATCATGCCGCTCGGGTTGGGCCGGACAACGCCGACGTGTGGCAGCTCGTCGCCGCCCTCGAGACGGTCCTCGGTCGCGAGACCGAGGCCCTCGTTGCGGCTCGCCGGGCGATGGCCCTCGACCCGATCTCGACGGGTCGGCGAGTCGATCTCGGTTGGACCCTCTACTATCTCGGCCGAGGAGAGCAGGCGCTCGCTGAGTGCCGCCGCGGCCTCGAGCTCGAGCCCGAGAGCCCCTGGGCGCGGCAGTGTGTAGTGCAAGCGTCGCTTCTGCTGGGACGCCGGCACGAGGCCAGTGCGGTGATCGCGGGTGCCGCTGAGGTCGCCGGAGTCGAACCGGTGGCAGCCTACTTCCAGCGGCAGTTGGACCTGCTGGCCGATGGAAAGTCCTGTGGCTCTTCGGCGGCTGCCGCCATTCCCAAGATCGTTCTCGGTGATCCGGAAGGCGCTCTCGACGCTCTGCTGAGGGGAGCGATCGAGCGACGCGGCTGGGAAGTGCCTTTCGCTCGCGTCGACCCATTGTTCGCCGGGCTTCGAGAGGAGCCTCGGTTCGCGCAGGTCGAGCGAGCCCTCGCCATGCCGGTCGCCAGACGCTGACCAGGATCTGAAGGTCGACGTCTTCCGGACGATCGCTTGCGGCTTGTGCCCGTCGTGCGCCGCTTGCGGGCGGAGTTCCCCGGCCGTGGCGAGGCCTTCATGACGAGCGTTTTCCGATGACGGAGAGCACTACCACTTCGAGCTGAAGGGCGTGCGGCTCGGGGTCTCAGCTCCCCGCTCCGGCGGCTCCGAGAAAAGCCTGGAGCTGCTCGGTGTCTTCGAAGTGGTGGCGCTGGGCAACGTCTTCGAAAACGGTCCGTCGCTACCGCGCGCTGTGATCCTTCACGACTCGTTCAGCGTCACCCTAGCGCCTTGCCTGGCCGAGCATTTCAGCTCCGCTGTTTTCCGCGGTCCACTCGTGGTCCACTAGACCCCAAATCCTCACCACTCTCGCCACTGACGACAACAATCGCGCCCCTCCAAGAGGCGCCGTCCCTCCGTGGTCATCTGTTGTGAGCAGTTGCCTTCAGTGGATGCTCCCTGGTCTTGAAAACAGCGAGCCTTCACGGGCTCCGCGGGTTCGAATCCCGCCCCCTCCGCCAATTGGAAGCTGGTCCAGTCCGCGAACCGTCATCAGCGAACGGGGGCCGCCCGCTAGCCGACCTGGCTCGCTCCCTCGAGGGTGCGGCGCGGACCGTCAAAGCGAAGATGGCTGTCGTCGTCGCGTCCCCAGCGAGCGTTCCGGCAAGCGACAGGCCTCAGGGCGCTCCTGTAGACCCTCTACCAGGGAGTACATGGCGTCGGCAACGGCGGCGGTGTTGCTGCCACCGTTGTGAACTGCCACGGAAGCGAGCCCTAGATCGGGGAAGATCGCGACCACCGAAGTGAAGGTGCCGCCCGAGCCGAGGTGCTGGAGCTGCCTGACACCTGGCAGCCGCGACGTTCCGTCGGGCACCACGTTCCAGCCTAAAGCGTAGCCCTCGAGTTGCGGTGCGTGAAGCTCAGCGAACGATTCAGGCCTCAAGATCGCTGTCGGCTCACCTCGCGCTCCCCGCAGGTGCAGCAGGGCGTAGCGCGCGAGATCCCGCATGCTCATGTGGACGTCACCGGCCGGAGCGATCACAACCGGTATCCGGTGAGGGTGGTCCGGTCCCCAGATGCGCAGTCCGTCGATCACTCCCGGTCCCTCGACATCCTCCACGACGTGGCCCCAGGGCTGGTTCTGCCGCTCGGATGTAACCGGCCAGCCAAATCCCGCGCTGGAGAGACCCAGTGGCTCGAAGAGGCGATGGAACATCAAGTCCTCCCAATCCTCGCCGGTCACGCTCTCGGCCAGGCTCGCCGCAATGCCGTAGCCGACGTTGGCGTACTCCCAAACTTCTCCGGGTGGACCGATGGGCTCCTGCGAGAGCACCTCGATCGCCATCCGTCGCCGCTGTTCGGAGCCCGAAGTCTCGGTATCGTGCGGCAGTGCCGCCCACTCCTCTGCAGTCCATGGATCCGACACGCCAGCGCTGTGGGACAGGAGTTGGTGCAGCGTGGCACCGCGATAGGCCTGGTGAATCTGAGTGGCCAAGTTGGGCGCGAGTTCCCCTACGGTGGACTCCCATCCCAGGTGACCCTCTTCAACCAACGTGGCCAGCATAGTGGCGGTCATCGACTTCGTGACTGAGCCCAAGTGAAACAGATCCCCGCCCTGAGCCGCTCCAGCCGTACCCAAACGCCTGACGCCCACCACACCCGTCTCCATTTCGCCGCTGCCGCAGACGGTTGCACCGGCGAGAGCCGGAAGTCTGTACCGCAGCTGGACCTCCGCCAGAATTCGAGGAACGGAGCTCCGTCCGGGCGAGCTCTCGACTTCCGGGGCTTGATCTTGAGCCGCCGAGGCCGTCAGGCCAACAAGGCAGGCGATAACGACGTGCGCTAGCGGACGTATCACAGTGAGTTGTACGACAAAACGCTGGCCAGGTTTGGCGAGGGCCGCCACGGCTCCCCACTCTCGAGAATCAAGAGAAGCGGCCGCTCCCCATCCCGAGCAGGCCGATGATCTCTTAGCCTGCGGCGACGGATAGGGTGTTCCTTTCCCGTGGTGCCCGCCCTGGCAGCCGTTCGGCCCTCGTTCGATGACTCGTCCGGGTACAGAACGAGCGACTCGAGGGCTCGTGCTCACCAACGGGAGGGTCGTCGTGGCCAGGAACCTGCGCCAGGCCGGCACCGATCTAGTCCCCGTTCTCTCGTTCTCCCCCGGCCGCTCTTCGGCTATCACGGGCGGATTTGCGAAATCCGGTAGAGACGCTGGTACCTACAGCGACTTTTCCTTGGCGCTGACAGGCTTCTGCTCCCAGAGGTTCGACGACTTGTTGAACGACCAATAGTAGCGCCGTTTGCCGTCGATCTTGTGAACCTCGATGGGGTCGCTGACGATCAGGTCGTCTACGTTGGTTCCCCTCATCCAGAAATCCAAATCGTAGACCGTGCCATCAAGGGCCATGAAGTCGGCGCAAACAAAATAGAGACCATCCTTGATCTTGGAGAGGCGCTGGCGGTGCACTTTGTCCAAATGCAAACGGAGAGACAGGTCCTCCTGCTCGTCATAGACGAGGAAATACCCACCCTTGAGCTTCGAATCCCGCGCCACATACGCTTCGATGACTTGGGCGACCTCTTCCAATGTGGGTTCGCCGTTGTCGGGAACTTCGACGCCGTCGGCGGTCAGCGACTTGTAGGCCAGATGAGTCTTGACTTCCTCGTAGAGCTCGCCGCCTACCTCCACGTGAGGAAAAACGAAGTAGTTCAGGGGTTTGAGCGCATGCCCCTCGCCGAGATCCAGATCTCGACCAATGGTCATCATCATGCGGTCCGCCGGATGCCCTCCGAAGTAGAGGTCCCGCTTGTCGGGCTGGTTCTTGGCGGCAGCCGCATCGATCGGTATCCAGCCTTCGCCGGGCAGGTAGAATTCCGCCCAGCAGTGGTAGCCACCGACGCTGCCGCGGCTCAGATCCTCGTGGACGAGGAATCCGATCTCGAATCGCGACGGGATGCCGCGGGCGCGAATCAGCGAATTGAAGAGAGAGTGGAAGTCGGTGCAATTGCCATACTTCGCGCTGCAAGCCCAGCTGGTATCACCGTTGCCCCAGCCTTTGCCGATCTTCTTGTACTCCATCTCGTCGATAACGTAATCGTAGGTGGCCTTGGCGATTGTCAGGACGTCGGTCTCACCGGGTGCGATGTCGGCGACGATGTTCTCGACCAGATCACCGGAGACCGGCACCCTGCGGCTGGCCTCGAGATAGTGGGCGATGTCTGCTATCTCCTGATCGGCATAGCTGCGACTGCTGTCGACCGAATCCCAGTCCATTTCGAATTTCCGGCGCAGCACCGTGTAGCTGATCGCAACTCTGGCCGGCTCTCCGTCGGCCGTGTCGAGGTGTCCATGCCAAAACCGGTTGCCGTGCACATGCTCGATCTTCTCGGTACCAGGAATCGTCGATTCGATCGAGTAGTCGACAATTGTCTGATGGCGATCAGACTGAGCGATGGGCACAAAAATATCGACCGGTCCTTGGCCGAGAGGTGCATTGACCTCGACTTTGTACACAAAAGAGAAGGTCCGCTCGGTCGCTTCTTTGGATTGGGCCGCTGGTGCAAAGAGACAGGTTGTCGCGACCGCACAGATACCCATCAAGTGTCGGAACACAGGCATTCACTTCTCCGTTGGGTTCTGTGAGTTTCTAGATCGCGTCGGCCCAGGCTCCCGCCCTCTTAGCCGTCGTCACCCTCAGGGGGTTCTTCGCCGTCGTCGCCTTCACCCTCAGGGTGCTCTTCGCCGTCGTCGCCTTCGCCCTCGGGGTGTTCTTCGCCATCTTTGCCTTCACCCTCAGGGTGTTCTTCGCCATCTTTGCCTTCACCCTCGGGGTGCTCTTCCCCATCGTGCCCTTCGCCCTCGGGGTGTTCTTCGCCATCTTTGCCTTCACCCTCGGGGTGCTCTTCGCCATCGTGGCCTTCGCCCTCGGGGTGTTCTTTGCCGTCTTCGGCTTCACCCTCGGGGTGCTCTTCGCCATCGTCGCCTTCACCCTCAGGGTGTTCTTCTTGCTCCTGGAGCGTAGCCGTCGAGCTGTCGTTTTCAGCTTGTACTGGTCCAGTGAAGAAAGTGGCTGCCCATACGAGCAGGACTAAACAGACCCAGGAAACGGATTGGTTCCTCATAGCGGACCCTCCTTTGTTAGGTTCCAGCAGACAATAGCAGTCTTGGCCCCTATCTCGCGATGCCAGGCAAATCTAGGGCCTATTTTGCGGGGCCTTGCGCTTCCCATTTCGCCTGAGCAGTGCTTGCGGGCGTGTAGCCTTCAGGAAGCGCGCGACTGCTTTGAACTGTCCGCATGGTGGCCCGGAGCATAGCGGCCACTAAGGGTGTTGCCAGCGGGATGTCGATCGCGAAGATTCTCGGGTCAGGTGTTGACCAGGGCCGCCAGATTGGATTGAACCGCGGCCGCCCAACCGAGGGTCAGAAGGACAGCAACGACGGCGAAATGACGACGAATCGGAGCATGGGACCGACTGAAGAGTACTCGTTCCCACTCTCGCCCGCGCCCACGACGCAGAGGTGGCCCAAGGCGCGGACTCGCCCGACCCCGCCGCCCTCGATGACAAGCCGTCCGTCTCCCTCGATGACGAAGTGTCGAGAGCCGAAAGGAAACGGCTGTGCTTTGCACCTGCGGAGCTCAGATGCGGGTTCTTTCCTTCATCACCGAGCCTCCCGTCGTCAGGAAGATACTCGAGCATCTCCACAGAACCGGAAGCGATCCGGCCCGAGCGCCGCCACGCCTCGAAGAAGCCCCATCCGGAGCTTTCGTCTCCTGAGCCATGTCTCGCCGGCGATCGGCCGTTCTGGTGAGTCGGCTTCCGTGCGCCCGCTTGAGGCTCCAAAGCGCGCGTTCAGACCCAACATCCGAGCCTCGGTCGTGTCGTGGCCTCGATCACCCTCTCCTTGGTAAGCACCAGCTCTCGACTAGCTCGTTCCCACCGGGACGCGTCATCGATCGGGGCCCTACCGGCTGCTAAACTGCCACCATGGGAAAGGAACACCCTATCCGTCCGAAACCACGGTGCTGTCCATCGATACTGGATATCGTCGCGACTATGGCGAAGGTGTTGCCTATCATTCCTATTTCGCAACCGACGATTTGATGTTCAGTATTTCGACTGCCGACGATCGCCTTAAAAACAAGGATGAAGTACTCGCGCTGACCTTCCCCGATCACAGCGACAAGTCGATGGCGATCGCGGCTGATTATCTTGCAAAAAACACGGTGTATTCCAGCGCGTTGGATGATTTGAATTTCGTCGTGTTAACCGATGCCAGCGGCGCCAACCGGGTTTATGCCAGCGGTGCCAATCGATTCGTAGATTACGATCAGGATGCTAGCGTGATCGACGATCAGGGTAAGCAATGGATACTGTCCGAAGATGGGCTGCGCCGGGAGGATATTCAACTGGCGCGACTACCGGCACACCGCGCCTTCTGGTTTGGCTGGCATGCGGCCTTCCCGGACACCATCCGGGTTCGGTAACTCCGCTTCGCGAGCATCTATTCGATCACATAACAATGTTGCGGGAGAGTAATCACCGTCTCGATACCGAATGAGTTGGCGTGAATCATAATCCTAAAATCCTCCAAAACGGGCGAACCCGTCGGTGGCTACCCGACGTCTACTGTAAACACCCGGCCGCTGAGACAACCCTCGACTGCCTTGCTATAAGCCAGTCCAACTGCCTCATTGGAGACATGCACATGCCCGCGGAAGAAACCGTCGTATTTTTCGCGCGAGACCTCAAGCACTTCCGGGCTTACCGAGTTGATACGAATACCTCTTGGCATATCGACCGAGGCACCGAGAACGAAACCATCGACCGCACCGCTGGCCGCTGCGGCACAGGAACCGCCTCGAATCGGATCACGATTCAACACGCCACTGGTGAGCGTAAACGAGCCGCCATCATTGACGTAATCGAAACCTTCGAGTACCAGATTTACCTGGGGCAATAGCTTG
>JAZDDE010000153.1:0-3104 GCA_036679495.1 Gemmatimonadota bacterium | reverse complement strand
CAACGGCGACGGAGGGGCTCTCTACAACGGTATCGCTCCCAACGCCGACCTGATCGTCGTCAAGGCATTCGACGACTTCGGAATGGGTTCCTACCTGGATGTCATTCGGGCGGTCGACTGGGTGGTTCAAAACCAGAGCACCTACGGCATTCGGGTGATGAATCTCTCGTTCAGTGGCGAGCCCCGTTCCCACTACTGGGACGATCCGCTCAACCAGGTGGTCATGGAGGCCTGGCGCTCCGGAATCGTCGTGGTTGCCTCGGCAGGTAACCGCGGACCGGATCCGATGACGGTAGGTGTTCCCGGTAACACTCCCTACATCATCACGGTTGGTGCTATGTCCGACCGGTTGAGCGACAGGCCGAACGACGACTTCCTGGCCTCGTTCTCCTCGACCGGCCCTACCTTTGAGGGCTTCGTGAAGCCCGAGATGGTGGCCCCCGGCGGCCACGTGATGGGACTGATGTCGAGAGAATCGCAGATTGCTCGCGACCACCCCGAGTTTCATGACGGTGGCAACTACTTCGTCATGTCCGGCACCTCTCAGTCTACGGCCATCGTAAGTGGCATTGCCGCCTTGATGCTGCAGGCTGACCCGACCCTTACCCCTGATGAGGTGAAGTGCCGCCTTATGTCCTCCGCGCGCCCGGCCGTTGCAGTGAACGAAGCAACCGGTGGAATGGAACTCGCCTACACGGTCTTCCAGCAGGGAGCCGGACTCGTCAACGCTCGTGATGCGGTCGAGAACACCGTCCTAGGTTGCGCTAACCAGGGGCTGGATATCGACCAGGACCTCGCCGGTACCCAGCACTATCGGGGTCTTGCCAATTTCAGCGATGAAGAGGGCTTCTTCCTCGAGGGGCTGCAGGGCGATGGCTACATCTGGAACGATGGCTACATCTGGAGCGATGGCTACAAGTTTCACAACAACTTCATGTGGCCCGACGGCTACATCTGGAGCGACGGTTACATCTGGAACGACGGCTTTCTCTGGAACGATGGTTTCCTGTGGAACGATGGCTTTCTCTGGAACGATGCCGCCACTCAGACCATGGGCACCAATGCCTGGGTAGCTCAGGAGTAGTCGCGGTCCGAAGCCGTGGCGATGGCCAATCTAATGCGAACCTGAGTCAGGACCACTGCTGCGAAGGGCTTCGCTCAAGAACGTCAGCTGAAGCCGCATCTGGTCCCGAATCGGCATCGGGGTAACTCCCAGCTCTTCCGCAACCTTCGTCAGCTCGGAGCGCCCCCGCGAGACGGCTCCCAGCAATCGCTCGCGAACCGCTTCGAGATCCCGCCGTTCGATCGGGCCAGGCAGGCCAGGCGGGCCGGGCACGGGCGGCGTCAGAAAGAGCGGCATCTCGGGTACCAGGGTCAACGGGTCGTTTCCGTGCGAGCGCGCGAACTCCATCGAGCTGGGCCGGAACTTCGCGGCTTCCTCGGGATCGCCTTGCGCCTCGAAGAATGCTCGCATCGCCACAGAATCGGGTCGCGTCGAGAAGCCGGGTGCGATCCGGTGGAAGCCCTTCTCGCCGTGCCGCTCGACGTCGAAGAGGCGATAGCCCATGCTCTCGACGGTCGCGCTCAGGCGCCGGCGAAGGCCGGCGGTGCGCTCGCTCCAAGACGCTTCGGTAAGGAACCAGGGGCCGGTCGCGAGGCCCATGCCGTGAAATGAGCCGTGCAGGAAGATCGGTAAAGGCGTTTCGGACTCGAGCGGTGCCAGAAAATCGGCTACGGCACGGTTCTCGGGCCGAAGTGGTAGCGCCTTCGAACCCTTGTCGCTCGGGTCGGTAGGAAACCCGAACTCGATGTCGTCTCCCGGCAACTCGCGAACGACCGATCGCAGATACGTGTATAGGTCGTAGCCGAAGTCGGGTTCTCCTCGATGATCTCGAACTTCGATCAACCGCTGGGTCCAGTTGTGGTTGCGCTCTTCGCCGTCCGGGTTGACGTGGGGGACGAGCCTCCAAGCGCAGTCGCGTAGCAGCGAATGATTTGGAGGAAGATCGGTGAGGTAGCTAGCCAACCGGTCGAGCAGCGCGGGGCCGACCGGTTCGTCGGCATGGCAGCCCCCGATCAACGTGACCAGAGCGCTGCCGGTTCCGGTTTCGAAGCCCAGAATCGGACGATCCTGCCGGGTTCGACCGATCTCCCGGGCTCCGGCCGCCCAGAGCGATGGGTCGGCCGACAGAACCTCGTCGGGCTCAAAGGGGAGGTTTGGTTTGGGCGAGTCCTCGGTCCGGCCTAGTGTCTGGGGACCAGCGGATGGTGGGGCCATTGGGATAGCGTATTCGACTTGGGGTCTTCGAGGAAAATACTGGTTCTTCTGATCGGTGTCGTCGCTCTTAGCGGCTGCGCGCGCGTTGGCTATTACGCTCATCTCGGCAAGGGCGGCCTCGCTCTAGCGATTCGAGGCCAGAACGTCGAGAAGCTGCTTCGTGACCCTCGGGCCTCGGCGGACCTCAAGGCGCGATTGACCTTGGCCCGAAACCTCCTCGACTTCGCCGGCGCCGAACTCGGACTGCCGGTCGAGAAGAAGTACCGGAAGTACCTCGACCTTGAGCGACCCTTCGTGGTGTGGACGGTCGTAGCGGCGCCCGAGTTCAGCCTCGAACCGGAGACTTGGTGTTTTCCGGTTGCCGGGTGTGTGAGCTATCGCGGGTTTTTCACGTCCGAGAAGGCCGATCGCTTCGCCGCCAGTCTCCGCGAGGAGGGGCTGGAGCTCTCGGTGGGTGGCGTGCAGGCTTTTTCGAGCCTGGGCTGGTTCGGCGACCCGCTGCTGAACACTTTCATTTTCGATGAGGACCGCCGGCTCGCCGGGTTGCTCTTTCATGAACTGGCCCATGGTCTGGTTTACGCCAAGGACGACAGCGTTTTCAACGAGTCCTTCGCGACCGCAGTCGAGCGCGCCGGGGTAGGTCGCTGGCTGATGAGAGGCTCCGCCGGCGCTGCTGGCGCCACCGGCTCCGCTGGCTCCAACACCCCAGCTCGGCCGGTGAGCGACTATTTGGACCATCTGGCGAGCACCGACCGAACCTACGAAATGATCGAGCAGGTGCGCGACCGGCTCGAGAGACTGTATGCCAGCAAAGAGCCGGACATGC
>JAZDDE010000152.1:0-26645 GCA_036679495.1 Gemmatimonadota bacterium | reverse complement strand
CCGTGCCAGGGACAGCGTAGCAGTCCGTTCTCGATGGAACCCTCACCGAGCGGCCCACCCTGGTGCGGACACTTGTTGTCGAGGGCACCATAGGTACCGCCAAACTTGGTCATGCACAGAGTACGATGCCCGCATGTGACCGATTGCACTCGTCCGTCCGCCAGCTCGTCGGGAGCCAGAACACGCACCCAGGTCTGCCCTGCAATGACGTCGCTATCTCGGCTCATGCTCCGGTTTCCTCCCGCGCGCATTCGCGCATTGGCAAAATGTCGCTGCTCTGGTCCGCACCGATTAGACGATACGCCTCCCGCACGGCCTCGCGCACGAACGAGACTGCGGCGGCTCGCTGGGCATCCGGATCGCCGGTCGCCGTGAGAGCCGATCTCGAGACGCGAGCCCCAAACCAATCGTCGCTCACCCACTCACCCACCCCTCCGAACGGCTGCGGCTCGGCCTCGGTACCGGGGCGCGGCCACGGCAGTACGTATGCGTACGGCTCCGGATGGGCTCCGTCGCCAGCCGAGAAGCCAACGCCTACTGACCGCCCCACCTCGGGATCCGCTCCGGGATCTAGCGTAATTAGCGTGGAGATGTCGAAGTGGTGAGGCCAGCACCGAACCGGTGAGGCCTGCGGAATGTTGGCAGTAAGCGAGTGTAGCAGCCCGCTCCCATTTGAGAACCAGGCTTCCAACACGGCCAGAGCGTCATCCAGCTGCTGGGAAGACGAACTCTCCGTGTGGGCCGACTCGAACGCCGGAAGCTCGAGTAGGGCGGCGGCCTCCGTTCCCATCCGTGCCATCACCTCGGACGCCATCCAGGCGTAAGCTTCCTCCGAACTCCGGCCGGCCAGGTCCAGCGCCTCACTCGCACCGGAAGGATCGTCTCCCAGTTGCAGCGTTAGGGGTGCCAGGCGCAGCCCGGCGCGAAGTCCGCCTAGAACCGCCGGCGCCCCCCAGAGTGCTGCGGTATCCTCCACCCAGCTGAGGCTGACATGCGCCCAGTCATCCTTTGGTTCCGCCAGTGCTTTTCCGAATGAGCCGACGATCCGGGCAGCTGCGTGGGCCTCCGCTGCCGCCTGGTGCACACGCGCGGATTCGGCCCCGCGGAGATCCCGCCAGGCTGCGGTCACGAGACGTCATCTGCAGACACCGTAGCCACGACGGCGGTCACAAATTTTTCAAGCTTCACGGCATCCAGCCTCCCGTCAGTTCGAACCCCCGAACAGACGTCGACCCCGAAGGGGCGTACGGTCTCAATCGCCTCGGCCACGTTGGCGGAATTCAAACCACCAGCCAGGTAGACGGGTATGTCGACTGCCTGGACAATCCGGCGGCTGACTTCCCAGTCATGAGCTCGGCCAGTCCCGCCAAGTTCTCGGACCGTCTGATCCGGCCGGCCTGAATCCAGGAGAATCGCATCGGAATGTTCCGCTGCCACGGTCGCCTCACCTACGGACACAGGCCCCGACACGTGAACCACCTGTACAAGCCGGACTCCCGGTAGGCGCCGCCGCAGATCGGCCCGCGCCTCGGACTCCAGCCGGTCCACAAGCTGAACTGTGGTCGGTCGGCAGCGGTCCACCTGGGCCGCGATCTCGCCAGGATCAATCCGCGACGTGAGGAGGAAGGAATCGGTGCCGGCAGGAAGTTCGCTAACGATGGAAGCTATGCTTTCCTCCGAGAGTACACCGGGTCCGCTGGGCATCTCCGACACAAATCCGAGCGCGTCCGCGCCTGCCGACAGGGCCAATACTGACTCTTCTAACATGCTTATACAACAGATTTTTATATGTATCACTTACAGCAATTTCTACTCTAACGGTCCGACACCGCCGTAGCGGACACCGGACAAGTCCGCCATGTCGCGCTTCCACGTCACCAGGTCGTCCAAGCACAGGTCGCTCAGGTGCCGATGACCGCACGCAGCGGTCAGCACCGTCATGAGTTCGACCGTGGCCTCGAAGAACCGCCCGAGACGCTGTGCGGATTCGTCCACGATGAGCCGCGCACGGAGATCGGCCCGCTGTGTGGCGATTCCGACCGGGCAGTTATTCGTGTGACATGCCCTCATTGCCAGACATCCGATCGCCTGTATGGCGGCGTTGGAGACTGCGACCGCGTCCGCTCCCAGAGCCAGTGCCTTCACGAAGTCCGCATCGGTGCGCAGACCGCCCGTGATCACAAGCGTCACCTTCTCGGCTTTCCTCCGGTCCAGGTGCCGGCGCGCCCTGGCCAGTGCTGGAATCGTAGGCACGGAGATGTTGTCCTTGAAGATCACGGGAGCGGCACCGGTGGCCCCTCCTCTCCCGTCCAGGATGATGTAGTCCACTCCCACTTCCAGCGCGAAATCGAGGTCGTCTTCGATATGCTGCGCCGAGAGCTTGAAGCCGATCGGAATCCCTCCGCTTACCTGCCGTACCTCGTCCGCAATGGCTCGGTAGTCGGCCGGCGAGTCCAGATCCGGAAATCGAGACGGGCTGATGGCCGGCTGGCCAGGTTCGAGGTTTCTCACCTCCGCGATCTTTCCGGCCACCTTTTGTCCAGGAAGGTGTCCGCCGGTGCCTGTTTTGGCGCCCTGGCCTCCTTTGAAGTGGAACGCCTGCACCTGCGCGGTCTTCTCGACCGCCCAACCGAAACGAGCCGACGCCAGCTCATAGAAATAGCGGGAGTTCTCGGCCTGCTCTTCCGGCAGCATACCTCCTTCGCCTGAGCAGATACCGGTTCCGGCGAGTTCGGCGCCCCGGCCCAGAGCAACCTTGGCCTCTTCGCTCAGAGCCCCGAAGCTCATGTCGCTCACGAAAAGCGGGATCTTGAGCCGAAGCGGCTTCTTGGCGCCCGGGCCGATCACGACATCGGTTCCGACGGTCTCGTCATCCAGGAGAGGCTTGCGGGCCACCTGGGCCGTGACCACCTGGATGTCGTCCCAGCGCGGCAGCTGGGTAAGGGGTACGCCCATCGCGGTGACTCTGCCGTGATGCCCGACTTTGCTCAGGCCGTCGCGGGCCAGGCTCCGGATGTACTTGTTGTCGGGCTCGTCGAGTGTGCCAGTATGGTCGGCGTACAGCCCCAGGTAGGCAGTCCGGTCGTACGCCTGCGGGTTGTCGTCGGCCCAGGCCGCTACCTCGTTCTCGTCCACCAGCACCGCGTCGGCATCCTCATCGATCCAAGCGGTGAATTTGTGAAGCACCTCCGAGCTCTTGTATCCGCTCACCCCGGTGTCGAACCGATAGTCCCAGCCGTGCACTCCGCACACCAAGTCATCGCCGCTGACGCGGCCATCGGCCATCAGCGCCCCCCGGTGCAGGCAGCGGCCGTATAGCACGGACACGGTGTCGTCGTACCGAATCACAACAAGGTCTACATTCGCGACCAGCGCGTAGGCCGGATCACGGTCGGAGAGTGAACTCCACGTTCCGACCGACACCGGCGAGGGCTGTGCGTGGACGGTGTCCGCCATTCTTGTCCCCCCGGGGTCTAACCGATTCATTGGCTCTAGAACTAGCGAAGCAGCAGTATCGGTGACTCGCTGGGATGATGCCAGCAGATCCCGCGACTTCGAGAGCAGTCTGTCCAACAAGTGAGCCGAATTGCTACACGGAATGACAGAGGTGGTAGATGATTCCGCTATTGGCGGTAGTATCAGTTCTCGCCCAAAGTGCTGAGCCCATCCGAGACGGGGTGGCTCTGGTCGAGGCGATGCATGAGCGGTACGAGCACACCTGGTACGAGACGCTGACCTTCGAGCAGCAGGCTACCTTCTATGGTCCCGACGGATCGGTCCAGCGGAAGCAGACGTGGTCAGAGTACATGGTCGTCCCAGGCAAACTGCGCATCGAGGTGGGTGCCAGAGAGTCGGGCAACGGGATCATTTTTCGGAGCGATTCCGCGTACCAGTTTCAGGGAGGGGCTCTGACAGGCACTAGCGAACAGGTGCACTCGCTGCTGCTTCTGGGCTTCGACGTGTATCGCTCTGACCCGCACGAAACTGCCGGAAAGTTGGAAGCCCTGGGCTTCGACCTCACAAGGCTTCACATGACCTCGTGGCAGGAGCGGCCGACCTACGTCATCGGGGCGGACGTGGGCGACGAGCGGTCGGCCCAGTTCTGGATAGACGCCGAGAGGCTTGTGTTCGTGCGGCAGATACTACCGGCCGGACCCGAGGGCCAGATTGCCAGTGAGGTGCAGTTTAACCGTTATGAAGCGCTTGAGGGCGGGTGGGTGGCTCCTGAGGTCCGGTTTCTAAGCGACGGCCGCCTCACTTTGCTGGAGGAATACAGTTTGATTCAGGCCGATATCGCGCTCGATGACGGCCTGTTTGATCCGGGAAACTGGTAGCTAGAACAGAGCGTCCAGGTAGGCGTGCAGCCTCCATCGGAGAGGATCAGGCTCCGCGGGTTTCTCGATTTGAGAGTTCGACCGGAACGCTGGGGGTGACCGTTGACCGTACGGCACCGATTCGGCAGGTTGAACGAGGATCCCCGCCCCAAGACAACCTGTGCTGGAGGACCCTCTGAATTCATCGCTGCAGGACGCCATAAACGACCAGATCCAGGCTGAGTTCTTTTCGGCCTACATGTATCTGTCCATGTCCGCCTATTGTACCGAAAGGAACCTCACGGGCTTCGCGAGCTGGATGCGAATGCAGGCGCAGGAAGAGATAGGCCACGGCATGCGTCTCGTCACGTTCATGCAGGACCGCGGGGCTCCCGTGCGACTCCAGGCGCTTGGCCAGCCACCTCACGAATTCGGGTCTCCGGTGGAGGTCATGCAGGCCTCGCTCGACCACGAGCGATCGGTTACCGAGCGTATCCACAAGCTGTACGCCATGGCCGCGGAGGCCGGGGACTATCCGGCCCAAGTGGAGTTCCAGTGGTTCATCACCGAGCAGGTTGAGGAAGAGGCCAGTATCGACGAAATCGTCCAGCGTTTGAAGTTGTTTGGTACAGAAGGCACCGCCCTGCTCATGGTGGACACACAGCTTGGTGCCCGAACGCCTGGAGAGGAGGCGGAGTGAATCAGTTCCGACGTACCGGTTTCGCGCTCTTCTTGCTCACGGCGGGCTCGGGCTGCGGTGGCTCCGACGCCGACACCGAGGCTGCTGAAACCGCGGAGTCGGAGACCGCGGGACTGGCCGTGTCGCCGGACTTTGCCGCCGAACTGGGCGTCAACCTCGAGAACATGACCCGGTCCGCCTCGGGCCTTTACAAGCAGGACCTCGCGGAGGGCATCGGACTGTCGGCCAGACCCGGCCACCTGGTTGCGATCCGCTACACCGGCTGGATTCCAAACGGTGAGCAGTTCGACAGCAGCGAGGATGATCCGGAGCCCTACACGTTCCCACTGGGAGCCGGACGTGCGATCGAGGGTTGGGAAGAAGGCATCGCCGGAATGCGGATCGGCGGCAAGCGACGACTCGTGATTCCGCCTCAATTGGGTTACGGCTCTCGGGGCGTTCCCGGAGACGTTCCGCCCAACGCTACTTTGGTCTACGAAATCGAACTCGTAGACATCAGGATGTAGCTACTCTTCTTCGATATCAGCCGTCCACGTAACCTCGACAGCTCCACTCAGGCTCACGGCGGTCGGGCAGCGCGAGGCGTGCCTTTCCAGCACCCGGTCGATCGTCTCCCGAGTCCCGGGCGGAACCTTCAGTCGGTAATGAACCCGGATTTCCGTCAATACGGGTATACGCTCTACGATCTCATTGATGCCCTGCACGTCGGCCATAATCGAATCGGGTGACAGCTGAATCTCGCGCGCCTCCAGCGCGCCGTTGAGAGTGCCCAGCATTCAGCCGCCGGTGGCCGCCACTAGGTAGTCTACGGGAAGCGGCAGGTTGGGCGAGTCGATGTTGTAATGCTCCTTGATCGCGCCGTGGACACCCATTTCGAACCGAGCACCCGCCGCGATGTCTGCCACTCGATGAACGCCGGCTACTTTTCGTACCTCGCTTCGGGCCACATAGAAAGGATCCGGCAAGAGGTCACCTCCGTGAGTGGGGTTGATCATCCCGCAGAAGGTAAGGTGGCGCCGCTGGCCTGCTTCGGCTACCTATTCGGAATCCTCGCCCACAAGAACGTTTCTTCGTGCCAGATTGGGAAGCCATGGCAGAACAACATGACCGCTCTGAAGAGCACTGGCGTCAAACGCTAACACCGGAGCAGTACCGTATCACGCGGGAGAAGGGCACCGAGCGGCCGTTCTCCGGCGAACTGACCGACAATAAGTCGCCCGGGATGTACAGGTGTGTCTGCTGCGGGAGTCCGCTGTTTGAGTCGGGCACCAAGTACGACTCGGGGAGCGGCTGGCCGAGTTTCTATGCGGCCCAGGCCGACAGGGTCCGTGAAGAATCGGACGATTCGCACGGAATGGGGCGCACGGAGGTGGTGTGCGCTGACTGCGACGCTCACCTGGGTCACGTATTTCCGGACGGACCGCAGCCGACCGGAGCGCGGTACTGCATCAACTCTGGTGCGTTAGACTTCGAGCCAGAGGCAGACGCTGAGCCGTGATCCAGTGGCCGGTTGTTCTTCATACCGAACGGCTGACACTTCGGCCCTTCGCGACCGAGGATGCTCCCGACGTGTCTCGACTGGCCGGCGACCGTGAGATCGCAGCCAACACGCTCACGGTGCCGCATCCGTACGACGAAGAAATGGCCTCGGAGTGGATCGCGGGTCATTCTCCCAGCATCGAGGCTGGCGAGAAGGTCGTTTTCGCTCTTGTGCACGACTCGGAGCTGGTTGGAGCCATGGGCCTCGATTTAGCACCGGAGCATTCCCGGGCGGAACTCGGCTACTGGGTTGGGAGGCCGATGTGGGGCAAGGGTTTCGCGAGCGAGGCGGCCGGCGAGGTGGTGCGGTACGCATTCGAGGTTCTGGGTCTAAACAGAATTCAGGCCCATCACATGACCCGAAATCCGGCCTCCGGGCGCGTACTCGAGAATTGTGGCATGCAGCGAGAGGGCGTGGTTCGGCAATACTTGAAGAAGTGGGGAGAGTTCGAAGACATCGTCATGTACAGTGTCCTCGCGTCCGATCGGGCACAAAGCCGGTCGGCGGGAGACCCATCTTGAACGAGGAGTCGCACGCGTGCCAGTAAACGTTTATCTGATAGCTCACGTGGTTGGAATCGCGATGGTGTTCATGGCGCTGGGGGGCGCCGCCCTCCACGCGCTGAACGGAGGAACACGGGAAGACAACGGTTCTCGCGGAATCCTCGCTGCGTTTCACGGCGCAGGGCTGGCGATCTTGCTGGTTAGTGGGTTCGGGATGCTGGCGAAGCTGAACCTGGATTTTTCGGGCTGGGTCGGCGGAAAGCTGGTGATCTGGCTGCTACTGGGGGCGGGGCTTTCGATGCTGCTGCGCCGTCCGGATAAGGCACGAATCCTCTGGTGGGCACTCCCTGTACTGGGCGGCCTGGCAGCCTGGCTCGGTATTGCCAAACCGTTCTAGCTCTGGAGCTTCAGGCGGATCCGCAGGGATCGACGGGTAGGCTCACCGGGCGCAGCATGTAGTTGCGATCCTCCAGGATCGCTCCCGTCGCTTCGAAATACTCTTTCCAGAACCGGCGCACTCGCTGCGAGGCTGGGGTGTCCACTCTCGCGCCCAGCGCCACCACGCAGAGGCCGCTCAGATCCGGGAGCGTGCCCTGCTCCTTCTGCCGCCGCACGTAGTCGGCGGGCGGCATCCGGTGCAAGCCTTCCATGTCTATCACACGGTTCGACTGGAGCATGTCTGAGAAGATGTACATCGTGGGGCTCCGGTTGCCTGCGGCGAGCAGATCGGCTGCCACGTCGTGAAAAGTGGACAGGATGTCCGTCCCGTTGATGTCCTCCCGACTCAGCGTATCGCTGAAAACGACCAGATAGTCCATCGCGTCCTTTAGGAAGCGGGCTCTGGTGACAGAGTCGCGCATCATCTCCAGTTGTTCCCAGCGCCGACCCGGCACCGTCTCGGACCACCGTAGCGGAGGCTCTGAGAGCGAGAGCTGCAGAATCTGGTGTGCCGAAATACGGTCGTCATGATCGAGCGTGCGAATTCGGTCGTTCGTGAGCTGACGCGCCATGTCCAGCTGGAACCCTGTGATGCTCGTTGAGCGGTCGAAAACGAAGATTACGAGTTCCGGGCGAAGTCGTGACGGCGTTCCCTCGCCCTCGCCCGCTGACGCCGTACCCTGCTCCGCACCACAGGCAGCCAGGCCGCAGACCAACAGGGGCAGGACTACGAAGAGCGCGGCCCGACGGGCCGTTGCTACCACGCGGTGGCCTCCTCCGTGAACCTGGCCCGTATCGTCTCGAACCGACCCGTAAGAGCACGCCGCTCCGTCTCATACTCCTCCGGGTCTCGCATGAACAGGTCGCGCTCCTCATCCTCTCCCAAGGCGAGATCCAGGTCGACGGGCTCTGCGAACGCGGGGATCGCGCGGGAATCGATGCCGCGGAGGCGGCCGTTCTCGGCCCGGTACGCGACGATCGTACCCTCCAGCTGATGCACGAGACCCTGCCACTGCTTGAGTGGCTTCTCTGTCATCAATCCCTGAAGTTCTCTGATATTTCGGACAAGCCGCGACATGGTCTCGGACGCTCTGTCTGCCGCGAGTTCGCCCGCGTCGATCAAGTCCTTGCGGTCCCGCTCAAACGGTAAGTCGTTGAATCGATCCCGCCGAGGGTCCCGCATATGGAAGTAAGCGGCCGAGATCGCGACGAGCACGAGGGTCGAATTCAGAAGCAGAATCGGGAAACTGAGGCTGCTCATCGAAGCCGCGTACTCACGCTGCTCTTTGGCCAGCGCTTCCATGTCGTCGGCCCTGTTAGCCTCCTGGTTGGCAGCAACGAGATTCCCGTCCACTCTGAGCCAGGCGGCCTGACGGCGCAGCTCTTCGATCGCGGTGCTGTCGTGCGCGAACCGATCGATCGCCACTTCACCAAGCGTCAGCCGGGCCTCGAACAAGACGCCGAGCACCAACGCCAGGCCCACGCCTGACAGGACCATCGGAACGACGTGCTCGAGCGGTGACCTGTGCGACACCCTGTCGCCACCGATCGACGCTGACTTTTGCATGAGAAGGCCGCGCAGCGAGTGGCCGAAGAAGTGCGCCAGAACCAGAAGGAACGTGACAACACCGGCGGCAAGCATGAACGCGTCGGGCCGCAAGATGAACTGCGACACGACTCGCTGCGCGCCAGCCATCCAGCCGGAACTCGTCTCGGAAACGAAACGCAGCTGTTGCTCGGTGAGCGGATCGCGCGGCAGCAGCGCTCCGAAAATGGGCGAGTTGGCGAGGAGTTCGACGAGCCACAGGAAACTGAGCGCTGCAGCATACCAGTGCGTCTTGAAGCCGCGCTCACCCTTCTGAGCCTTCTCTCTCGGCGCTTCTTCATCGGTGAGGTCCGCGCTGACTATGTCGCGTCGGGCGTCCCAGCGTTTCTTGAGACGAAACAGCTCGCTCGTGATTCTTTCAAAACGGTCGATCTCGAGCCCTGTGCGGCCGATCGTGTCCGTAATGGCTTCTTCAGTGCGGGCCACAGTGGAGTTTAACCGACTTCGCTCAGCGGTCTGCCAGTTCTCGAACAGAGCGCAGGATCGATCGACGAGCTCTTCTTCCGATTCGCACCTGCCTACGGCATCCACGGCCGGCAGGTCAGAACGGGCGTCGCGGCGGGCCATCTCAATGGCGGCCTCGCGCAGGCCTCGAACGGATAGACTGGCTCCTTCGCCGAGGATCTCGGTGTCTGCGAACTCGGCGAGCGCGCCGCGCTGTCCATCGCGCCCGGCTGAACCCCGGTCACCGTCGTCTCTGGCGGGAGGCTGCTCCGACTCGGCACCGGCCGGGAACGGAGTCGCTTCTGTGGCTCCCGGCGACTCATCGCCAGCGGGCTCGTCACCCCTGGCGGGTCGCTCGATCCTATCTAGCCACGATCCACCTTCCGTGGAGCCTTCTTCCCAATCTCCAGACCGACTCTCGTCGGCCCTCAAGTCCTTTTCCATGCAACCTCTCGCGATCCGTTACACCGGCTCTGCAGCCTAGTGATTTGCGTCACGCGGGGTAGCCCCCGCCCCGTAGACGCTCGGGAGTACGGCAAGAACGCTGCCAATCGGCAGCGTCGAAGGTGTAGTCAGTCAAGTCGCTACACCGTACCTACTTAGTTCTGTCGCAGCCAGCGGGATATCCGGAGAGTATCCCAAAACAATAGCGGCGGCCGGTAGAATAGTACTGTTGGCCACCGCTCCCCCTCGACTCCGACAGATTGATATGCATAACATAACGGCGATTAGGGAACAACGCCGAGGCCGACCGGCACTCGGATAGCGGTTCTACGCTCTCCGCTCACGCCGAATCTCGCGCGCCATCGCCTGCGCCGCCTCGGCGAGAGCATCCTCGACCCGCAGCATCGCCAGGTGCAGGACTTCGTCTACATCGTTCTCCGACTCCATTTCCATGGCCGCATGCTCGGCATAATCGACGATATCGTCGACCCGATGTCGAACATCCGATTTGATGGCGTCTAGTAAGGCATCTGTGACCGCGCTGTACTGCATCTCAGTTGACTCCTTGGAATCGTTCGAATGCTGCATCAGTGCCGCGCGCCTCGGGGGCTCACGGGTCGGCGCCATCCACAGAGCAAACCGCCCGCCAGACACTTCAACGCCAGAGCGCAAACGTTCTTATTTCGTTGCCCTGTATTGCGTTACGCGTCTCACTCGGCCGGACGAAGCGGAAGTCTGCCCAAAACCCGAGCTGAGAGGCCCGGCAAAACGCGGCTTCGAAGTGGCAAAAGGGAGACGATCGGCGTGTACTTGAGAGCCGCTTGACGGCAGTCGTTAGCGCAGAGGCATGGATAACCGGAGTGGTAGCGATCAGGCGGGCTTTGTACTGCCCGCTGTACTGCTGGTTCTAGCGGCTATCCTGATTCTCGCCGGAGGCGGATTCGAGATGGCGCGGCAGGAGCGGGCGGCCGCACAGGCCTTCGAGGGCAGCATGCGGGCGTACTGGGCGGCATCGGCCGGTCTGGCCGCTATCGTGGCAGATGCGCCGTCCATCCCGGCTGGCTCCAGACAGACCTACGGTGATGGGATCTGGCAAGCAGAGGCGATATGGACTCCCCTGGCTCGGGTAGACGACGAGTACGTGCTGGCCCTCGTCTCCTCGACCGGGAGCTGGCCTCTGCCGCCAGGGCGGGCACGCCGGACGCTTCAGGAGGTGATGCTGCGCAGCTCGGCTGGGGAGCATACGCCGCGGCCCGGGTCCCGGCGTGAGGTCTTCTCGTCCTACTGAGGCGGCTGGACCCCCGGCAACTGGGTTGTCATGAGCGCGGCGAGTTCCGACGGACTGTCCATGTTGACCCAGTGACCTCCGGAGACGTGATGCAGAACCGTTTCGCACGCCTCGGATAATCCCTCAAGACGCTCCAAGTCAGCCGCGGAGAGGATGGCAGAATCGGCCGCCTTTACAACGTGCACCGCGAACCGACGTCGTGTGTCCTCCAGGACGGGCCAGACATCTGTGCGGTGGAAGTCGGCCAGGAGCGCGCGCATAGCGCTAAGCGAGAATCGCCACCGCCACACTCCATCGTGACTTACCAGGTTGGTAGCCATCCATTGTGCGACCAGTCGCTGGTGACCCGCTCTCACCAGATCGGCGACAGCAGACTCGCGCGTAAGAAATTCACGGGGCAGCGACTCCAGCGACTCCAGCATGTCCATCGCGCTTCCGCCTGCTGCGGCTCGAGCAGTCGGAGTCGAGTCGATGACCCAGACCTGCCGTACCGCATCCGACAGGCCGGCTGCCGCAAGCGCCACCTTGCCCCCGAACGAGTGGCCGAGAAGAACGCATTCAGTAGCCCCGCGAGAGGTCAACGCGGCGGCTACGTCCGCGGCACACGCGGCAATCGTGTGGGGCGGCGCGAACCCCTGGGACTCGCCGTGCATTCGGAGATCGACGAGCACGGAGCCCCAGTCGGGGCGCTCCTTATGAACACGCCGAGCCACCGATCGCCAGTTTCTGCCCGATCCGAATATTCCGTGCACATAGTAGACGTCCCGGACGCCGTCGTTTGTGCGCTCAGTCGCTAGGATCCGGTTGCGCACCTCTGTCATCTCAGTCCTGAGCGACGGTGGCGAAAGACCCCATGATTTCCTCAATACGCTGAATTGTTTCGCGATCCAGACTCAGGCCGGCCGCCGCCACGTTCCGATCCACCTGCTCCGGCCGGCTGGCCCCGACGATGACCGAGGTGATTCCCTCTGTCTGAAGCGCCCAGGCCAGGGCCAGTTCCGCCACGCTCACGCCAAGCGGCTCCGCAACCCGCTCGCGGAGCTGCACGACAGCCTCAAGTACGTCGTCCCGCAGCGTTCTCTGCATGAACATGTTGGCGTCGGGATCCGCCCCCCGGCTTCCGGCGGGTGGAGCCTGGCCGGGGAGGTACTTACCGGTCAGAACGCCGCCGGCCAGCGGACTCCACACGACCTGCCCGATTCCCTCCCGGCGAGACAGAGGCAGCACTTCGTCCTCGATTCGGCGAGCCAGCAGAGAGTACTGGGGCTGATTGCTCACCAGGCGTCGTAGACCCAGCCGATCCTGAATCGCCACCGCGTCCGACAACTGGTCTGCGGACCACTCGCTGACACCAGCGTAGAGGACCTTACCCTGGGCGATGAGGTCGTCCAGAGCCCGCAGCGTCTCATCCAGTGGAACCGACTCGTCGAACCGGTGACACTGGTACAGATCCACGTACTCCAACCCCAGCCGGCTCAGAGACGCCTCACACTGCTCCATGAGATGCTTTCGGGACAAACCGCGGTCGTTCGGACCATCGCCCATCGGAAAAAAGGCCTTGGTCCCGATCACCAGGTCTGACCGGGGGACGCCCTTGATCCAACGGCTGAGGGCTATTTCCGCCGCACCTGTCGCGTAGACGTTTGCGGTGTCAAAGAAGTTGACCCCAGACTCGTAGGCCCGAGCCAGACACGCACTTGCCTCACCATCATCCACGCTGCGGCCGTAGGTGAGCCAGGAACCGAGGCTGATCGTGCTTACGCGCAGACCGGAGGCGCCCAAATTGCGATACTCCATCCGATGTCCTTCGCTTGCCGGGGTTTCGCCGGGATGCCAGCCTAGTGGTATGAGAGGCACCACGTTGCTAGAACGGGCGGCTGGAGACAACCCGAAGCCCTGGGAACCGGTGCCCTTTCGGCCGGCCACGGGGGTTCGGGGGCCACACGCTCAGACGATCGCGGGCAAGATCCTGCGCTCACGGTATCGGTTGGGGGTGCAGCGAGAGCGCCTAACCACGCCGGATGGAGACTTCCTGGACCTCGACTTCGCCAAAACCCGGCTGCCGGGCAGCGCCCCGTGCGCGCTGCTCCTGCACGGGCTGGGCGGAAGCTCCGACTCCGGCTACATGCGACGGACGGGCGCGGAACTCGAGAAACGCGGCGTTCGGCCCATTGCCCTCAACTTTCGCTCCGCCAGCGGCGAACCCAACCGTGCGGTACGGTCGTACCATTCGGGTGAAACCGGCGACCTGGCGTTCGTACTCGGTGTTCTTCAAGTGCGCTTTCCGAACGCGCCCCTGGGGGCGATCGGGTTTTCCCTCGGAGGCAATGTTCTCCTCAAGTTTCTCGCTGAGCAGAGTCAGTCGGCGACCTGTCCGCTGCGGGCGGCAACCGCCGTCTCTGTGCCCTTTGGCCTCGCGGCCTCTTCTGATGCGCTCGAGCATGAGGCGGGAGGCCTGTACGGTAAGCTGTTTCTTCGGTCGCTGAAGAAAGGTCTGAAGCTCAAATCCGCGCTGCTTCCAGGTGCTTATGACCTGACGGGTGGCCTGTCGGCCCGCACGGTGTGGGAGTTCGACGAGCGAATTACGGCCCCGATCCATGGGTTTCGTGACGCGGCCGACTACTATTCACAATCCAGTTCGGGACCGCGGCTCCATCAGATCCGGATTCCGAGCCTCTTGCTACAGGCTGCCGACGATCCGTTCGTGCCGGCAGAGTCGGTTCCGGCCGATACGATCGCAGCGAACAAAATGCTGACTTTTGCCTATACCGAATACGGCGGGCACCTCGGATTCGTAGAACGGGCCGGCGGGCAGCCGGACTTCTGGTGTGACCGGGAGGCGGCCCGCTTTCTCGAGGCGCGATTGGCACACACTTAGAGAGGCCTCCATGCGACTGTCCAACGTACTCAACATCGCCGCGGTCAACATCGTCGCAGTCACATCGGCCGCAGGTTGCTCGGACGCGACCTCCCAGACTCCAGACCCCATTCCCGTCTCCGCGGACCTGCAACTCACACCGGTGGCGTCGGGACTCTCGAACCCTGTAGACCTGACGGCGGCGCCAGGCGATCCGCGCCTGTTCGTCGTGGAGCAGGAAGGGCGCATTCTGATCATTGAGGACGGAGTTGTCCGCCCGGAACCGTTTCTGGATATCCAGGACCGGGTGAGGAGCGGCGGCGAACGCGGGCTCCTGGGCCTCGCGTTCCACCCTGAGTATGCGACAAACGGGTCATTCTTCGTCAACTATACCGGCAGCACAGGCGCCACCCGGATCGAGCGATACAACGTGACTGCTTCGCCCGGGTTAGCCGACGTATCCAGCGCCTCGCTGATCCTGGAGATCGCACAGCCGTTCTCAAACCATAATGGCGGGCAGGTCTTCTTCGACGCCGCCGGGATGTTGCTCATCGGGATGGGAGACGGGGGCAGTGGCGGAGACCCTCTGGGAAGCGGCCAGGACCGCACGACGCTGCTGGGTTCTATGCTGCGCCTGGATGTAGACGGCGGAGAACCGTATGCGATTCCGGCGGACAATCCGTATGCGCGCAGTCTTTCATTCCGGCAGGAGATATGGGCCTGGGGGCTGAGGAATCCCTGGAGATCGGCCATCGATCCGGTCACCAACCTCCTGTACATCGCAGACGTGGGACAGAATCGTGTGGAGGAGATCAGCGTGGCGCCGGCCGACCAGGGCGGCCTGAACTATGGCTGGAACACCCTCGAGGGGTCCGACTGCTTTATCACGTCCAGCTGCGACCCGACCGGCACCGTTCTTCCGGTTCTTGAGTACGAGCATTCCGATGGCTGCTCGATCACCGGCGGTCGAGTGTATCGCGGTGCCACCCTGACTAACATGGTTGGCAGGTATTTCTACGCCGATTTCTGTGAGGGCTGGATTCGGTCCTTCCGATTTGACGGTGCGGAAGCCACGGACGAAGCCGAGCACTTTGCCGACGCGGGTAGCGTAGCGGCGTTTGGCGAGGACTCCGCCGGCGAACTCTACGTGCTAACGATCGAAGGCCAGGTGTTTCGGCTAGACCCGGCCGACTGAGGGCAAGTGTGCGGTTCAGCGCAGCATCGTATTATGGAGACTGAGTAGCCCGTATCCCCGTCAACGCGACCCGGAGGCCACTGTGACCCCGTTCCTGATCATCATTCTCGTTATCGCCGTCGTTGGCATCGCCATGTACAACGGCCTCGTGAAGCTTCGCGTGCGAGCCGAGAACGCATGGGCCGACATCGACGTGCAGCTGAAGCGGCGGTACGACCTGATCCCCAATCTGATCGAGACCGTCAAGGGGTATGCGGCTCACGAGAAGGACACCCTGGAAGCTGTGATCAATGCCCGTAACAGTGCTATTAGCGCGAACGGCCCTGAAGCGCAGGCTCAAGCGGAGGGCATGCTGACTTCGGCTCTACGACAGGTGTTCGCGCTCGCGGAAGCCTATCCTCAGCTCCGCGCCGTGGAGAGCTTCTCTCAGCTGCAGGGATCACTGGAAGAGATCGAGGGAGCGGTTCAGAATGCCCGCCGGTACTACAACGCGGTCGTCAGAGACCTCAACACCAAGATAGACGTATTCCCATCCAATCTCATCGCCAACGCCTTCAAGTTCCAGAAGGAAGAGTTCTTTGAGCTGACGGACGAGGCGCAGCGCGAGGCACCCAAGGTCAGCTTCGATTAGCAGGCTGGGCGTCAAATGCGGCTTCACGACGTGAACACCGTGACGCGACGGACAACGTATTGGGCTCAGGCTGCTGTGCTCGTCGGACTTCTGGTAGCTCTCCCCTCCCGCGCTCAGGCCACCTTCCGCGAATCGCCGCCGGCAGACGCGGACGCGGCTGTCCGATCGTGGGTGGTGGCGGCGTTCCATGCCAACATTCGAGTGGACCGCGACGGTCACATTGAAGTCACAGAGCGCCTTCAAGTACGGTTCGAGGGCTCCTACAACGGCATCTACCGAACCATTCCGGTCCGGTACACGAATCCGTGGGGCCTGAGCTACAAGCTGGATCTCAAAGTGCTCTCCGTCCGGGACGACCGCGGGAGTGATCTGGAGTACGAGGAGAGCCGCGAGCGCCACTACAGGAAGATTAAAGTCTGGGTACCCAACGCGGTCGATGCCGTGCGAACGGTCGTAATTAAGTACCGGGTGGAGAACGGCCTTCGCTTCCTGGAGGAAAATGAAGAGGAATGGGACGAGCTTTACTGGAACGTGACCGGGGACGAGTGGCCCGTCCGTATCGAGAGAGCCAGCGTCCGCGTTCAGCTACCGGCCATGGTCACCAGCGTCCGGGCCAGGGCCTTCACGGGGGCGTATCGGTCCGCCGCGGAGGACGCCAACGTACGGCTCTCCGACAACGTAGTCGAGGCTTCCACGCGGCGGTCGCTCGGGATCCACGAGGGGCTGACCGTTGCCGTGGCCTGGGACTCCTACCGGGCCGCCGGCGCCGACGGCTCGAGCCAGGGCCAGTACTTGATCCACCGTCCGAGCATGGCTGAAAAGATCTGGCACTTACTGTGGAGCAATTGGCCTCTCGGGCTGCCCGTCGTAGCGTTCGTCTGGATGTTCAGGCTGTGGTCGGCCAAGGGTAGAGATCCTGAACGACGGCCCATTGCGGCTCAGTACGAGCCTCCGGTTGGGCTGACGCCCTCTGAGATCGGCGTCCTGGTGGACAACCGGCCGGACATGCGCGACATCACGGCCATGATCGTGGACCTCGCGGTGCGCGGGTACTTGGTCATCGAAGAAACGGCCGAAGACAAGCTGCTGGGCTTGATCAAGAGCCGGGAGTACGCGCTGATTCTGGAGCGCCCCCGTCCTGATTGGAAAGACCTGAAGTCGCACGAACGGCAGTTTATGAGCGCTGTGTTTGGCGGAGGTAGGGGCCAACGGGTGGAGATGTCGTCGCTTGAAAACAAGTTCTACAAAGATCTCCCGGGCATTAAGGACGCGATCTTCCAGGAACTCATTGACAAGCGATTCTACCGGAAGAGACCGGACAAGGTGCTTCAGTCCTATCTGATCGGCGGCGTCGCCGTGGGAGCGGTTACGGCCACAGCCGGTGCTTGGTTTGGTGCGCTGTTCGGCGCGGCGCCGGTTGCATTCGTCATCGCGGGCATCGCCAGCGGCTTGATCGTGGCAGGATTCGGTCTCTTCATGCCCGCCCGAACCATTGCGGGAGCCCGTGCCCTGGAGGCCGTGCTCGGATTTGAGGAGTTCCTTCAGGCGGTCGAATCGGATCGGTATCGGAAAATGATCACCGGTCCGGAAATGTTTGAGCGCTTCCTGCCCTATGCGATGGCGTTAGGAGTCGAGCAAGGGTGGGCCGCGGCCTTTGCGGACCTGTATACGGAACCTCCGAATTGGTACCGGGGGTACGGTTCACCAGGATTTCACTCGACCACTTTCACCAACAATCTGGGCGGCCTGTCGTCTCGCGCTTCGAGTGCCATGACGTCCGCGCCGCGCAGCTCAAGCGGCTCCGGATTCTCCGGAGGCGGCGGATTTTCGGGAGGCGGGTTTGGTGGCGGGGGTGGAGGCGCGTTTTAGTTCGGGCCGCAAGGCTTCTACAGAGGACGATCACGTGGCACTGAACATCGGACAGAAAGCACCAGGATTCAAGCTCTCGTCGGGTCCCGGTCAGGACGTTGACGTCGGCGAACTAATCGGCAGCGAGAAGGTGTTGCTGCTGTTCTTCCCTTTGGCCTTCAGTCCGGTTTGCACGGCCGAAATGTGCCAGATGGCGGAGGACTGGCGAAAGTGGGAAGAGATCGGAGCGAATGTCTTCGGGATCTCGGTAGACAGTATGTACGCGCTCCAGCGCTTTCGGGAGGACGAGAAAATCCCCTTTCCGCTGCTGTCGGATTTCAATCGCACGACGGCCCGGGCGTACGACGTGCTGTACGAGGATTTTTACGGTATGGAAGGGGTCGCCAAACGATCCGCTTTCGTCGTGGATTCGAGCGGCTCGATCGCGTACAGCTGGTCGACAGACGACGCGTCAGTCCAGCCGGACTATGACGATGTGAGGGCCGCGGTGGTGGCTGCCCTGTGAGGCGCCTGACCGCTGCCGTCCTCGCCGCCGCCTTGCTGGCCGGCTCGACCTCGCATGCGCTCGCCGCGGCTCAGGAAACCCAGGACGTAGAATCAGACGCGCGCGCAGCGCAGGAGAGGTTTGGGAGCGACGTGCAGTGGCTGGCTGCCGACGAGCGCGAGGGCCGTGGAGTCGGAACGGACGGCCTTGACGACTCGGCGCACTGGCTGGCCGCGCGTTTCAACGAACTCGATCTCCGACCCGCGGGCGACTCCGGCGGATTCCTGCAGAGTTTTTCCGTCCGCCTGCCAGGCCGGGAGATTCATAACGTAATCGGAATTGTCGAGTCGGAGGCGCCCGATCGACTTCCGGGCGGCGTGATCATCGGAGCCCACTATGACCACCTGGGTTTCGGTGGACAGGGATCGCTGGAACCGGATGAGCGGGTCGTGCATAACGGGGCCGACGATAATGCGTCCGGCACGGCAGCCCTGCTCGAGGTCGCCCGTGGCCTCATGCTGCGGCGGGCAGAATTGCGCCGTGACATTATTCTCGTCGCCTTTTCCGGGGAGGAAGCCGGGCTGATCGGTTCCTCGATGCTCGTACACGCTCCCCCGGAGGGCGTCGACCTCTCTTCCGTGCTCGCGATGCTGAACATGGACATGGTCGGAAGACTCAGGGATGACCGTCTCGCCGTACTCGGCGGAGAGTCAGCCACGGAGTGGGTTGAGATCGTCGAGCCCCTTTGCAGGCTGCGAGATCTTCAGTGCTCCATCAAGGATGATGGATTTGGCGCGTCGGATCACTCGTCATTCTACGCGGCCGGTATTCCAGTCCTGCACTTTTTTACCGGTGCGCATCCGGAGTACCATAAGCCAGAAGATGACGCGGCACTCATCAATGCAGCGGGCGGAGTCCGGGTAGCCGATCTCGTTCTTGCGGTGGCGCTGGAACTGTCGCGCCGCGAGACGCCGCTCAGTTACGTCAAATCCGAGCGACGTGCTTCCGGGGGACGCCTTGCCGGAGGCGGGGCGCGGCTCGGCACGATCCCGGACTACGCCGGCTCGCCGGACGGAGTCCCCGGTGTCCTGCTCTCGGCTGTACGATCGGGGGGGCCGGCCGAGGCGGGCGGACTTCAACGCGGGGATCTGATCGTACAGATCGACAGCACCGTTGTCGGCGATGTCGAGGATTTCATGATGGTTCTGCAGTCTGCCACTCCGGGGCAGAAAGCAGAGATTACGGTGATCCGGGATGGTGAACGAGTCATCCTGAACGTGACGTACGGCAGCAGAAACTAAGGTACCACAAACGTTTGCTGCATCCTCCACAACCGTACTTCCGGCCTTCTTTCTGGCCTGCCTCTTGCGCTGACTCCGCCGCGACATTGCATCCGGTCGGTGAGCCCAGCGTGCGGGTTCAGCGCTTGACCGAATGCGACCTCAACGGATCGGCGTTTGGTGAGCGAACTCAAAGCCCTAACCGCATTATTTGAGAGCACCCGAGCCATAGGTCTGCGAGATACTCTCGAAGAGCTACTCGAGGAGGTTCTGGAACATGCTCAGAGGCTCGTCGGATTCGAGCACGGGGCTTTCATGCTGTACGACGAAGACGAAGGCGTTCTACGAGTCGGAGCCGTGCGCGGCTATGGTGATCGGGCCGCCGAGGTGCTCAAGCTGACTCTCGCGCCTGGCCAGGGCCTGTCGGGCTGGGCGTACGCCAACCACCAGGCTGTGCGTTGCGGTGACGTCTCCAGCGACCCGCGCTACATCGCCGGGCTGTCTCGGGCAAAGAGCAACCTGGCGGTTCCGTTCAGCGTCCAGGATGAGGTCGTGGGGGTTCTAAATGTAGAGTCCGACACCCAGCATGCCTTTACCGCCGAGCACGAGAAGCTCCTGACCGTTCTAGGAGCGCAGGCCGCTCTGGCTATCGTCGCCCAGCGAACCCAGCAAGCTCTCACGCAGAGGGTGGCGCAGCTCGGCGCGCTTCACCGCATCAGCCTGCTCGGCAACAAGGGCGGGAACCTGACCGCCACTCTCAACTCGATCCTCGAAATCACTGAGGAAGTCTTGCTTGAGGGACACGCGGCAATTCTGCTCCTCGATGAGGAGCTTTCGGTACTCAAGTTCGAGGCGGGGCCTGACTACAGTTCCGACGTAAAATACCTCGATATTCCAGTGGGACATGGAGTGACCGGGGCCTGCGCGGCCACGGGCGAGGCCGTGGTCGTCAACGACGTAACCGAATTGGCTGACGACGAGTACATCGTTGGCGTGCCTGGCGCCCGGAGCGAAATTGCGGTGCCGATGGAGGTGGACGGAAAACTCATCGGCGTACTGAACGCTGAGTCAGCTCGGGCGCATGCGTTTGCGGACATGCACGTGCAGACTCTGACGTTGATCGCCCGTCAGGCCGCGGGCATCATCCGCGCGGCGCGGTTGCAGCAAGAAACCCGACGCCTGGCCATCACCGATGGTCTCACCGGACTGTACAACCGGCGGCATTTCTCCCAGCAGCTCGAGGCGAACATCAGCCGGGCGAACCGATACGATGAGCGGTTCGCTCTGATCCTGATTGACGTTGATCATTTCAAGTCGGTGAACGACCGGTTCGGGCACCCGGCGGGCGATCTCGCCCTCCAGGGCATCTCCGATGTGCTGACGGAGGCGCTTCGGGACAGTGATCTAACCGCCCGAATCGGAGGCGAGGAATTCGCTATCCTGCTCATGCGCACCGACCAGGCGCTGGCGACGGAAATCGCGGAACGGCTGCGGAAACGGATCGAGGAAGTAACGGTCCGGGAGCGCGGGCATGACACCATCGATCTCTCCGCCTCCATCGGAGTAGCCTTTTTCCCGGATGGCGGAGTAGATTCGAAGTCGCTGATGCGGGCCGCCGACAGGGCCCTGTACCGGGCGAAGCGGCTCGGGCGCAATCGAGTAGAAGTGGCAACCTCTGGCGATGAGGAGTCCACTCCCTCGGCGATCGAATCCATGTGAGTGACGGGCCGTGAACGCCCCCGCTCATGGCCCCAAGCGGGAGTGTGAACATGCACGAAGACAAGCTGGCAGACATGCAGTGCGTTCCGTGCCGCGGCGGCACCCCTCCCCTCGAGGGTGAAAACCTGGCGAGGTACCACACCGAGCTTGGAGGCGACTGGGACCTGGTAGAGGCTCACCACCTGGAGAAGACGTACCGCTTTCCCGACTTCACGCAGGCCCTGGCGTTCACGAACGTGGTAGGCGGGCTAGCGGAAGAACAGGACCATCACCCTGATATCCTGCTCTCCTGGGGCCGGGTGACCGTAACGATCTGGACCCACAAGATCGACGGCCTGACGGAGAGCGATTTCGTGTTCGCCGCGAAGGCGGAGCGCCTCTCTCAGGGCTGATTCCTTGCTCCGGACCCGACCAAACCCCGATATTGTCGGGTCTTTTTCCCGTTAGCCGGGCTGCAGACGGAATGTCCGGCCGTACATCATGTCCAGAACTACGAGCCAAGCATGCCAGACGATGACCTAGCGGCACCCTCTGACAAACGTTTCTTCGGCCACCCGGCCGGGCTTTCCACTCTCTTCTTTACGGAGCTGTGGGAACGTTTCAGCTACTATGGCATGCGAGGGATTCTTATCCTCTTCCTGACCGCCACGGTCGCCGACGGCGGAATGGAGATGAGCACCGCGGCGGCCGCCGCGATCTATGGCTTGTACACAGCCGGTGTGTACCTCATGGCTCTTCCGGGCGGCTGGGTCGCCGACCGAATACTGGGGCAGCGGAACGCTGTGTTCACCGGTGGCGTCATCATCGCCGCCGGCCACTTCAGCATGGCCGTACCGGGAGACCCGACATTCTATCTGGGCCTCGTCCTGATCGTATTGGGGACAGGGCTTCTAAAACCCAACGTGAGCGCCATCGTCGGTGATTTGTATCCGGAGGGAGGTGCTCGAAGAGACGCTGGGTTCTCGATCTTCTATATGGGCATCAACGTGGGCGCGCTGATCGGTCCACTCATTGTCGGCTTGCTGGGTGAGAAGGTGAGCTGGCATCTGGGATTCAGCTCCGCCGGAGTCGGCATGTTGCTCGGACTCGTCTGGTACAAGATTGGCGGCCGCCTCCTCGGTGACGCGGGGCAACTCACAGAATCGGCTCGGAACACACTGCCCCAGGCTAAAAAGGGCTTCCTGTTGGGCGTCGGCGGCGTCGCCGGTGTGGCCTTGTTGATATGGGCCCTGGGCAACGCAGGCACGATCAACATTACTCTCGAGGGCTTCGCGCAGATCACAGGCGTTATTATCGTCGGCCTCGCGATCGTTTATTTCCTTTCCGTGATCTTATTCGGCGGCCTCGAGGTAGTCGAGAAGAAACGGGTCGTAGTCATCTTCCTTCTGTTTCTGGGCGCCGCCATCTTCTGGTCGGGCTTCGAGCAGGCTGGTTCCTCTCTGAACCTGTTTGCGGCAGAGCTCACGGACCGCTCGGTCTTCGGCTGGGAGATGCCTGCCAGCTTCCTGCAGTCGATCAACCCCTTCTTCGTCATCGTGTTTGCGCCCGTGTTCGGCTGGCTGTGGATCGCACTCGGATCCAGGGTTCCTTCCCTGCCCGTAAAATTCGGCCTCGGACTGGTGCTTCTAGGGGTAGGGTTCCTCGTCATCGCCTGGGGCGCTACGTACACGACGGCGGGCGGGCTCGTGAGCCCTAACTGGCTCGTGGCGACCTACTTCCTGCACACGTGCGGCGAACTATGCCTCAGCCCGGTCGGCCTCAGCAGCGTGACGAAACTGGCTCCCAAGCGGTACGTGGGACAGATGATGGGCACCTGGTTCATGGGTACGGCGCTCGGCAATCTCATTGCCGGTCTCCTGGCTGGCCGGTTCGACGTGATGCCGCTCCCGCAGCTTTTCGTGTCAGTGAGCGCCTTCGTCGGAATTGTTGGTGTGCTCTTCTTCTTGGGCAGCCGTCCCATCAAGCGGCTTATGGGCGGAGCTAACTAGAGAGATCAGGTGGGTGAAAAGGACGTACACCTAGCGGTTGACCAGGAGCAGCTTCGGATCTTCACGCAGCATCTCCTTCGGGACGTCCAGGCGCTCGAGGAGATGCTGGACGATGGGGTAATCGAGTCTGGGATCCGCCGTGTCGGAGTCGAGCAGGAGATGTTCCTGGTGGACAAGATGTGGCGACCCGCTCCGATCGCCGTCGAGTTTCTCGAAGCTCACGGTGATGATCGGGTTGTCAGCGAGATCGGACGATTTAACCTCGAAGCAAACCTCTCTCCGCGTGTGTTCGGTGACGACTGCCTGAGCCAGATCGAGGCAGAGCTACGGGAGGTTCTGGATGGTATCCACGAGACCGCGCGCTCATTCGACGCCGATCTCGTTCTCACAGGGATCCTTCCGACGCTCCGCAAATCGGATCTGTCCATGGACAACATGGTGCCGGAGGCGCGGTATTATGCGCTCAACGAGGCGCTCACCAAACTTCGAGGCGGTCCTTACGACCTGCGGATTACGGGGACGGACGAACTAGCCGTAACGCACGAGTCGGTCATGATGGAGGCGGCGAACGCGAGTTTCCAGATCCATTTCCAAGTTGGCCCCGAGGAGTTCGCGCGCCTGTACAACATTGCCCTCGCAGCCACCGGACCGTTGCTCGCGGCGGCCGTGAATTCACCGCTCATGTTCGGCAAGCGCCTGTGGCATGAGACGCGAATTGCCGTCTTCCAGCAGTCGGTGGACACACGTGCGACAATGTCTGATGTGCGGGAAGTGACGCCGAGGGTGAGCTTCGGCCGTTCCTGGGTGGATACGTCAGTCCTGGAGATCTTCCGGGAGGACATCGCACGGTTCAAGGTGATCCTTGGACGGGACGTAGAAGAGGACCCGTTCGAGGCGCTGGGTGAGGGACGACCGCCGAAACTCCAGGCGCTTCAGCTTCACAACAGTACCGTGTATCGGTGGAATCGGGCCTGCTACGGCGTCGGGGGCGGCAGGGCTCACCTGCGAATCGAGAGCAGAGTTCTTCCGTCCGGGCCCAGCGTTCAGGACGAGGTAGCGAACGCCGCGCTCTGGTTCGGGCTCATGAGCGGGCTGGCGGAGGAGCATACGGATATTCGTAGCGCGATCGAGTTCGATACCGTCCGCACCAACTTCCTTGCCGCGGCCAGACAGGGCCTGGACGCGCAGCTCACATGGCTCGACGGGAGGACGATGACCGCCCAGTCCCTCGTCCTGGAACACTTGCTCCCACTGGCGCGCGAGGGCCTGGCAGCGGGCGGGATCTCAGCGGCAGACAGCGACAAGTATTTGGGCATCATCGAGGATCGCGTACAGGCGCGAATGTCAGGCGCACAATGGCTCTTGAGCTCACTAGCAGAGATGGGAGGTCAGGGGACAAGCGAGGAGCGCACGTCGGCCCTGGTGGCGGCTACCGTGAGCCGGCAGCGTAGCGGGGAGCCCGGCCATACCTGGAAGATCGGTGAGCTTGAAGAGGCCGGCGGATGGAAGCCCAGCTTCTTGCGGGTCGAGCAGTACATGGCCACCGACCTGCTGACAGCCAACGAAGATGAGCCGATCGAACTCGTGGCCAATCTCATGGATTGGCACAAAGTCCATCACATTCCGGTGGAAGACAATCAACACCGGCTCGTGGGACTGGTTTCGCATAGGCCGCTCCTGCGTTTCCTGGCGAACAACAAGAACCCTGACGACAAGCCGATTCCCGTTCGCGAAATCATGGAGAAGAACCTGATTACGGTGGACCGAAGTACCTCAACCATGGACGCGATCGCGCTCATGCGTAAGCATGGCATCGCGTGTCTCCCTGTTGTTCAGGACGGTCAGTTGATTGGCATCGTGACCGAGCATGACTTCATGAAGATCGCGGGGCAGCTCCTCGAGGAGATGCTGACGGAGTGAGTTCCGAGCCAATACCGAAGAGCGGGAGGGCGTCCGAGTTCTCCGCCGTCCCGGTTTCTCAGGGCATTGGGCTCGACAGGGAGCTCGGCCGTTACGGCTCGGGCAATGGACCTACCATCGTCTGCGTGGCTGGCCTTCACGGCAACGAACCCTCCGGCGTAGCTGCGGTCGAGCGAGTCTTGGCGTCCCTGCACCGTCATCAGCCTGAGCTCAGGGGCCAGTTCGTTGCGTTGGCAGGCAACCTCCCTGCTCTGCGGGAGGGCTGTCGTTTTCGCACCTCTGATCTCAACCGCGGCTGGCATACAAAGCGGGTGGCGGACCTACGCGACCGAGCCCTGGCCGGGGCGGCTCTGCAGGACGAGGACAACGAAGTCGTCGAGCTCACTGAAGCGCTGGAGGAAGCGTTCGGAGTCGCCTCGGGTTCTTCGAACGGACTGTACGTCGTGGACCTTCACACGACCTCGTCTGTCAGCGCCCCCTTTGTCACGCTGGGAGACACGCTTCGAAACCGGGCGTTCGCCCAGATGCTGCCCGTGCCCTTCGTGCTGGGTATCGAGGAGCAGATCGACGCTCCGATGTTGGAGTACCTGTCCGAACGTGGTGCCGTGACGATCGGAGTCGAGGCCGGACAGCATGACAGCGCTGAGTCCATCGACCGTCACGAGTGGGCTGTCTGGACGATTCTGCAGCGGCTCCGCTGTCTGCTGCCATCGGACGTACCGGAGGCGGTCGGAAGTGTGCAGCGGCTTCGCGATTCAGCGCGGGGTCTCTCGCGGACTTTCGAGGTGAGGCACCGTCACGAGGTCTGCCCGGGTGACGAATTCGCGATGCGTCCAGACTACCAGAATTTCCAGAAAGTGAAGCGGGGCGAAGTCGTGGCTCACGATCGGGCCGGCGAAGTCACGGTTCCCGAAGACGGATTCCTGTTTCTCCCACTCTATCAGGCGCTGGGTGACGACGGCTTGTTTATCGTCAAATTGGCTGCCCGGCGTTCACCGGCTCCCCAATCGTCCTGAGACGCTGCTCGTGAGCCGCAAGATCGCCCGGTGGCTCGCCGTTGAGCTGTTTCACCTGCTCGGGTACCGGCGGGGCCGTACCTCAGAAGACTTCTACATCTTCGGCCGTCGGGCCTATGATCTGGAGATACCAACCTCGGAAGTGCTGCTGGACCGCTAGCGGCCTGCGGGCAGAAAGTCTCTACGGCTAGCGGCCTGCGGGCAGAAAATCTCTGATCGCCTCAAGCAAGGCTCCCATATCTGAGGCATCGTTATACACGTGGGGAGAGATCCGAACTGCGTTGCCCCGCAACGAAACGTGGATCTTCCGGCGCGTGAGTTCGGCCTGAAACTCTTCGGTCAGCACGCTGCGGGGCAGCCGAAGACCGAACAGGTGGTCTCCCCGCCACTCGTCCGAATCGGACTCCAGC
>JAZDDE010000151.1:0-2745 GCA_036679495.1 Gemmatimonadota bacterium | reverse complement strand
GAGTACGAACGCCGAAGCGATAGCGATCTCCGGGCCAAATACGAGGCCATGTCGGTCGACGAATTTATCGACTTGTTATTGACCGACGAGCTCACCGGCATGGGAAACCGGCGGGCATTCAACGACATGCTGCCGCACGCGAAGGCGCTGGCCTCCATCGACGTCGATGGCCTCGGCTCCATCAACGACAACATCTCGCACGGCCTCGGCGATGCGCTGATTCAGGCGGTGGCCAATGCCCTGGAGAAAACCGGCGCCGAGGTTTATCACATCTCCGGTGATGAGTTCTATCTCCTGGGCGACTCGGAGCAGGAGCTCGCCGCGCACATCGACAAGGCCAAGATCGACCTCGCGCACCAGGTCCTCGAGGATGAGCATGGCCGCGTGACGGGCGTTTACTTCACCCATGGCATCGCCGGCACCAAGGCGGCCGCGGATAACGCCATGGAGCTCTCGAAGAAGAAGCGCGAGCGAAACGGCACCCGCCAGCCGAAGGGCGTCATGCCGAACGGTGCGGTGCAGTTCTCCTCGAGGGCGGAAGTACTGGCGGTCACGTCGGGCTCGAACAATGTTTCGATGATCGGCAAGTACGGCCAGCTGCCGATAGATCCGGATGGCAACTATGTCCTGGGCAACGGTGACATCGTGACCATACCCAAGGAACCCGTTCGCCGCCGGCATGTGATGAAATACCTCGAGCGTAAATTCGGCGTCAAGATCTTCCAGAGCAGAGTGAAAGGAGCGACTCGCCTCGGCTTCTATCGCCCAGGCCATGGCGAGATCCGCGTCAAATTCCACAACGACCTCGAGGTTACAGCGCACGAGCTCTCACACTGGCTGGACGACAGGCACCCCTGGATTTCGCAGCTGTACAAGCGCTACCGCGCGGAGATCCTGCAGGTCTCTTACGACAACAAGCTGGATTTCGAGGGCTATGCCGAGTTCATGCGCACCTGGTTCACCCAGGACCATGAGGCCCGCGCCTCGGCGCCGGGATTCTACGATGCCTGGATGGGAGCGCTAGAGACGCACCCCGGCATCAAAACCGTAGCCTTGGATCTGCAACAGATGATGCACGGCTGGTATCTGCAGGGAGCTCGCGCTCGGCTGCAGTCACGCTTTGGCGGCAATATCTCGTTCACGGATCGAGTGCGCGACATCTTCTCGAAATGGCAGGACAAGTGGCTGCAGCGCATCTTCGACGGGCTGCGTCCATTCAAGGAGATCGAGCGCCAGGTGCGCGGTCAGCTGGGATCGGCGGCACTGTCCGGTTATAAATCACTCAGGCTGGCGCGTGGTGCGCACGGCGTCATGCAGGGGATCTTCCACCGCGGGACTGTCAACTGGAACGAGGCCGGCGACCTGGAGTTCACCGGCAAAGGGCTCAAGGCGATATTTGACCAGACCTCGGACCGCCAGGAAAACCAACTGGCCTACATGGTGGCAAGACGCGCCCAGGAGCTCCGGGCTCAGAATCGGGAGAACCTGATCCGCCCCGACGAGATCCAGGCAGGCTTGCTGCTCGGCAAGCAGGATCCGGAGCTGGTCACGGTGTTCGACGAGTGGCAGGCGTTCAATGATCGGATGATGGACTTCTATGAATCGAGCGGCATCCTGTCGACGTCCTCGAGGGCGGCCATTCAGGAGATGAACCAGAACTATGTGCCGTTCAATCGCATCATGGATACGGTCATGGGCGAGCGCGTCAAGCGCGGTGGTGGCTCGCCATTCGTGCGCCTGCACGGCGGTACCCAGGACATCGCCGACATCATGGAGTCGATTGTTGGCAATACCTCGCACCTGGTTCACATGAGCCTGGTGAATCGCGGCAAACGCGCCTTCTACCAGATGATCGACGGTACCGACAACCAGACCGCCGGCCTGTACGCCGCTCGAGTGAGCAAGGAGACCCGCCCGACGCATGTCCGCTCCGACCAGGTGGTCAAGGCCATGGTGGAGGGGCTCGGGCTCAACATGAAATGGTACAACCAGCTGGACGCCACCGGCATGTATCAGACCGAGGCCGAGCTTGCTGTATTCAACACTGTCAAGAGCATGGCCGAGGGCCTCGAGCCCATGGTGATGTTCTGGCAATTCGGCCAGGATCCGCAGGGCGACATCGACTACTATTTCGAGGGCGGCGAGAAGCGGTTCTACGAAATCATCGACACCCGCCTGTGGGAAGCGATCCAGATGATCGGGCCGCAGCAGCACAACCTGGCCGTGAATATCCTCGGCGGCTTTGCGAACGTGCTGCGCCGTGGCGTGACTCTGACGCCGACCTTCCAGGCCAAAAACTTCATCCGGGACACGATGAACGCCTTCACACTGTCGAAGGGGGAGATCGTGCCGGCAGCATCGGCAACCAAGGCGCTGCTCGAGCGCATCTACAACGACGAGCATTACTGGGATTACATGATCAACGGCGGCGGCTTTGCCTCGATGGCGGACGCCGACGGCATCAACCGCGACCGGGTCCTGGATACGCACAAAAAGGTATGGGACCACCTGGACAGTGCGCTCTCGGCCTTCGAGTACGCCAACCGCATCGCCGAGTTTAAGACGCTCCGCGAGAAAGGCTGGAGTGCCAGGGAGGCCGCACTTGCCGGCCGTGAGATCTCGACCGACTTCGCCATGCGCGGATCCTCGGAAGCGATCAACGTGCTCACCATCTCCGTGCCATTTCTCAACGCCAGGCTGCAGGGCCTTTATCGAAACGGCCGCGAGCTCATGTCGCTCGAGGAT
>JAZDDE010000150.1:0-5085 GCA_036679495.1 Gemmatimonadota bacterium | reverse complement strand
TACCCGCCGCTCAACGACATCGAGATCCCACAGGCCGAGCGCGTAGAGATGCCGAACGGGATGATCGTCTTCCTGCTCGAAGACCACGATCTTCCGCTCATCAACGTGTCGGCCAGGATCCGAACGGGCAGCCGCTACGAACCAATCGAGAAAGTGGGACTCTCCAGCATCGCGGCGAGCGTCATGCGGACCGGTGGTGCTGGGGACCGGACCGGGGCGGAGGTCGATCTGTTTCTGGAGGATCGGGCCGCCAACATGGGCGGCGGGATCGGAGCGAGTGTCGGCACGGCAAGCCTCGGCGTGCTGAGTGAGAGCTTCGGTGAGGTTCTCCCGGTACTGGCGGACATGCTGCGCCGCCCCCGCTTTGAGGTCGACAAACTCGAGGAAGCCAAGGTCCAGCAGAAGAGCGCTATCGCGAGGCGGAACGATTCACCAGGCAGTATCACCAGCCGAGAGTTCGTGAAGCTGGTCTACGGTGCTGCGAGCCCATACGCACGGCATACGGAAAACGCTACTATCGATGCGATTACGCAGCAGGACCTCATCGACTTTCACGGGCGCTACTATCACCCGAACCACATCATGCTGGGCGTAACAGGAGACTTCGACCGGGAAGAGGTACTGGCGGCGATCGAGCGTGAGTTCGGTGACTGGCAGGCGGCGGAAGTGGATTTGCCGGAAGAATTCGAGATCTCTCCCGCGGAGGCGGGGAAGGTGTATTTCGTCGAGAAGACCGATGTTACGCAGACGAACTTCCGCGTTGGCCACCTCGGGACGACCGTCGACAATCCGGACTACTTTGCGGTCCAGGTGATGAACAAAATCTTCGGCCAGGGCTTCGCGTCCCGCCTGTTTAACAAGATCCGCTCGGAAAAGGGCCTCGCTTACTCGATTTTCGGTTCGATCGGCGCGAGCTATGACTATCCGGGTGTGTTTCAGGTCGGCGGCCAGACGAAGCTGGAGTCGACGGCTGAGGCGCTCGAGGCCGTGCTGGCCGAAATCGAGTACATGAAAGAAGGCGAGGTGACCGAAGACGAGCTGAACTACGCCAAGAACAGCTTTCTAAACTCGTTCATCTTCAACTTCGATTCACCGGGCGAGATCGTGGGCCGGCAGATGCTGTACGAGTACTACGGCTATCCGGCGGATTTTCTGCAGCAAATTCGGACGGGGATTACGGCCGTGACCACGGCCGATGTGCACGAAGCCGCCCAGCGTCACCTGCATCCAGATCAGCTCGTTGTTCTTGCAGTCGGCGATCCGGAGAAGCTCGACCGACCGCTAGACGAGTTCGGAGAGATCGTAACGCTCGACGTCACGATTCCAGAGTAGGGGCGGGTAGCCGGCCAAAGTCCTAGCGCAGCTCCGTGAAGCGGTAGACGATGACGCCACTGTCGGGTCGGTTGTCGATGTCCACGTAGCCGCTGCTGAGGAGATCGTCGAGGGTTTTCTCTACCGCTTCGAAGCTGGCGCCTGTAGCGGCCACGCCCTCGGTGACAGACACTTCGCCGCCTCGCTCCATGGCGGCCTCGAGCAGTTGATGCTTGAGGGGTTTTACGGGTGGGCCCGGAAGTCCGGCGACCGGCTGAGCGTAGCGGTTAAGCTCTCCTACCCAACGAGGATGAGGGAGATACCCTTTGCTGATGTTGGCTTCGCGAACCAGTCTTTTCATCGAGAACAGGTCGATGATCTGGCCGACGCCGAACAGCCCGAAGGTAAACATCCAGAGGATTCCTGTGGCGTACTTCCCGAGGTAAATACGGTGCAGGCCGGCCAGGCCGACGAACCATGCACACCACAAGGCATAGCCGAGACCATCTCGGTATCCATCGCCTTGCACAGCCGGTGCCTCTGACATCATCAAATGCTGACTAGCTCCACTGAGAGCGAACGTTTGTTGAGTGTACACATTGCTTTGTACGGCTATTCGGTCGATTAGGTTTCGTCATTCTGCCTCGGCCTCCTAAGGCGCGGCCCGAAACAGCATAACGTCTCCGTCCCGTACGATATATTCTTTGCCCTCAAGACGCATCTTGCCGAGTTCGCGTGATCGTTTCAAGGAGCCCGCATCCACGAAGGCGTTGTAGGCGATGGTTTCGGCCCGAATGAAGCCCTTCTCAAAGTCCGTGTGAACCTCTCCGGCGGCCTCCGGAGCACGCGCTCCAACATGCACCGTCCAGGCCCGAACCTCCTTCTCGCCCACGGTAAAGAACGTCTGAAGTCCAAGCACTCTGTACCCGGCGTGAATCAAACGATCCAGGCCGCCTGCCTCCACGCCATGAGCCTCCAGGTATTCGCGTCGCTCTGACTCATCCAGCTCGAGCACGTCGGACTCTAGCTGCGCGCAGACCTCCACGATGACTGCCTCCGGGTCCTGTTCAGATAGCGCCTCTCTGAGTGTCCTCACCGTCTCCGCGTCTTGCCCTACCATGTCTTCGGACACGTTGGCCACGTACAGCGTTGGCTTGAGTGTGAGAAGGTTCAGAGAGCGAACCGCTTTACGGTCGTCCTCAGTGAGAGGCTCGGCCCGTGCTGGCTCACCGGCTTCCAACCGCTCCACGAGACGGCTGAGAACGGCAGCCTCAGCCTTCGCGTCTTTGTCGCCCGTCCGCGCGCGCCGCTCCGTCCGGTCCAGTGCCCGCGACACTTGATCTAGATCGGACAGGGCCAGCTCCAGGTCCACGACTTCCCGGTCGTGCAGCGGATCCTGGCCCACCCTAACCACGGCGTCATCCTCGAAGCAGCGGATCACGTGGGCGATCGCGTCCACCTCCCGGATGTTCTGGAGGAACTTGTTACCGAGACCCTCGCCCTTGGAGGCGCCCTTTACGAGCCCGGCGATGTCGACGAACTCGACCACGGTCGGGACGACTGCCTCGGGCTGCACGAGCTCCGCAAGCAGGTCGAGGCGCGGGTCCGGGACCTCAACGACGCCGACATTGGGATCGATCGTACAGAAGGGATAGTTCTCGGCCGGAACGGACACGGCCGTAAGAGCGCGGAACAGGGTCGACTTGCCCACGTTGGGCAGGCCGACAACACCTATGGCTAGCTTGGACATCTATCAGGTTCTCCAGTGAAGGCGCGAAGATAGGGGCGACGTCGCTTTGCCGCACCGTGCGGGTCAGCACCTGTCCTCCGTGGGTGGTAGCGGGGCATCGCCCGTCATACCTTTTCCGGACATGACCCCAAGAGCACGCCCGTCCCCATTTGCCGCCGCTCGGCGGCTCGGAATCCTGAATTTCATTCTCTTGACGCTGGCAGTGCTGGGCGTCGTCGCGTGGCTGATCTCCGTCTGGCAGAACCGCCTGGACCCGGCATTCTGGCAGCGCGACTGGTACGTCGCCTGGTCGGCAGCCCGCAGATTTCTGGACACGGGCACACAGGGCTTGTACTCAACCGACTTCTCTACCGGATACTTTTGGCTCTATCCGCCATACACACTTTACGCCTGGGTTCCGGCCGCACTCCTACCGCCTGCCGTGGCATACGGGCTCTTGATGGCCGTGGTGATCGGCGCTACGGCGGGGGCGCTCCTACTGCTCCGGCGCTCCCTGTCGGCGAACCGCCGCTTCGACACATTCGCGCTCGCAGTCTTCGCCTCGTCCGCCTTCATCTCGGTCTTCGTCATGGCGCAGAACAGTGCCCTGATTCTGCTTCTTGTGGCCGGAGCGCTGTGGGCGCTGAAACAGGACAAGGAAATTCTGGCGGGCCTACTCATCGGACTACTCGGCTTCAAACCGAACTGGGTGCTTGGGTTTGTACTCTGGCTCGCCCTGACGCGGCGCTGGCGAACGCTGGGAACTACGGCGGGGGCGGGAGCGCTCATGCTGGCTTCGACCGTGCCCATGGGCTGGGGAGTCTGGGAGGCGTTTCTCGCCAGCGGCGAGGGGTGGCGAGCCGTCGTGATGACAACCGACGCCTATCCGCTCAACAAGCTGATCACGACCCATGCTTTCTTCCAGAGCGTACTGGGACTCGGCAGCCGGGCAGGGCACTGGCTCTGGTTGCTTACCGAGGCCGCGGTCCTCGTCGTGTGTCTCCGGGTGTGGCTGCGTAGCAAGAGCCTGGCTCAGCAGATCGCCGTGACGGTGCTGGCGGTCGCTTCCGCGAACATCTACACGAACTTCTACGATGCTCTAGTACTAGCTGTACCTGCTGCGGTGTGGTGGATGGGCCGGTCTCGATACACAGCCTGGGCGTGGAAGGGAATTGGAGCGATAGTCGGCGCCATCTGGCTTCTTCAGTGGATCAGCCTCTACACGCCGCTATGGCCTGGTCAGTACTCGCTCGTCGGGATCTGCCTGTTCGCTTGGCTCCTGCTGGAGGCAGGTGCAATCGAGCAGGGAGCGCTTCTTGCCGAGGCAGAGCAGGGCGATACATTGGCCGGGCCGGACCATGGTGGGCGTAGCTCAGGTGGTTAGAGCGCCAGGTTGTGGCCCTGGAGGCCGCGGGTTCGAGTCCCGTCGCTCACCTTTGGTAAGTGAAAGCCCGTTCGCGGTTTGCGGACGCACTCCGGTCCAGGTACTATGTAGATGGACGTAGGCTGGCTCGGGCCAATTCAGCAACCGGCCTTTCCACGCTCCCTCCTGCCCGAGCCTCAGTCGACCACCTCAACACGTGTATAATAAGACCCATGAGCATCAAGGTACGCAGGCTGTCCTCACAGCGGCGTATCGGAGGCAACGGTGCGCACTTCAGGCACGTCAGCCGCCGATACGATGCGCTGCGGACGTTTCACGGGAGCATCGTAGATAGGACTGTCGAAGCCCTTGAGCCACTCGGGCGCCCGATTACCCTAGTTGACGTCGGGGTTGGTACGGGCAGGTATCTTCTGCCGATTGTCCGGCAGCTTGAGCAGGGGGTGCCGGGATCGGTGCGTGCGATTGGTGTGGATGCGCAGTTGGAGATGCTCCAAAGGTTCGCTGTGCGGGCCACCGGAAGCTGCCCTGCGGCGGTCGTGGCCGATGGACACCGGCTGCCCTTGCCGGACGGCATAATCGACGCGCTGGTCTGCTTCAACGCGATACACCACTTCGAGCTGCGACCTTTCTGCGCCGAAGCGGCGCGCGTGCTCAGGCCCGG
>JAZDDE010000015.1:0-14006 GCA_036679495.1 Gemmatimonadota bacterium | reverse complement strand
GCGATGAACGTCCGTCCCCAGAACTACGACTGGCCGGAGTTCTATGACCACGTGATCGACCTCACCCGGTACACCTTCTCCAGGCCGCGGATTCTGAAGCGGGCGAAGGCAAACCGCGGTTTCTCTCGCTGGTTGAACGTGGTTCGGGCGGTCTCATCGGAAGGGGCCGGGCGCATCAAGTATTACACGAAGGTCCGCAGGATGCTCGACGAAGATCGCCAGTTCCGGGCTTACTTCGAGGGAGAGACCCGTGAGATTCCCGATTTCTTCGTAGATCAGGTTAAGAACGACCTGGGTCCGCTATGGGAGTACCTGCCGGACGGCGCTCTGTATCACGACGAGCTGGCCTACCTGAAGAAGACGAAACGATTACTGCCCCTGTCTGACGCACCGCCCGCAGTAGCAGCCGCCAACTAGAGAGCAGCAACGCGGCGACCTCACCCGGTCCACCTATGGGACCAGGTCTTCCTGGCGCTTTCGAAGCACGAACAGTCCCTCGTTCATACTCGAGACGAGAATGATCCCGCTCTCGAAGAACGGATAGTTGCTCCACGCCCCCGCGAACCCGGGCGTGTCGGCGCCGAACGGAACCGTGTCGAAGTGTCCGACCTCCACGGGATTGGACGGATCGGCCACATCGACGATCCGAAGGCCACTGACGTAGTTGGACATGTACATGTAGCGGCCACGAACATACAAGTTGTGATCCGAAGAACCGGTGGGACCGAAGTACTCCGTCTCGATCACCGGATCGTCAAGGTCCTCGATGTCCCACACCAGCGTCCGCGTCTTCTCCATCGTCCCGGACACCTCGTCCAGCTCGTCATTGGTGAAGAAATAGCGGTGGTCATGCGAGATCCACCCCTGGTGGACGTAGCCGGCGTTCGGATACGACGCGCTGGCGAGAGCGACCGGGCTCGACTTATCCGAAACATCCGCGATACTGATGCCCGTCTCGTTAGCGCCGAAGCAAATCTCGCTTCCCGCATGCTCCTCGTCCGGTCCCGCGTAGATGACGCACTGGGCGTCATGGCTGTACCCCGTGGATGCGCGGCCTGTGGACGAATCGGAGAAACAACCCGCAAAAACAGGCTGCGCCGGCGCGCGCACGTCGATCATGTGCAGGCCGCCTCCACAGGTCTCTCCCCCGCCGCTGGCGCCGACCACGTAGGCGAACCCGGTGGCTTCGTTCACGACGATGTTGTGGGCGCTCGCGATACCGTCGTAGTGCGCCGTCTCCTCGAACGTGACCGGGCCTTCCAGAACGTTGCGCAGCTGCGTGAGGTCGAAGATCTGCACCCCATGCTGACCGGCTCCGTCCGCCACGATGAACGCATGGTTCGCGTACACCTTAACATCCCGCCACAGGTTGACCGTGGCCCCCTCCGTGAGCGGTAGCTCACCCAGATAGACCGGGGTTTCCGGAGTGCTCACGTCCACGAACGTCATTCCGTCGGACCGTCCAACGATTGCGTACTCCCTGCCCGTTTCCGGGTCCGTCCAGCCCCATAGATCGTTCACCATGATTCCCCGTGCGGCGCCCAGATCGGCCGGTGGGGTATATGAGACCAGATCCACTTCGTGGCAGCCGAAGATGCTCGCGCTGCCCGCCTCACACTTCAGCTCTTCGCCGGCAATCGCCTCGAGCCCGCCGCCCGCGTCGGCCAGTGAACCCAGTTCGCTGAAGCCCTCTGAACCGCCGGCGAGGCCGAATCGATAGGCCAGGCCCGCGAACAATTCGGTGCCGGGTGCGCCGATGATCGCCATATGTTCGTTGGCCGCCAGCGCGCTTCCAAAGAATCCTATGATTCCCTTTACCGGGACTGACAGGGCCTGCGTCTCTACCCAGGTTCCGTTGCCGGACTGGGTGAACACGTGCACCGCTCCCCGCAGACCCTGCTCGGCCGGTGCTCCCGCCAACAGCTGCGCTCCGGCCATGGCCAGTGAGTGGCCCAGACGTGCTTGAGCCTGCGGAACGGAAGCCCGGATCGTACGTGACTCGGCCCAGTTCCCGTTCGCATCCGCCTCGAAGCTGACGATCGCGCCAGCCGACCCATCGGTCAGCGGCGCAGAGGCCACGATTCCTTCAGGACCGATCAGGATCGCCGTGCCCAGGCCCAGCGTACCGTCAGCCGTAAGGCCGCCAGCGCCAGTCGCCGGACTCCAGGCTGCGCCTCCGGAGCGACTGAAGACGTGCACGCTGCCTGCATGATTCTCGCCTCCACCCCCAAAGAGCGTGAACGCGACGCGGCCCGGCGCGCCGACCGCGAGAAGCTCATCGTCGGCGGCCAGGGCCGTACCGAACCGGCTGCCGGCTTCGGTACCCGCTGGCATGACCAGGCCGCTCGCAGCCCAGCCCTTGGCAGCGGAACGCGAAAACACGAATACCGCTCCCTTCCCTTCGGCCGCTCCCGGACTTCCGACCAGGATCTCACCGCCCGAGATCGCGACCGCCGCGCCGAATTCATCGCCGCGGGCGCCTCCGGGATACGAGAGCTGATCGGTCTCGGTCCACTCGCCCTCTTCCGATCGCTCGAACACGTATGCCGAGCCGCGACTGTTCCTGTGCTTCGGAGCGCCGGCGACCATGAGATCCTGCGTGGCGGCCAGCACACTGCCGAAACCGTCCCCGGCAGCCACGCTCTCAGCGCTGAGTGCACCATGCTCTACCCACTCTCCTGTTTCCGGGTCAACCCGAAATACGACTATGCTTCCGGGTCTCGTGGCCGGAACGGAGAAGACCGCAAACGCCTCCGTGCGGCCTACCAGCGCCTCGTTTTCGAGCAGCGCCACGGCTGAGCCGAAACCCGCCACGACAGATCCCGGGAGGCTCTCCGACGCCGCGAACGGAGCCATCGACTGTGCGGCAAGCGGACCCGCAACGAACACCCCCGCCACAAGGACCACCGCGCCGGCAGCGCCACGTACCGCATGACCACCAAACATCGCATCAAACCTCATGAGGCTTCCTCTCCCAGTAGTTCTTCGACGGAAATGTCATCCATGTCTTCAAGGTCTTCGGTGTCTTCAAGGTCTTCGGTCGCCACAGGGCTTTTGTCGTCCTCTGCGCCCGGATCCGCGTTTCCGCCCGGCATTCCCCGAACCTTCCTACCCGACAAGCTGACTCTCGCCAGCCCAAACAGGATACTGGCCACCCCCGCGATGATTAGAGGCTCGATCATTGGGTATATCAGAAAAATCAAGACGAACGCACCACCCCAGAATATGGCGTTGAAGTGGGCCATGCGCTGTAGCAGCGCGCCGCTGGGCTTCCCTCTCAGCAACACAAGGCTCGACACGCCAGCGAAAAGCAGGAACAGGCCAAAGGAGAGACTGAACACCTGCAGCATGCGCCACAGCGAGCCGTCGAGCACTGGATCCGCCACCAATTCCTGCATTCGCCTGGCGACGTCCAAACGCTCGGGAGTGAACCGACTCTCATCGATGTAGAACAGGTAGTGTCCGACCGAATGCGCGGCGGCAGCCACAAGGAGCCACCATGCGCCGATCTTGAAGAAGAAACGGCCGAGTCTCATTTAGCGATCTCCCAGGACAGCATCGGCTTCGATTTCGACTCCCACTGTCCGATATCCGTCACATACATTCGGGTCCGAACAACGTCCCCGAGCTCGGCGCCAAGTTGATGCAGGGCATCCTCGATTCTTTGAAGCACATAAACGGCTTGCTCATAGGGTCCGCCGTGGACAGCCAAGCCACCGCCGGGAGCCGCAGCCGTAGTACCCGCCACGTGGATGAGGGAACCTACTCGCACCGCGCGAGAATACCCCACCACCGGTCCCCACAGGCTTCCGGCGGGTACCGACGTTCGCTGTGTCTCAGGACAGTCTCTCAAGCCGGACCTCCCGTTGTTGGCGACTCAAACTTGAAGAAAGTCCCGGCGTTGATCAAGCCGCGCAACTCAGCACTCCAGCCGATGTACTCCAAGAAAAGCTTGGCAGTTTGCCCGAGCCCAGCGTACGGCCGAAACGAACACATCAATTCGGCTCCGAGTAAGAGTATCAGCCAGGTCGATCGCCGCCCGGACGCGCGAAGTGGTATACCAACCTGCGGCCTCTCGCACTGCTCAGGGACGTGGCTCCGCTCATCTCGGCGACAAGATCATGGAGCCGGTCCTGCCTATTACAGGCCGTAACCAAGCCCGCGGGGCAGAAAGGTCATCGCAGCGTGCAGCAACATCAATCGCGTAGGTTCCGAGCGCAGGGCGTCTCGTGGATTGCGCGCCGCGAGGTACCGCCTCGACAAAAAAAGGCCGGACCGCCGGGGGTTGCGGCCGACCACCGCAGGGAGCCAGGCATCTGGTTCGAGAGTGCCAAGGGCAAGTTCCGTTTTCTGCGGCATGCGGACTCGGAGGATTTTCCGACAGAAACAGATTTCATGTTGATGTCAGGACGCCAGTTAACACGCTTGCTTGGCCGCGCCGTCACACGGTGAGCCCGGCTGACGGCACCAGATCGGCGAATACGAATCCGTCCCGAGTCACGATCTCTCCCAGGCTGACCTCTATCGGGGCCGAAAACATTGAGCCGTTCGTTGCGCAGGTGTGGAACTCCCCGTTCTCACCGCAGGGATCGACGGCGGCGGGAAGATCGGCCAGAAAACTCGCATCGTAGGCTCGTCCGGCAAAGGTCGCCTCTAGCTGACTTGGGTCCACACACGTCACAGTAGCCTCCAGCCCGCCCGCGATCATGGCGGCGCTGAGGTCCTGCGTGTCGATTCCCCACAAGGGAAACAACGGCGCCACCCCGGACCCTGCCAGCAGATCTTCGCGGTAGGCGCGCACGTCCTCCAGAAAGAGATCGCCGAATGCCATCGCATGGACTCCGCTCGACCTCGCTTCCTCGATCACAGTGCGTGCGGCTGCTTCATACGTAAGGTTGTCGCATGGATACGGGATCTCCACTACACGCAGCGGCAAGCCAGCGGCTTTCGCCTGCTGCCGCACGATTTCCGTCCGCACAGCATGCATGGAGACGCGGTCGAAGTCCGCTGTCACTGTAGTGACAAGCGACGTAACTTCGGCGCCGGAGTTCTCCGACAAGACGTGGAGCGCCCAAGCACTGTCCTTGCCGCTGCTCCACCACAGCCAAACCTGCCTTACATGACCGGCCACTGCCATCCGAACACACCGGCGGTCAGCAGGCCGTACAGCACGGCGTCAAACTGTCCCTTCAGCACGTAGCTCCAAGGCCTTCCGAGCCAAATAGCGTCCTGGACGGCAGCCATCCCGTAGGCAAGCCAGGCGGTCGTACCCGCAATCCGAAACACTGACAGGTAGTCAGCGCCAGCACCCAGCGTTCGGCTCGTCAAGTACGCCACGATCGTACCAACAATCAGGGAGTAGACGAACCAGATGGAGAGTTGCTTGCCCATGTTGGGCTTGCCGTTAGGAAGCACAGTCAGGAAGGCGTTTGGTCCTTGCTCGAGCTTCTGAGCCCCCTCTGGCGTCTTGGCCTCATCCCAGGATGCCATATGCGGGATGTTGTACATGCCCGGGGCCAGTCCCTTCAGAGCCGCACGAGCTGCCGCTTCATCCGATACTGGCTTGAAGTCTGATTTGTGAAACGGAAGTACCATCCAAACGACGGTGCTGGCCGCAAACACTACGGCGGCCGAGATCACGATCGCGAACCACAGGGAAGCAATGGTTACCATGACAGCCTCGCAGGTTGGAGAAATGCGCTGTGAAGATAAGGTTCACGGCGTGGTTACGGGAAACTGGTGTGACGATCTCGACGTTGAGCACGTGCAGATGTATGGGATCGCAAAGCATAGCCATCTACGGGAAATGACACGAACATGATTGAATCTGGGTCTAAGACTGACATTGCCGTGCTAGCCAGCCGACTCGTTGTCGCGGCCGTGTTCCTATGGCATGGCATTCCGAAGGCGTTCAACATCTCGGCGGCGATGGACAAGTTCGTTGGATTCGGACTCCCTGGCGTGCTGGGTCCGATCACGGGTTGGGTGGAGGTTGTGGCCGCAGTGGCGCTCGTGCTCGGAGTGTTCCACCGCTGGGCGGCGGCCGGCTTGGCGGTCGTGATCGTCGGAGCGCTTGTGACGGTGCAGATTCCTGGCGGCATCTCATCGAGTCTCGAGCGTGACCTGCTGATCCTGTCGAGCTTGCTGGTGCTGGCTGCCGCGGGCCCGGGTCGTCTCAGGATCGGTGGGGCCGACTGATTCGAGTTCGCCGAGGCTGAATTCCAGTCTCAGCGCCTCGCCGCCGAGTACTGCGTTCCTAGCCGACCGAAGCAGACTCGGAATCAGTCTTTACCGAAAACAGATTCGGGTTCTTGAACGGGATCAGGGCGGCGATGACCGCTTGTTCGTATAGCCTCGTTCGGTCCAGAGCGTTGCCGGTCAGAAGGCCGATGGCACCTTCGCTTTGTTTTGAATTCTCTCGGACGAAGACCACATCGTCTGCATCGCCCAGCTCCATCCCGCCCCGGACCAGTTCGGCCACTCTAGGCGGAAGAAAGAAGCTGGCCGTGCGGCCTCGTCCCACTTCCGACTGCGTTCTGACGACGACCCAAGCGAAGGCGGTCATCCCTTCGGCTGTGTCCTCGATTCCCCCTTCGATTCCAACCCAATAGTCAGCAATCTCTGACTCTGCAGCACGGCGAGCGCGATTGGTCGCGCCGCGGAGCGTCGCATCACTGGACATCGGTTGTTCGGCTACACCCGATGGCATGGAACTGCCCTTCAGAACAAACTCGGTGCCCGGAAACATATGCAGAAAAGCTGATCGAGTTGCGTGTAGCTTTACTGGATTCTGGGACGCGACAAAAACGGTGTCCATACGCTAGCGTGGCATCACGGGATCGGGTCCGTCCTCAGCTCTGCCAGTCTGGCTTTCGCTTCCTTTACCAGGTCCTGGCGATCGGCGTCAGCATCGTTCCAGAACTCCACGAACGCCGCGTACGCCTCGGCAGCACCCTCACGATCGCCGCGAGCGTCTCTGATCTCGGCCAGGCGAAACTGTGAGAAGGCTTTGTATGGTAGAGAGAACGGAGATAGCTGGCCGATCGTCGAATACCACTCTTCCGCTTCGTCAGTCCGCCCGAGCTCGCGGAGCAGCTCCGCCCGGACAAATCGCTCCCGGATCTGGCAGAAGAGTGGCGAGGCCGTCGTCTGGGCATACCAGGTTTCGCTTCGATTCTCTTGTATGAGCGCGAGCGCTTCAATCAATCTGCCCTGGCCACGTAGTACTTCGACGCGGATGCTGCGCCCCATATCCACCGGCAGGCTTCCCTCAGTCGGTCCTGGAGGCATCGCGGTCAGGTCCGCCGCGTACGTTTCTGCCGCCTCCGCTTCGCCGAGCCGCGCCGACAGGTGACCCAGCAGGTAGGCCCGAAATAAAGCGTGTAGCGGATCGTGTGCCGTGAATAGCGCGCTCGGATTGGTGCTCGTCTCGATCGATTGCGGATCCAAGCGCTCAAGCCGGGAAACAAGCTCGCGCAGCTTAGCCTCGTCAGGAGTAACAAACGGCAGATTAGCCAGGAGCGCCTCATACTCTAGAGCGGTGCCCTCGCTGAGCCCCGAGAGCTCGGCCAGCAAAGCGTCTGCCTCCCCGTACTGTCCGCGCGCTGCTGCGATATGCGCCAGCCAGGCGTAGCCGAGACGCCGAGCCTCAGGGCTTCGCCGGGCCTCCGTCAGCGCGCGGGCGGCATGCCCGGCGGTTTCTATGTCGCCGCCATACATGGCCGCCACCCAGGAAGACAGCGCGACTCCGAGTTCATCGCCAGCGCTAAAGCGTTCAACCACTGAACGCAGCGCGGTCGAGTCTCGCATGCCGATGGCCCGCATGGTCGCGACTTCCAGGTTGCGGCCTGGATCCGGATCCAGATCTAGAAGCTTACGCGAAATGGAATCAACGGCTGCTGCGTCTCCCTCGTAAGCGGCAACTCGGACCAAGTGAATGAGCCCGGTAGAGAAGTTCGGGTCAAACTCGAGGACCCGCGTCAACGTCTCGCGGGATTCCGTGAAGGAGCGACCGTACAACGGGTTAGCATGGAAAAGGACTTCTGACAGGTCAAGCCAGGCCTCCATCTCATCGGGATATGTACCAAGAATCGAGCGGTACTGGACCGCCGCTTCGGCGTTGGCTCCACGGCGGCGGGTGAGGAACGCGCTCAAGAGTCGCTGATCCCTTTCGGCCAGCCGATCCGAAAAACGCACGGCCTGTTCCGCTGCGGCGAGGGACAGTTCGCTCTGAAAATTCCACTCGGCGGCGATGCTGAGCCGATAGTGAGCGAGAGCGAAGAGGCTGTCTTCCTGCGCAGCGCGGCGGAACGATTCTACGCCTGCCGCAAACTGGCCTCTCTGAAAATGCCCCTCTCCCTCTAGAAACGCTTTGAGCGCCGACAGGCTCGACGTTGTCACGCCCGCGATCCGCTGCACGCGCGCCGCCGGCCCACCCTGCAAGCCGGACAAGAGCTCAGCCGTGAGCTCATCGACCATCTCGAAGACGTCGTCGGCCGTGCCTTCCGCTGAGGCCTCGCCGAGCGGCTTGGCGTCCCCCACCCTGTTCAGCGTCGCTGAAATCTGCATCCTGCCGCCCGCCTCGACAATATCGCCGACTACATAGAGGCCGGCGCCAAACGCCGATGCGAGGCGCACTGCACTGGCGGGGTCGCCCGGCGTATATCCATCGCGACTGGCGACTCGGAGCATGCCGCCACTGTCCACGGCACGGATGTCACCGGCCCCGTCCATGGCGGTAGACAGAAGGCTAACGAGCCCTTCGCCCAGGTACTCCACGCCGGGACTGACCTGGGTCCCGAACGGCAAGATGGCGAGAACGCTATCGTCCAGCGGCTGGTCACCGGTGATTTGGCTCCGACCCCGGTCAGGCTCGCCACCAAAGATCCACCAGCCACCAACCAAAAGCAGCACGGTGCCCGCAACCGCCGCAAGCCCGGGCGTCCAGCGCTTGAGTATGGATTCGGACGCGATCGCCTCAATCTCGCCACTCGCAGCGCTCTCCGTTCGCTTCATACCATCAGGTGTCTTTTCGAAAGCCCACGCGAGAACAATCGCGACGGGAAAGCCGAGGAACAGAACGAGGACGATGCCTCGCATTACGGCTGGCGGGAGCTCGAGAACCGGTACGAGGATCTCGGCCAATTGGAGCACGCCGAACCCAACGGCCCCGTACACGGCGGCCACTCTGAAGACGCGGCGCCGCTTCAATTCGGCGAAGAACCTCTGGTACGCCGGGGTCGAGTCCGTCAAGTCCGCTGCCTCATGCCCCGGAAAATTGGGTGAACTGCCCACCGGGACAAGCGGTCAGACGCCTGGTTTCCTGCTCAGCCGACCTGGCAGCGGTCGAAAACGCGCTACTCCGCCGCCCCGATCGAGCGTTGCTGAGCACCGGTCACGAGTCCTTCGACGAACTCCTGCCGCTCCGACATGTGCGACTGGTCTTGTTCGATTTGACCGAGCCGCGAATCGATGGATTCAAGGTGACCCGTAAGGCGCGCCCATTCATTCTCGCCCGGGAGCCCTTCCCGGCGGGTGCGCAGCCACTCGTCCGTCAACTTCCCCAGCCGCCGAATGATAGGGATGGCGACGAGGAAGCCACCGACGAGGAGCATCATCACGACGCTGAAGATCATTCCGAGAACGACATCGGGATCGAAATTCATCAGATTGCCTCTTTAGCTTTTGTGGAGCACGGGACTGCCCGTCTGTTGCGAGTGTCCTGTACCGAACCTACGCGATCCGGTCGGACCCGGTTTCGCCGCTCGCTTCGGCGAAATCCCCAATCTGCTGTTCGCTTTCAGTTAGGCTGTCTCCCAGGAGATCCAGGGCATCGAACCGGTCTCGGTTCTCGGCCACGAGCGCGGCGTGCGGCTCGCGGCTGGTCCACCGATCCACAGTCAGGTATCGGCTGGACCGGTCTCGGTCTCGCAGCAGGGTCGTTCCGAGATACTCGGACGAGCGCCCGAAGAATCGAGCCCAATCCCCGTCCGGACCATACATCTCCTCAAAATCCTGTTCGCAGCCTGGCTTGACCCGGTACTCCCAGACATAGACAAACCCAGCCGGCCGCGACCTAGTAGGGCACATCCAGCGCGTCGCAGAGAAACTTGTTAAGTGGCTTCGCGGCCTTGCACAGGCGCACGAATTCGTCCATGAGGTCCCCGCTCGTGAACACCTTCCTCGTCATCTTGGCCCCACCGATGAAGTCCTTGCGCTTGAGGTCTTCGATCATGGGATGATCCGGGTCGTACCCGCGGGGCGGGCGCTTCAGAGACTCCCCCTGCGTGTCGTAGGCGTCGGTGAACTTCTTGGCGTCCCTGGCACGCTTCCACTTCTTCGAGTCGGCTACGATCGCGTCACGGATTTTTCCGAGCGACTCGCCGTCCGGGTGCCAGATCCCACAGCCAACCCAGACTCCGTCATTAGACGCGTGGATGTAGTAGCCCGGTGCGTGGACGTCTTTCGCTGACTCGTGCGAGAAACGCATTCCGAGGTTCGTCTTGTAGGGCTTCTTGTTCTTCGAGAACCGGGTGTCGCGGTAGATGCGGAACAGGGAGCCGCCGTTGCCCCGCGGATCGGACACGAAGTGCTTGCTGATCTTGGCCAGAGGCGCCTGGAAATCCTCAATGAAGCGCTTCCCCGGCTCCTTCAGGTACTGCTCGTATCGAGGCTTGTTTTCTTGGAACCAGGGCTTGTTGTTGTTGGCCGCCAGCTCCCTCAGAAATTTGAACGTCTCGTTCGAGAAATATCTAGTGCCCGGCATGGTCGTCGATCCCGTTTTTGTTGCTTTCCCTACTGCGCCGTGTACCCACCGTCGATCGGAAGCGTCACGCCTGTGGTGAACGAACTCTCGGGTGAGCCGAGCCAGACCACGGCTTGCGCGACTTCGGACGCCTCTCCGAAGCGCCCAATCGGATGCAGGGTGACCGCAAACTCGAGCAAGCCCTCTGTCTGGGAAGCAAAGCGCTCGAACATCCCGGTCTTGATGACCGCCGGAGCGACCGCGTTCACGCGGATCCCCTGCGCTGAGTACTCGAGGGCGGCCGACTTCGTAAGGCCGATCACCGCGTGCTTGCTCGCGCAGTAGATGGAAGCCCCTGGAAAACCGATGAGTCCGGCGATGGAAGCGTTGTTGACGATCGAGCCCCCACCAGCCGCCAGCAGGGCCGGCACCTGGCAGCTCATGCTGACAAGAACCGAGCGAACATTCGTATTGAAGATCCGTTCGTAGTTGTCCATCGAGCTCTCATGCACCGGTGTGAGAGGATCGCCCTCGATTCCCGCGTTGTTGAACGCCACGTCCAGGCGTCCGTAGTGCTCCACGGTTCGGCCCACGAGAGCGCGGACCTGGTCATCGTCGTTCATGTCTGTTTGCACGAACAGCGCGTCCCCGCCGGAGTCCCTGATTGACTGCGCCGCCTGTTCCCCGAGTTCAGCCCGGCGTCCGGACAGGACCACCTTGCTGCCCTTGGCTGCGAAGGCCTCGGCCGTAGCGCGGCCAATACCGGATGTGGCGCCGGTAACCAGTACGACACTGTCATCGAGGGGACGAGTGCTCATGAATGCTCTCCCTGAAACTGATTGATTCGATTTCACGCAACGCGCCGGACTCCGCGTCTCGTCGGCTACGGGGCGTGCAACCTGTGTCCCTGTGCCGCCGACTGGCAACCAGGAGCGCTCTATTCGATCACCAGGGACGTGTGCGCCACTCCGTCCGGCCGGCCGGCCGCGGGTAGAAATCCGATGACGGTGCGCGAAGCCACGTCGATCACGGCGACCTGGTTCTGTGCGCTCATGGCCAGGAATAGAGCCGACTCATCCGTAGAGAATGTGATTCCCTGCGGGCCGCCACCCGGAAATTCGAGCGTCTCCAGCACCTGCCGGGAGGCTCGATCCACGAAGCGCAGTTCGTTGTTCCGTAGGTCTGGGATCAAAACGAGACTCGCGTCCTGACTGAACAGCACGCGGTACGGAAAGCCGAACCCCGAGAGCACGCCGGTGTCCACTTCTCCGCTGCCGGTGTCGATCACGCTGACCAGACCCAGGTTATTACTTCCGACCCAGACTTCGGAGCCGTCCGGCGTCACACCGATCGCTTCCGGTGTTTCGGGGACATTGAACTTCCGCGTTACGCCGCCTTCCGCCACCCCGAGTTCGGTGACCGTCCCGTCCCTGATGTCGCTCGTGTAGATGTGCTCCGCCGAGGCCGGGACAGCGACCATATGGGATACATCGCCCACCGTGGGTAGAGCCGTCTCAATGGTGCCGTTTCCGACGTGAACCAGCAGCACGTGAGCGCTGCCCTCCGTGCTGACCGCGACGATTTCATCCCCGGGTAGGAAGGCTATGCCGTGCGGGCGGGTATGCGATCCAAGACTGATCGTGCGCTCCAATGAGAGGCCCGGCACGTCGATGACCGTGAGCGAGTTACCGCCTGTCTGGCTACCGTAATCCGTGACCACGGCCCTGAGCCCGTCCTTGGAGATGGCCACCTCATGCGGACCCTGCCCGGTCGGGAGCGTCACCAGTATCTCGGCGGAAGCCACATCCACAATACTGACGGAATTGGCGCCCTTGTTGACGACGACCAGCGTGCCGCCCACGTCCGCCAGCGAACCGGCCTCCGATTCCTCGGCTGGGTCCTGAGCCGAGAGAGGTTGGGCCGGACCGCTGCATGCAGCGACGGCGGCGGCCACGAGTAGCGCACGAATGGGACGAATCATCGGACTCCTCCAAGAGACATATCCGGGGTCAGTGTATCGTACCGTCCATACACGCGAGCGGGAGAGATCGTTGCGACCGGAAGGTTGGCTGTCGAACACCAAAGCAAAAAAAACGGGGGCCCCGCTTAGCGAGCCTTCAGCGCCCTGTTTCGCTGTCGACTCGGTGGCGACGCCCCCGATCCTGCTTGGTGCACTGCCTCCTACCGTGGCGACCGAGCGAGGTTCCCTCGCCAGTCCGCGCCGCCGGCCAAGTGGCTCCAAAAGCGCGGAGATGTGGCCCGGAGGCCAGACGCCAAGCGTCTAGCTTTCGTCCTCGCTGACCCTGCGATCTTCGCGCATCTCCCAGAGCACATTGATGATGACCCAGCCGTCGTTGTCCTTGGCGACATGCAGGTAGTCGACCCAGGTCTGGGCGTCCACCCTGACGCTGGCCGTCCCCCTGAAGATGTCGAGGATCTTGACCTCTTTGCGCTGCTCTTCTGCTGGAGAGTCACTCCCACCGCCACGCCGCGCGCCGTCGATGAGTTGGTCAGCAGTCATGTGCATGAAATGCTTTCCGGGTTCGTTCTGGTTGGCCATGAGGATTCGTTTGGCCAGCTCGGGATGCAGGGCACGCTCCATTCGGACCGCGTCGCCTGTGTACCATCCTTCGATGTAGTCGAGTGCAGCGCCGCGGATCGCGGCGGAGTCAGCCGCCGTTTGAGCGGCGGCTACCAGCGGAAGGAGCCGAACCGCGGAAACCAGCAGGAGGAGCTTTTTCATCTTCGCCTCACGCGATGTAGGACAGAGCGGGGAGCGTATGAGGTTTGCGCTCTCCGCGGATGCATCCTTTAAACAGATCCCCGGCCCACATCGTTGCCCGTCGATCCGACCGGCGATATGACGACAGTATGAGTATCGACTGGAACAACATGCTCCAAACCACGTTTCGGTGGACGTGTCCGTCGTGCGGGTCCGGCCCACTGTTCCGAAGTGGTTATGAGATTCACACTGTCTGTACGAATTGTGATCTCGATCTGAGGGGCCGTGACGGCGCGCACTACGGCGGTCCGATGGTCCTCGGATATGCGGTCGGAGGGCTCACCGGGCTCACCACGTTTCTGCTTCTCTTCTTCTCGTACGGCTACCGGGACTGGATCGTGTGGACCGCCATGGCAGTGGCCGTGGTGTCCATCCTCGGTACCTACCGCCACTGCCAGGCCTGGTGGACCTGGCTGCTGTTCCGGACCGGCGAGCTCGGGCAGTCCCGGAAGAGCGACTAGCCTCAGGCGTCCAATCCGA
>JAZDDE010000149.1:0-8235 GCA_036679495.1 Gemmatimonadota bacterium | reverse complement strand
TCGGGAGAGCAACGAGCCCGGGGAGAGCAGCGGCAGCTGGCACAAAGGGAAACTCATCGTGCGCACGGAGGGGCGACGAGGCCAGCTCAAGGAGACCCTGGAGCTCGCCGAGGAGGGTGCTGCCCTCTTCGTGACGATCTCTGTGGCCAGGCCGAGCGGTGGCGAGATGAAGTTCAAGCGGGTGTACACCCGTGAGGTCCAGAGTACCGAGTAGCCGGTGGAGCCGATTGGCTACAGACCGCCGATGCTGATCCTAGGTCGAGCTGCGCGGACCGATCGAATTCGAGATGCGCGCACTCGACTGGCTATTCGGAACGTGGCTGCCGAGTAGAGGCTGCGTGCCGACCGAGCAGCTCTGCTTTGAAGCGCGGATAGGACTGCCGTTCGGGCGCGGCGTGGAACACTTCGAGCTGTTGGCACAGCTCCCGTTGAGCCTGGCTGAAGCCTGAAGATAGGTGCCGCTTACGTCGGAGAGGCGCGGCTTGTCAGACGCGCAAGGAAATCGCCCCGTGGCACACTCATGGCACATCGACAGGCGAGAGCGGGCTGGCAGCGGTAACGGCGGTCAACGACGTCGCCGGTCTGAGGCGTTGAAGAAAGAGGCATCCGTGACAGATTCCGAGAAAGAACCGCCCAATGACACTGGCTGATGTGAAAATGGAGCTGGTATGACGCAACAGATGAATCGTAGGGGCTTTCTCGCCGGCACCGGCCTCACGCTTTCTCTGGCGGGATCGGCATGGGCCAGGACGGCTGTCGCGGCAGCGGCGCCCACGCAAGAGGAGCCGGACAGCGCGAGAAACGGCGCCACCCTGCTGCGGGGCGTCCACGTTGTTCCGATGGATCGAGAGCGTCTCTTGGAGCATCAGGACGTATGGATTCGGCGGGGAAGGATCCAATCGATCGTGCCCGCCGGCGCCGCACTCGACCCGACATCGAAGGTCCGCGTCGTAGACGCCAAAGGCAAGTTCTTGATGCCGGGCCTTGCGGACGGGCATCCGCATCCCCCCGGGCCTGAAGGAATCGACCTGCCGCTCGAGCACTATCTGCGCCTCACGCTGGCCGCAGGCGTGACGACGTTACGTTTTGCCCGGCCCGCTCCGGGGCTCGCCGGGAAATTGCGTGGTCTCAGTCAGCAAGAGACACCTCTGCCTCAAATCTACTCTTGCGCTGCCGGCCTGTGGGAACCTCCAAAGGATTGGGGTCGGTTTCGGGAGGAGCTCGAAGAAGCGCGCCGGGACGGTGGTCGGCTGGTGAAGATCCTGACCGGGATCGATCGCTCCGAACTCAAGCGCGTGGTGAAGATCGCGACGGGCGCGGGTCTGCCGGTTACCGGCCACGTTCCGAAGGGGGTCTCGGTATTCGAAGCGATCGAATCGGGCATGAGGGGTATCGAGCACACCAGCGGCTATGACCGCTTGGTCGATGACTTCCAGGAGCTACTACGCGCTATTCGGGCCTCGGCCGACCGCAAGGTGTACAACTGCCCGGATATCGACTGGTACCGAATCCACTCCATCCCAGCAGGCGCCAACCACAGTTCGCTCGAGCAGCTACGGGGCCGCGCCGGAATGCAATACATCCCGTCCGAGCTGCAAGCGGCCTGGTCCGAAGATGTCGAAGAGGCCAGGGCTGCAGGCTCCTACGGTAGTGCCCTCGCCCGCAAGACCGTGACGTTCTTGATGGCCCAAGCAGGAGTTCCCCTCTTGGTCAGCGCCGGCGACGGCGCCTTCATCGTCCCCGGATTCTCAATGCTCGAGGAACTCCGGCTCTTCGAGCAGTCCGGCTTATCTCGGTACGAGTCCTTGCGCGCGGCAACCGCTCGTATGGCGGAGTTCTTCGGCGAAGAGTCCGACTGGGGGACGGTCGAGGTGGGAAAGAAGGCGCTGCTAATCTTGCTCGGGAGCAATCCCCTGACGACGCTGGATGCCCTGGAGACAGTCGAAACCGTCATCGTCGGCGATCACGTTCTGAGCCGCGAGCAACTCGATACCGGCCTGGCTTCGATATCTCTAGCCTGATCCGGGTGCGGTAGGTCACCCGCCGGGCTGTTCGAGCAAGTCGCCCGTCAGCTGGAGCGAACCTCGCGCAGGCGACGTTCTAGAAACTGCCGCTCGGCGTCTTGATCGACGAGCTCGAGCGCGCGGGCGTATGCCTTCGCCGCTTCGCGCTTGCGCCCGAGCCTCCGCAAGAGATCGGCCTTGGCCGAGTGGAGGAGGTAGTAGCCGCTCAGTTCTCCAGCGGACTCGAGCTCAGCGATCAAGAAAAGCCCGGCTTCCGGCCCGGTGGCCATGGCCACCGCCACCGCCCGATTGAGGGCAACCACCGGCGAAGGGAACGAGCGGAACAGAAGATCGTAGAGAGCGGCGATTTGTGCCCAGTCCGTCTCTTCGGCACGGGCCGGTTGTGCATGCAGAGACGCAATCGCCGCCTGTAGAGCATAGAAACCGCCACCGCCCGCCCTCAGGGCGTCCTCGGCCAGGGCCACGCCCTCGTTGATGCTCCGCGTGTTCCAAAGAGATCGGTCTTGATCTTCGAGCAGGACGAGGTCGCCGGCTACACCGACCCGAGCGCTGCGCCGCGAATCCTGAAGAAGCATCAGTGCGAGCAGGCCCGCGATTTCGCTCTCTGCGACCAGGAGATTCCGCAGAAGGCGGGTCAGCCGGATCGCTTCGATACAGAGCTCGTCCCGCACGAGCTTGTCGCCGGAGGTCGCAGCGTAGCCTTCGTTGAAGACGAGATACAATACTCGCAGAACACCCGCCAGCCGGTCGCCAAGACGTTCGGCATCGGGCACGGCGTAGGGGATTCGAGCGGAGCGGATCTTCTTCTTGGCGCGAACCAGCCGTTGCGCCATCGTGGTGGGCCGTACCAGGAACGCGCGCGCGATCTCGTCGACCGTTAAGCCACAGATGGTCTTGAGCGTCAAGGCGGTTTGCGCTTCGAGCGCAAGCGCCGGATGGCAACAGGTAAAGATGAGCCTCAAGAGATCGTCTGGAAACCCATGATCTTTGTCGACGTTTGGAGTCACGATCGTCGTACTCAGGTGCTCGAGTTCGCCCATCTTCCTCTCGAAGGTCTTGTCACGACGTAAATGATCCAGAGCCTTGTGACGCGCGGTCGAAACCAGCCAGGCGCCAGGGTTGCTCGGGACGCCGTCCCGCGGCCACTGAACCAAGGCCACTGTGACGGCTTCCTGCAGCATGTCCTCAGCCAGGTCAAAGTCGCCGAGCAGGCGGATGAGGGTGGCGACCGCCCGAGGGCGTTGCTCGCGAAAGATATCTCCGAAATCGATCACGCCGGCCGGTAGTCTAGCTCCTGAACCGCCGGCCGGCGGCGGAGATCACTCAGTTGTCAGCAAGGCATCATTCGGGTGCGGGCGTCGGCAGGATCGGGCGCACCTCGATCGATCCCTCGCGCGCAGTGGGGATGCGGGCTGCAATCTCGATTGCCTGGTCGAGGTTCTCCGCTTCGATCATGTAGTAGCCGCCGAGCTGCTCCCGCGTCTCTGCGAAGGGACCGTCCGTCGTCAGGGTCTTGCCGTCTCGAACCTGAACGGTGGTCGCACTCGCGGTGGGTTCGAGAGCCTCGCCGCCAACATAGTTGCCGCTGTCTTTGATGCCCTGGCCGAAGGCCATGTATTCACCGAAGATTTCCCCTTGCTCGGCCTCGCTCATCGAGGCCCACCTGGACTCTTCGTCGTAGATCATCAACAAATACTTCATCTCAGTATGCTCCTCAGTTTGCCGGTCGGGTCAAGTGCATCGGCACGACCATGCCGGGTTTGCCGTCTTTGTACTCCGTCCATTCGCTACGTATCTCGTTGGCGCCGACGATCTCCAACCAGGCGGAATGCATGTGCTGGTCCTTCGATGCATCGGCGATGTTGTCACCACCATCGAAGGCGAACTCGAAGCGCGGGCCCGAAACGTTGCGCGCCCGCATCCTCGGTTGGTTTCCGGCCATGCAGTAGTGGGTCAAAACCAGGTCGCCGCCTTCTTCGGTGTAGACCGTAACCATCTCGTGGTCCGTGCCGGGGAAGTCGGTTTCAACAACCGCGGTACCAGATGCGGTGACGCGGATGCTCGAAACGTGATCTCCGATCTTCACCATTTCACCATCGGCGACCGCGAACCAGTCGCCCTCGAGAGCCTTAAGGCTCTCGAGCCCTGCCGCGGTTACCGAAGTCGCCGGCAACAGCGTCGGAGCAGTAAGCAGCACCATCGTTACCGCCGTCCGCAGATTCAGTCTTTCTAACATCAAGTAGCTCCTTCCGAAAACTCGGGCACTGGATTGCACCCTCATCTTCTAGTCGAACGAGAAGATGCGAAATCGACAACTCCCGATCTCATAACTAGGCACCCGCGATGTGCGACTTTCTAGCCGCTTCGCAGTGAACCGGCGGCTCTACTTCACGATCTACTTCGACGACGCCGGAGCGGCACCCGGCCTACGCCCGGTACGATCCCGGACTCTGGTGGTCGTGCGCGGCTTCTACCCGAGCACGGAGCCAGGGCCCAGAGCGGGTCGGCGGGTGCCTGGGAGGATTGCCTGCGTCGGTGCAGCTCGGCAGGCACTCGACGTGTGCGTCCCAATTGGGCTGGTGAAAAAACGCCATCGACTGGCGCCGCTCGGTCGCAGCCACCTCGTCGTCCGGATTCACCACCCGATGCAACGTGGAGCGCCAGCGGTCGTTCGTCCACACTTGCATGAGGTCGCCCAGGTTGACCACGAACCCGTGCTCCACATGCGGTACGCGAAGCCACTCACCCGCGGCGGTCAGCACCTCGAGGCCCCCGGTGGCCTTGCCGGGTTTGAGAATCGTGACCGTCCCGTAGTCGGTGTGCTCGGCCGCTCTGATCTGCCCGGGCACCGGAGTAGAGCTCTGTTCCGGGTAGTTGAGCGCACGAAGAGCAGAGAGATGGCGGTCGACTTTGTCGTCGAAGAAGCGCTCATCGAGTTCGAGGGCTTGCGCGAACAGGCGCATCAAGCGGTGGGCAAGTGTTTCCATCGCGGCATAGTAGGCGGTCCACGTTGACCGGAGCTCGGCGGGCGCCGTCGGCCACCTTCGCTCAGAGAGCGCGAAGCCACCTGCGGCTGCCACCTCTGGCCGGGGTGGTGGCCCGAGATTGAAAGACTCGTTCAGATCGGCCGGAGCGCCGTCACCCAGGGACTCCTCCTCGATCGGGAAGTAGCCGTACGGATAGTTCCGATTCTCGCTCTTCGCCCGCAACTTCTCGTACAACGGAAGGTCAAACAGCGCCGTTGCCGCCCGCCAGGCGTCGCCGATCACCTTGGCCGGTACTTCGTGTCCGACAATGGCGAAGAATCCGATATCGCGACATGCCGCATCGATCGAGGCTGAGGCACTGGCAGCCGAGAGATCGATGACAGGAAATCGCATCTCGCCAAGTGTCTAGCTTCGATTCAGCCGAACGCGCTCGAGCCTATTGCGCCCAGGGTCGGTACTTCACAGAGGCGTGTCCAGGTTGAAGCTGAAGCCGCTGATAGCGCCAACGGGGTAGGTGATGTCGTCCGAGCGCTTCTGTTTCGGAGAGGGGCCGGTCAGCGTGTTCGTCGTCTTCTTCTCGAGGTTGTCCGCTCCAGTGTTCACGGCCACCCACCAGAAGTCGTAGTCCGTATTGAGCGCAGACAGCACGGCGTTGACTGTGGCCGAAAAGTCGGTCAGGCCGCCAAGGTTGTGCCCGTTGTCGAGCCGTGTAACCACCGGGCGGGCATCCTTCGCGCCCGCGAGTTCTGCGAGCAAGCCTTCGAGGGCGAGCACGAACTTCTCGTGCTCGACGCCGTCCGCCCGAAGAGGCAAAACTGGCAGGAGGGCGATGAGGAGGACGGCGACGAGGGAAAACCGGATAGCGCGCATGACAGGCTTCTACTAGCTGCGGTGAGTAAGAATCTAAGAGAGTTTATGTTGGATGCCCATTTCGCTCAAGAACGGCGCGGACCTCTACCGTACAGGCCGGCGGCAGCTCGCCATTGGCAGTAGTGCCAGTCAAGTTCAGTTGATAGAGACTCGATTGTCGAAAGTCCCCGCGGCGACGGCCTCGTCCTCGTTGCCGCCATGTTCGCGCACTAGCGCCGCCACGCTCGGGAGGTAGGCGACTCAGGTTCTCTTGTAGGAGTTACCTACGCCGGCGCGGTTCTCTTCATGGCAACAGGCTGGGATCGAGCTCGAGGGTCAGCTTGCCGTCTACACCGACCGAGAATCCGTCGCCAAGCCGGATGGTCTTGCCTGCTCGGAGAGTCAGGTTTCCATTCGGACCGATGACCATGTAGTTCATCTCAGCCTCGATCTCGCAGGATTCCTCGGTCAAGGTCGAGTCGATCGTGTCGTCGCTCAGGGACAGGAGGGCACAGCCACTGACGGAGGAGCAGCTCGAGGTGACGGACAAATCGCCGGCGCTGCTGGCGCCGACGAGGGCTGTGACCTTGAGGTCGCAGGTCGAGGGTCCTCCCGCGTCCGAGTCGTTTCCCATGGCGGTGTCCACGTCTCCAGAACCCAGGACCAGGACTCCTTCGAGCATCGATCCCTCCGGACAAGAAGCGGAAGCGGTTGCGCTCTCCAGGGAGCCCGAGGCGCAGGATGTGAGCTCGATGCAGAAGTCACTCGGGACCGCCCACAGGACGTCGATTGCAGCGGCCGCGGATTCCTCGCCGGGATCCGTGATGGTCGAAGAGATGGACCAGGAGGTCGTGAAGCGCAGGTCGAGAGAGAGCGAAGTACCGGACGTGTTACGGGCGCCAAAGAGCGCGAAGGAGTCCTCGAGGCCGCCGTACATTCCGTCCGGACTCGAAATGCAGGAGAGGTCGGTCGAGAGCTGGATCTCGAGATCGACTCCGGCCGGGTTGGTTTCGCAGCCTGCGGGCGTACAGGTTGCTTGCCCCATGCCGGTCAGGGAGCCGGTGCCGGAGTTGTCGCCGTCCGGAAACAGGAAATTGCCGGGGAAGGCTCCTCCAGGGTTGAGCGTGAGGCCCGCGGGAACCGTGGGTGAGGTGATCTCGAACACCAGGGAGCTTGTAGAGCTACCGTCTGCGTCCGCTCGGGCCAGGACCGGCAGCCACAGCACTGAGAGCAGGCACACACTCAGACTTGCGCTTCTGGATCGGAGGGCCAACATGTGGCAGGCCTCCAAGAGTCGGGCCGGTAGTGTGCAGATGAGGGCGATGGCGACAACAGTGAGTCGCAACATTGTCTTCGTGCCGTCCCGCTGCCAGCTTCCAATGGCAGGACATTGTACATGGGCCGGATGACCCGCTGCCTTTTGGATCAGTCCGGTTTTGAAGACCAGCAGAGATGTAAGTCTCTCGCGGGTTCGAATCCCGCCCGTTCCGCCAGTTAGGTCTCGCCTTTTCGAACAAGCGCTCGGGCAGCGCATGTGGCGCAGCTTGAGCCGTCTTCGAGGTGCCGTCTAACACCTCGCTGCAGCGGACACCTCCTGTGTGCTTCGAGCCGGTTGTAGACTTGGGTGCGGTGGGTAAGCTCAACAACATAGTTCTCATCAGCGCCGCGGGCGGTGCTGGTGAGCTCAAAGTCCGTTAGACGGAACGGGGGGTAGCGATGAGGCTGTTGGTCAAATGGGTGCTTTCCGCTGTCCGAGTCGCGGGATGGGCGCCCATTGCGGTGTTTGTAGCGCACGTCATTGCGTCACGAGTTCTTGGAACCTATCTTGCGTTTCCGTCTCTTGACATTCCGATGCATCTGGCTGGCGGAGCTGCAATTGCGTTCTTCTTCTGGCGCAGTCTTCATATTCAGGAATCGAGATTCGCCATCGGAGAAATGGCGCCCGCGTCAGCAGGCTTGCTGTCATTTACCGCGGTCGGAACAGCAGCAGTCGTCTGGGAGTTTGCAGAATGGATCTCGGATCGGTTCATGGGCACATATGCCCAGCTTGGGCTCGAGGACACGCTGCTCGACATGTTGCTCGGCATCGCGGGGGGGCTCGTTTTTGTGATGGTGGCGGTTGTGCGAACAACTAGCCAAGCCAAGGGAAGGGGCTAGCCACTCGTCAACGAGCCACTATGTGGCTCGTAGGAGATGTAGGCTACTGGCGAGCTAGCCGGCAAAGCACCGGACTGAGAAAGAGGCGTCGGAAGAGTCGGGGGCAGCGGAGCACCTGCGGATGAACGGGACATCCGTACTTCGTGCAAGAATTCAGCTTTTCGAGGGATCGAGAACAGCTCGAATAGCGTCACCCATGCCGGTACAGAAAAACTCAG
>JAZDDE010000148.1:0-4796 GCA_036679495.1 Gemmatimonadota bacterium | reverse complement strand
CCCGTCCTTCTCATCGTAGGGGTTCTCGAGGATGTCGAGCAGGGTCTCGAAGGGCTCGAGCGCTTGACGCTCGACCGCAGCCGTGAGGGCTTCTTCGACTTTGTGATTCCGCGGAATGTAAATCGGGTTCACCCGGTCCATGGCTCGAGCCCGAGCTTCCACGCTCATGCTCTCACGCGACAATCGCGCCCGCCATTGAACCGCCCAGAAGTCGAAGGCGGAGGCGTCGTCCAGCAGCGTCCGCAACCGGGCATCGTCGCCTCGAACCGCGTCTGACAGCCGCCGGAAGGCAAGCGTGTAGTCGGCATTCTGACCCTCGAGAGCGGCGAGAAAAGCGTTGGCGAGTTCGAGATCGTCGTCCTCCGAACCGGCGAGACCTAGCTTGGCTCGCATTCCGTCGAGCCAGTACTCCACATACTGATCGACGAAGCCGCCGACGGCGTCGCCGGCGAGTCCGATGGCGCGATCCATATCGGTATCAATCAGCGGGAGGAGCGTCTCGGCAAGCCTGCCGAGGTTCCAGCGCGCGATCAACGGCTGCTGACCGTAGGCATAGCGGCCCAGGGTGTCGATGGAACTGAAGACCGCGTTTGGATCATAGGCATCGATAAACGCGCACGGGCCGTAGTCGATCGTCTCGCCCGAGATTGCCATGTTGTCGGTGTTCATCACGCCGTGGACGAAGCCAACGTGCATCCAGCGAGCGATCAGTCGTGCCTGAGCGTCGCGTACTGCGGTGAGAAACCCCAGGTAGGGACTATCCGAGTCGCGAAGCTCCGGATAGTGCCGCGCGATGCTGTAGTCGGCGAGCCGCTTGACCTTCTCCACTTCGCCGCGTGCGGCGAAGAACTGGAAGGTACCGATTCGGATGTGGCTGGCTGCGACTCGGGTCAGCACCGCTCCCGGCAGCGTCTCTTCTCGAAGGACCCGCTCCCCGGTCGCAACGCTGGCGAGCGCCCGAGTAGTGGGGATCCCGAGTGCATGCATTGCTTCACTGATCAAGTACTCCCGGAGTACCGGACCGATAGTGGCCTTGCCGTCCCCACCGCGCGAGAAAGACGTAGGACCAGAGCCTTTGAGTTGGATATCGCGACGCTCGCCGTCTTGGTCGATCACCTCGCCCAGAAGCAGCGCCCGTCCGTCGCCGAGCTGGGGCACAAAACCGCCGAACTGGTGTCCGGCGTAGGCCTGAGCCAGTGGGCTGGCCCCTGCGGGCATTTCGTTACCCGCGAAGATCGCCGCGCCGTGGCTCGAGGTCAGGGCGCCGGGATCGAGACCCAACTCCGCGGCGAGAGCGTGATTCAGCTTCAAGAGCCTCGGCTGCGGCGCCTCGGCCGCTTGGGACGGCACATAGAAGCCGCTGAGCTCACGCGCGAATGAGTTGTCAAACTCGAATGCAGTGTTCATTTGCAGATGCTCTTCGAAGGGTGTACCCATCGAGCTCCGATTCTCGGTGCTCTCCTATCGGAGAACCACAACGCGTGCCTTCGCGTTCTGATTCCAAAGTAGCCGGATTTGAGGGACACGAAAGGTCGGGGTCCCGGCGGTGGGACGCTAGTTCAGTGGATATCCGGTCAGGACGTAGTCGTTGCCACCATTGCCGTGGCAGCCAAAGCAGAGTGACACGCCGTTGCCTGATGCGACCGGCTTCGATCCCGAGACGGTGTTCGTGACTTCGTACCAGTACCAGCCCTTACCGCCGGCGCTGTCGGCCTGGGTCTTGACCATCACCGCCCAGCCTTCGAGATCGCCATCCGCCGTGTACATCTCCTTCACCACCGCCGAGCCCGCCGGGTGCTGACTCTGTCCGCTCTCGAGGGACGCGTCGAGCTTCGGATCCATAAAGACCCTTACCGGCCGGCCATACTTGGAGTGGGGACCTCTGCTCGGATGCGATTCAAATTCGCGTGCCGTGAAGCTCTTGTAACCGCCACCAATGAGGTACTCGAGCAGAGCCTCATCGCCGATCGGAACCGCACTGCGGACCGACCCGGTGGGCGCCGTCGGCTCCATGGCTCCCTCGAGGGCACCCGCCATCGCCGCGCTAATCGCATCGAAACTCTCTTCGCCAGGGGCCATTGTCTTGCCACTTCGCTCCCCCTTGGCGGCCCGCAATACCGGGTAGTACTGGGCGAACACGAAATCGTCCGCGGCGCTTGCCTCGTGGCAGGAGTTGCAAGCCGAGGTTGGGAACGCTGCAGCCGTATCCGCCAGGGGATAGGAGTGGCCGAAGCTGAAGTACGCCCAGTTGCCGGGCTCGTCTTTGAACCGCTTCGAATCTTTGATCGTGGCCTCGAGACCGACGAACTCACCCATGAAGTAGCCGTTTCCGCTGACTGCCTGTTTGGAACCCACCAAGACAAGCTCCTTGATGATCACCGTGCCGTCGGGGAACGTGCCGGTGCTTTTCCAGAGATTGAAGTCCGCCGGGTGAATGTAGACATTGTGGAACTCCGGAAACGCTGCCTCCGGTGGATTCAGGTCATTCGGAGTCAGAGGTGTGCCGATGTACACCCATTCGCGATAGCCCACCGGGCGATTGAGCTGCCCTTCCTCGTCGAAGGTCGGTTTCGGATGGTCTGCGGCGCTCGCTCCGAGAGCGACCAGGCTTGCCGCCACAGCCACTAGAATCGTGCCAACAACTCTCTCCGGTCTTACAAGAGAGATTCGGATTCTGTCCAGATTCATTGTTAGTCTCCTTTGGCGCCACAGCGCACAGCTTTGGATTTCGGACAAGGGAAGAATGCCGCAGCGTAGCTGCTGACCGCCACGACCGAGCGAATCAGATTCATGACCGAGCGGATCAAAGCACCGGCCGCAGCCGGGATTCTCAGTGACATTCTCGAAACGCTGCGTTTCCGCAGCACGCTCTTTTTCCGCTCTAAGCTAACGGCACCGTGGGGGTTCTCCCTCGACCGGGAGCCAGCTCCACGTTTTCACATCTCCATCTCCGGCCGGTTCTTCCTGGGGGAGGATGAGAAAGGCCGGGGTCCAGTCGAGATCGGCGAGATGGAGGTCGTCATGTTGCCGGGCGGTCAGGGCCACTGGATTGCCGATCGTCCCGGTCGGCAGCTCGTCCCCAGCAACAAAGCGGGCGAGGCGTGCGAGTTGGGCTCCCCCTTGTTCCAGAAAGGGCCCATCACAAACCTGGTGATGTGCGGCGTCAGCCAATTCGACACCGAACTGAGCCATCCTCTGGTAGAAGCGCTGCCATCGGTCATTCACTTCCCCAGATTCGCTCCCAACAGCACCACCTGGCGCTTGGTGGAATTGATCAGCGGCGAGGCGGAAAACACACCGACCCTTCGGTCCACGATCCTCGACCGTCTTACCGAGGCTCTCTTCCTCCGGCTGGTCCAGGAGTTCATCGAGCAGGGCGACGAGCCCGTCGGCTTTGTCGCCGCGCTGCAGGACCGTCCCTTGCGCCACGCCCTCGAGCTGCTCCACAAGGAGCCTGCGACTCCCTGGACGATCGACGAACTGGCTCGCCGGGTTGCGCTCTCCCGGGCCACTCTGGTGCGCCGTTTCCGCGAATCGGTTGGTATGGCCCCGATCGAGTACCTCAACCGCTGGCGCCTGCTGAAAGCCCACCAGCTGGCCCGTTACTCCGCCGGTTCGATCGAACAGATCGCCGGCCAGGTCGGATTCTCCTCCGCCCAAACCCTGACCCGGGCCTTCAAGCGCACCTTCGGGTACACCCCCAGTGGCCTGCGGCGCTCCGGCTGAAAGAAGATCTCTCAGACCGCTGTCGGAATCTTGCGCTTCCAGATGTTCCCCGTCGAACGAGTCAAGGATTTGGATCCAAAGACTTGACTTCGCTCCTAGGCGACTCTCGGTCATCGGGCCTCGGCCACCGATCGCTTGCGACCACAGCCTGATCGCAACCTGACCGCGACGACACTTCTCCCATGGCCGCGTTGGGTTTTCGATTCAACTCAATCGAAAACCGATGAAGCGCGGCAATCGCGGTACCGCCATTGCAAAAGCGTCTCGATGCGCGCGACAGATTTGAATCGCAAGAAGTGGTCGACGACAAACAACCAAAGGAGTAAAAAAATGTCGAGACAATTTATCAACGTGGGCCTTGCCCTGCTGCTGGGAGTGGTTCTTACCGTTCCTACGTTCGCGCAGGGGGTCCAAACCGGTACGCTGACCGGCACAGTCAAAGCCGATGACGGCTCGCTGCTGCCTGGCGTGACCGTAACCGCGACTTCGCCTTCCTTGCAGGGCGCTCGCACCACCATCAGTGGCGGCAACGGCACCTGGCTTCTCAGGAACCTGACTCCCGGTGAGTACACCGTGACCTTCGAGCTCGAAGGCATGGGCACGGTTCAGAGTTCTGCCAGGGCATCTCTCGGCCAGACCACCCCGGTCGACGTCGAGCTGGGCATCGCCGCTCAGGCGGAAACCATCATCGTCACCGGCGAGACCCCCGGCGTTCTCGCCGAGGCTCAGGTTTCCACCGTTTACACATTTGAAGAGATCAACAACCTCCCGATCTTCGACCGTGACCCTCAGGCGATCGCGCAGTTGTCTCCTGGTCTGTCGACCAACACCCCCAACGCCGGTCAGCTGACGATCTCGGGCGGTTTCGCCTACGACAACGTCTTCCTGATCGACGGTGTGGATGCCAATGACAACCTGTTCGGTACCAGCGGCCCGACGTTCATCGAAGATGCCGTCGCCGACCTTCAGGTCCTGACCTCCGGTATTTCGGCCGAGTACGGTCGTTTCTCCGGTGGTGTGATCAACGTGATCACCAAGTCCGGTGGTAACGAGTTCAGCGGTACGGTTCG
>JAZDDE010000147.1:0-2223 GCA_036679495.1 Gemmatimonadota bacterium | reverse complement strand
GCTCGCTGACATGGGATGGGAAGGCGAGATCTTCCTCGACGTTGGCTGTTCCGATCCAGAGCACTTTCTCTTTGGAGCCGAGATCGAGCGGTTGAAGGAACGAAATCCGAACCTTCACGTCTATGTGGCAATGAGCGCGCTCAAAGAGGACCTCTCCGGCTTCCATCGCGGTCGAATCACGAAGGATCTTCTCCTGGAGTGGGTGCCCGACATCGGGGCAAGGCCGCGGATTCACCTCTGCGGTCCGCCCCCCATGATGGACGCGGTGAAGCAGATGCTTGCCGACCTCGGCGTTCCGGCCGAGCGCATCAAGACCGAGTCGTTCGGCTCCCAGGAGAAGCCTGCCACGGGAGCCCGCGTACGGGCAGCGCAATCAACAGCGGCGCCCGCGCAGCTTGCGGCCTCGGTTGCCTTTCAGCGCACAGCAAAATCGGTGACGGTACAAGGAGACGAAACTGTGCTCGAGGCGGGCGAGCGCATCGGCGTCGAAATGAACTACTCCTGCCGGGTCGGCAGCTGTGGAGAGTGCTCAGTGCGACTGATTTCGGGTGAGGTCAAGATGGACGTGGAGGACGCTCTCGAGCCGGAGGATAAGGCCGCTGGAATCATCCTGGCCTGTCAGGCCCACCCGACCTCAAACGTCGTTGTGGAGGCATAGAGACTCGTGGGCGAGCGGGAACCCCTTGTCGCGACGGCTCTTATCATGATCATCCTAGTGGTGTGGGGCGGATCGTTTTTCCACGTCTCGCCTCGTTTTGCAGGTAGCCCACTGGGCGGGGCGCTCGGGGTGAGCGGCGCGCTTCTCATGCTCGGACCGCTTGTGTATTTGGTAATCAAGCGGGTCAAACCGATCAAGACTGCCGCGACTCGCCAGGTATCAATGCGAACGCTGCTGGCCTGGCATATCTACGCGGGCTTGCTCGGGTCCCTCCTGGTCCTGCTGCACACGGGCCATAAGTTCGAGAGCGTGCTGGGGATCTCACTTACAGCCTTCACGCTGATCGTCGTATTCAGTGGCTTCGTCGGGCGTTACCTCCTGCGTCAAATCGGTGACGACGTGCGCAGAAAGCGCGGGCTCCTCAGCCGACTCTACGAAGCGTTCGACGCTGCGTCGGAGCGGCTCACCATGGAACCGGAGCGCCGCGGTCTCATCCACCCTCTTCGGAGTGCGCTCTTGCGTGCCTTCCTCACGGAGTCGACGGCTACCGATGCTCCAGGCGCTATGGACGTTGGTTCTCCCGTCGCCGTTGCAAGGCTGGTGGGCGCGATCGCGGATGTGGAGTCCGCCATCAAGGCGCGTGAGATGCTCAAGCGCTGGTTCTCTCGGTGGCTTCGTCTTCACATTGTCTTGGCGACTGCGCTGTACCTGCTCCTTTCCCTACACGTATGGGCGGGCATCCACTTCGGTTTGAGATGGTTCTGACGAAACGATACCTGAGCGGCGGCGCGGCTCTCATTCTGGTCGGTGCCCTTGCCCTGCTATGGCATGTCCAGCCGGATGAAGCGCCGATCAAGAAGCTCGCTGCGTGGCAGCGACTCGCGAGTCCCGGGGACCTGTCGGCGGCTCACAGCCGCCTGGAGGGAGACTGCGGTGCGTGTCACACCACAGTCATCGGAGCGTCACAGACGAAGTGCATCGCATGCCATGCCACCGAAGAGCGGCTTCTGACCTGGCCTGAGCTGACGTTCCACGCGTCCGTCCGTGGCTGTGGGGCTTGCCATCGCGAGCATCTGGGCGCAGGCGCACTCTCGACACGAATGGACCACGTCGCTCTAGCAGAGATGGGGCTCAGCTTGCTGGCAAGTGGGGAATCCGAGATCGGGAGGTCGGTTGCGCACCACCTTTCTGAGTGGATAGCGGAATCCCCGGTCGGCAGAGATGGACAGAGGGTAAGTCGCGTAGCACCAGCCGAGGCGGTACTCCGATGCGCGACATGCCATGCGAAAAGCGACGCCCATCGCGAGATGTTCGGGAGTGATTGCGGGGCGTGCCACGGGACTCGTGGCTGGGTGATCCCGGAGTATCGTCACCCTTCCAGCGCTTCAACCGACTGCGCACAGTGCCATCGTGCCCCTCCGTGCCATCATACGCCACACTTCACAAGGGTGTGTATGCCAGTGGCTGGCAAACCGAACGCAGAAGTTCGCGACTGTCATTCCTGCCACCAGGTGACAGCATGGAACCACATCAAGGGGGTCGGCTGGTACCAGAGCCACTGAGCA
>JAZDDE010000146.1:0-4673 GCA_036679495.1 Gemmatimonadota bacterium | reverse complement strand
GTTGTTGGAGCTGGACCGGCAGGCGCGTCCGATCGAGCGTCTCCCAGGTCTTGCCGGCGGGTAGCTTCGCGGCGCGGCGCAGGCGATCGACACGCCGCTGACGGCGGTCGCTCGCTTCGAGCTCGAACACCTCGAGCAGGGTCCCGAGCGCCGCGCCGTGATCGGAGGCCTGGAAGCGAGGCACCACTTCCGCGGCAACCGTCGGCAAGCGGAACTCGGCACACAGCTGCGCGATCCGTTCCTGGGGCGGCTCGCTCATTGTGCCACCTCTACCAGCAGGGCGTCGTAGACGCGCAGGTCAGGAACTTCGGGCGTCACGAGCGCCGGCACCTCAGGCTTCGCCGGCGCGGCCAGCTCGCGGATCGCCGCGTAATCGAAGGACACGCGTTGGTCGAGCAGCTCGCGTAGCGCCTGCTCGACCGCACACTCCAGGGTGCTCGCTGCCAAGTGAAGCGTGCGAACGTAGTCCACGTCCGCACGCTCGCCGCGGAAGCGAGACAGCGCGTCGTAGGCTTCGCGGAACGTCGTCGTGGGGAACAGCTCCTCCCGGTAGCGATAGCGGGCGAAGGCCCCGGGCTTGCGAACCAAGGACCAGATGACGTGCCGGTAGTCGATCCGATGCTCGCGACCGCCTCGCAGGCGTGGCATCCGTTCGACGCATCGGCCCTGGTAGAGGACCTCGATCTCGTTGGCGAACTGGCGCACCTCGACTTCATGGCCGCGCAGGCGCGACGGCACCGAGTAGGTCTTGTTCGAGATCCGGATCGTGCTCCACTTACGCACCGTCACCCGGTAGACCGTGTAACCAGGCACGCGAGACGCTGGAAGCGGCCGAAGGGGTTCTCGTTCCTCGGCCAATCGCGCAAGCGAGCGACGATTGCTCCGGTCCACGACTTCCTGGACGAACGACCTGTACAACTCGACCGTCTCGAAGTCGCGGCTGCCGCGGATCACCAGCGCCTGGGCGAGCGCCGACTTCAGGCGATAGTGAGCTTGCTCCACCACGCCGTTCTCGTGGGAACGCCCGGGATGGATACGCGTCGAGCGGAGACCGTAGTGCGCGAGCACTGCGGCGAAGCGCTCGTTCAACGCGCGACCTCCGCTGCGCTTCAGCTCGTGCGTGGCCGCCGACAGGTTGTCGCTGCGAGCGATCTCCGGGGCACCGCCCAGCTCCCACAGAGCGCTTTGGAGCCCATCGACGAGCGCTTCGAAGGTCTCGCCGAAGGCCAGGCTCACTGAGCGCCAACCGCTGAAGCACAGCACGAACTCGAACAGCAGGTGATCGAACACTTCGCCTGCGATCCGTACCCCAAGCTCCGCGCAGTGCGTAAAGTCGAGCTGAGCTTCCCGGCCCGGCGGATGGGTCTGCTCGAAGTACACCTCGCGATCCGGCCCCTGCACGGCGCGCCAGTCCCGGATCCGGCGCTGCAGTGTGCGAAGCTGGGTCGCGCCGAAGCGACCCGGGTAGCGACCGTCGAGTAGCTCGAGCAGGGTCGTTGCCTGCAGGATCCGATCCTCGTCGCGCACCAGCAGCGGGACGATCTCTTCCTCCCACACGCCCTCGAACGGGTCGGGGCGCGTTCGCCACGACCGCAGCTCCTTCGACGTCGAGGGCAGAGCGCCCGCCTCCCACTTCCGGGCCGTTCGAACGCTCATGCCTGCGGCGGCTGCCGCCGCCTCCTGACTCTTCCCGTCCACGCGCTTCCGCCTCAGCAACCGAACTTGCTCGTCTGTCACCACCCCGTGCGGCCTCCCTCCCCGCAGGGTGGCAGGTAGCATCTAGGGTGAGGCAACCGGCAGTTCTAGTTGTCGTTGCTCCGGCAGAAGTAATTGTCGTTCATCACACGACTCCTCGACCACCTGCTTCAGATCCACATAGTCGGATCGGTTCCAATCCCCGTGCACCTTTCTCCAGCTGCAGCGCTTCCCTGGCTTCACCCACCGAAAGGTCTCTGTTCGGTAGTCGGGTTTCCCGTTGTAGCAGGTCGGAAAGATCCAAAGGTGGATACGGCCGCTCTTGATTCGATGAAGTGGTTCCATGGTGGTCATTTTCCACGGAGCCAAATCTTAGCCGAACTGCTCGGCGCTCTTGCCTTCAGGCAAGAATTCGGTTTAGCGAACGACTGCGATAGTGCGGAGATTGCCGGAGCTGATGCGGGCTTCCTCGTTCAGCCGCTCCTGGAGATCGTGCATGAGAGCCTGTAGAGCACCTCGAATCTCGGTGATCGCAGCTCTGCGCCCGCGTGGTCCCGTAATCGGCGCGATCTGCTTGAGCCTTGCTACTTGTACGCTGTCATCACCGTAGACCTCGATCAACAAGGTAAGTGTGGCGTGGTAGAGCTCTGCGGCGGCGGCTCGCACGTCAAGTTGGTCATCGCCATCCGTCGGAAGCCCTGAGATATCGTCCGCACGGCGTAGCCACTGTCTCCACCGCCGCGAGTCTTTCTTGGCCTCATCGCGTTCTCGCCGGCGCCGGTGAATGACTATGCCCATGTGGCCGACACTTGCGATGACCACGACGAAGCCGAACGCAAGCAAGCTGTTCGGTCTTTCAGTCTTGGCGCCCAACCAGGTCAGCAGCGGGTCTCTAAGAAGTACACCGATCGCGCTCAAGATGGCGGCAGCGCTGGCGAGTAGCCAGTTCTCGACTAGCTTTTCGATACCGTTGCGGATGATGTTAGGGATCCGCGCGGTGAGTTTCAGGTCGGCCATTTCGGCGGGGGAATGTAGTACAGCGCTCCGCTCTAGACTCCCCTTGCCTTGCGGCAAGGAGGTCCACTTCTTGCCGATACCCATCCCTCTTGCGCGCCGCGAAGCCGGGGTCAAGCGATTGTTGACGTGCGAAGCGCGCCGGAGCTTACTCCGGGAATCAAGAATCGCTTGAGGCCGGTGAAGCGGTGGCGTTGCCCGGCCGGGTAAGAGAGCCTGAGACCGGGCGCGGCCGCCGCATCAACCCATCTCGGTTTTAAGCCATCGTCTCCAGGGCATCGTCGATGGAGCGAACCGCCTCGTCGCACTCTCGGCATAGCTCCCGGAAATGCTTGCGATAGGTGCCGTGCTCCGAAATGGCTGCGCGCTTGATCTCAGTCACCTGCCTCCCGGGAGCGTGTCCTTTGAGCTTCGAGCGTAGTTCGTTCAGCTGATGAAGCGGCGACGTGATGCGCCTGGCATTGTCCAGCTCGTATCCGAGAGCCACCAGGCACTCCTCCAATAGCTTGAGTGATCGGATCTTCGCGTCCGGGCTTTGCCCGAGCGTGCGCGCTCTCTCCCTTAGCCACTTCTCCTCGAAGCCTTCCACCAGGAGCTGATGGAGCGCAAGGATCTCGTTGGCCCACTCATCGGGAGAGGCTGTTGCTGGATAGTGCACCCGGCCGATGAGTTCCTCCGAACGCAGCGTCCACCAAGAAACGTCTCGTCGCACCCATTCACGGAGCGCGTTGACCAGGCTCGTGAGGGCGTCATAGGAGAGATCGAAATCGCCCTCGAAATCTGTAGTGATAGCTCGCTTCGAAAGCCCTCCTCTGGGTTTCTCGTTGTGCGCCTTCCAATAGAGCTGTTCCTCGTAGGGCAGATTCCTCAGGTACACGAGGTAGGTGTGTACCTGACCCGCGTCGTTGATGTCGTACGTCTGCAGGTGCCATGCGGCTCGACACGAGATCGAACGATCCTCGAGCTTGTACTTCTCCGTATCAGCCTTGTACTTGGATAGGACCTCTGGCCGAAAAAAGGCGGGGCTCGTCTCGTACGGTAGATCGGAGGTCGTGAAGTAGTTCGCAGTAGCCCCTGGTGCGCACGAGATCTGCCGCACGGCCTTGTTCTTCCAGTCGAGCGCAACGAAGGAGACGTACTGTTTCTCTCTATCATCGCGTCCGAAAAACCGGTCCAGGACCTCTTGCTTCGACCGCAAGGGGTGGACAATCTGAAATCCACGCAAGCAGCTCGCATGGTCGGGTTCAATAGTCAAGTGGTAGACGATGTCACCGTCAACTCTTTTGACCGGACTCGATGCACCTCAGCCGCCAAAATCATTGGGACGAAATCGCACGAAGTCGAAGGTCTGGACAACGACTGAATCGGTCAGACACATCCATTCATCGAGTAGGCGGCGGTTGAAAGTGACCGCGGTCCCGCCATACGTATCTCCCTTCGAGGGCAAACGAGCGATGCGAATCACCTCTTCGATGTCCCCGTAGCTATCGAAGCGACAGTACGCGCTCCTCTCTTCCAGGAAGTGAAGGTCGAAGACGTGCGTAAACTTCTGGAGCACCTCGACATAGGCCTTCTCACCAGTTCGGCCCTCAAAGTCGCGCGGAAAGATCAGCCTGTCCCCGCCATCGAGAGTCTGACTTCCGGTATAGCTCAGAGGCGGATCGATACTGACGGAGACTGGGTCTCCAACGCTGCAGCTCACCCCCCAAGAGCCGTAGGCATTGAAGTTCCACGAAAGCAAGTCATCGATGTCAAGCGGATCGATCCGCGATGCAGGCACGGCGACCGCATGGATGAAGCTATGCGGAACTCCCACGTAGGCGGGAAGCTCGTCTCCCCTTGCGGTCTCTCGGGTTATGACCGGAAGTTGTGGATGAGGGGAAGATCGGGCGGCGTATCCTTCGTGTGAATTAGCAACCACACGAACGCCAGCACTCTGCTGGCAAAGGACACGCCACCCATGC
>JAZDDE010000145.1:0-3857 GCA_036679495.1 Gemmatimonadota bacterium | reverse complement strand
TAGTCGAAGTACTCGTCGTCGGTCTCGAGCACCCGAAAATAGACGTGGTACTCGGATGGAGTCCAGGCGTCTTTGCCGAAGAGCACGCGATCCTGATAGCGAACGAACCAGGCGTGGGCGGTCTTGGGCTGGCGGCCGAGCTCGCCCAGAACAGCGCCGATCTCGGTATAGACGTTGGGCAGCTCGTCCAGGAGTTGCCCCAGGCGGGCGAGATCGTTGCCCATCCAGGCCAGGTGGGCGGCAATGAAGGTTGTGCCCAGGTGTTTCGCGAACACGTTTCGCTGCTCGCCCATGATCTGTTCCCAGGACGGCACCTTCTCGGGGTTGCGGTAGCGCTCGGGTTTCTGGATCAGTTCGAAGAGCCGTTCGTTGTCGCCGTTTTTGGGCAACCAGAAAGCGGCCGGTTCGCCCGAGTGAATCAAGACGGGAATGCCGAGCTCTCCGCACTTGGCCCAGATCGGATCCAGGCGTTCGTCATCGACCGCAATGCGGCGGTTCTCGGAATCCACCGCTTCGAGCCCGAGGCTCTTGTAGACCTTGAGACCCTGTGCGCCGTTTTGGACGTCGGTCTCGAGCTGAGCGAGGGTGCGCTCCAGCCAGTCGCCTTCACCCAGACCCCGAGGATCGAAGTTGGTGAATACGAGAAAGCGTCCGGGAGCCGAGCTGCGACCGTTCTTGACCGCGCGCTCGAGGTAGTCGCCTCCGCGCAGAGTGAAGCGCATCGTGCCGTCCGGGTTGGTTGTCCGATCGAAGCTCCGCCCGGACAGGTTGACCATGACCGCCATATTGAGCTTGTCCATCTCGGTTACCACTTCGCCCAGATCCTGATCGGCCATCTGAAAGAGGTGACTGTGGACGTCAACGAACGGGTACCTGGCGCGAACGGTGGGTTGTTCGGGCACCACGAGCGTCGAAGGCGGGTAGTATTCGTAAAAGACCGGCCATTCGGAGTCCTGGCCCGATTCGGATTCCGAGGTCTGGGCCGGAATTGCTCCTGCGGCAAACACGAAGGCGACAAAGATCATAGTCAGCTTGCGCATAGTCGAGAGATCTTACCCTCACCCGTCATGCTGAACTTTCGCTTGCACCTTCTAGCCGGACTGTGCGGAGCCATCTTGATGGCGCTCGAGATTCTCGCGAGCCGCTTTCTGGCGCCCCATTTCGGCAACAGTGTCTACGTCTGGGGGTCACTCATCAGCGTTTTTCTCGGCGCACTCTCGATCGGCTACAGCTGGGGAGGGCGCATCGCCGACCGGCACCCGAAAGTACCGGTGCTGGGGCGCATCCTGCTGTTCGCTGGGTTGTGGATGCTCGGCCTCAAGCTCTGGGGAGCGCCGCTGACGGGTTTTTTCGCCGGGCTCACCGAGGGCTCTCCGGCCGGTACGCTGCTCGCTGCCACTGTTCTCTTTGGGGCTCCGAGTGTCGCGCTCGGAATGGTGTCTCCGTTCGTGGTGCGGATTGCGGCTCGCGACATAGAACGCCTGGGCGACACCGCCGGCCGGCTCTACGCGGTTTCCAGTCTGGGATCGCTCGCCGGCACGCTCTTGTGCACTTTCGTACTCATCCCGCGCTGGTCGGTGTCGGCGAACATCGGTGGCTTGACCATAGCGACGGCCTTGACGGCGGCGACGGCGTTGGCGGGGCGGGAACTCGGACGGTTGCGTCTCGAAAAGGGGGCGGCTGCACTGCTGGCGATGGCGCCCCTCCTGATCGGCACGCTTTCCAGCGGCACGAGCGGCGTGCTGGCCGTGCGCAGCACCGCGTACCAGACGATCGAGGTCTTGGAAGAGGCCGGCGTTCGATACCTCAAGAGCGACGGCGTCACCCAATCGGCGATGTCGATCGACGGCAAGCCGTACTCGCGCTATGTCCACTACACGCCGGCGGCGGTCCTGGTCCACCCGGAGATCCGCTCGATGCTCGCCATCGGCATGGGCGGCGGCCTGGTGTCGAAGACGATGCGTAAGGCGCTTCCCGATCTGAACATCGACTACGTGGAGATCGATCCGGCGGTGCCCGAGATCGCTGAGCGTTTTGGCTTCTGGCAGCCATCCGCAGCGGATGAGGTCCACATCCGCGGAGGCCGCATGTTCGTCGAGCAGGCCAAGGACAATTGGGACTTCATCTATATCGACGCCTACATCGGCTTGGCGGTGCCGTTTCAGCTCACCACTCGGGAGTTCTTCGAGGCGCTGTCCCGACGACTCGAGCCGGGAGGCCTGGTCGGAATCAACCTTGCCGCCGGGCTGAAGGATCCCTTCTCGGCAAGTGTCCTGCACACCGTGCGCCGAAGCTTCCCTACTACCCTGGTGTTCCGAGTACGAGGGGCGAGCAACATCCTGATTCTCGCGACCGGTCGACCGCGTCCGTCGGCGGCGGAGCTGGAGGAGCGCGCGCAGGCTTTGTCCTCGCTGGACCTGGAGATTCCACTCACCGAAATCGTTCAGGATCTAGGTGAGTGGTACTACGACTCCACGCAAGTGGTCGAACTCAGCGATGATTTTGCGCCCTCTTGCCGAACCATATGTTGAGCTGGTTGTCGCGCGACAGAAAGGGTATGACCGCAGGGCGCCGATAGCCGATTTCCCGTTCGAACTGGGTCAACCGGGGGTGTGTCGGCCTGATCCGTAGGCCTCGGTGCAATGCCTTGACCGCGGTTCTGCGGTCGTACCTGAGCATGTGGACACGAGCCAGGTTGAGATAGTTGTCCGGCTCGGTCGGGTCGAGCTTGATCGCGTGCCGGCAGAGTGCAATGCCCTCTTTGATGTTGCCTTCGAATTTGGCGGTTCCGAAGCCCGCGAAGGAGTAGTAGATTGCCGGCAGATCCTGCCGGCTGTTCTTGTTACGTGCGACCTTCCACAGAATCTCCATTCCGGTCTGCCAGTCTTCGGTGCGGCAAAGGCGCAGGCCTTCTTCGATAGCTGCGCCGACATCCAGATCCTGGGTCGGAGTGTCGTTTTGGTCCACTTGTCCGGCCCCCCTCCAGAGCACGAAGCTTAGCAGCGCAATTTGGGCTATGGAATGATCCGAAGCCGATGCCCGACAAGCGTACCCGGCGAGGGCCGCACCCGAAGGATCTGGCCAGCTTCGATGACGACGCGCTTCCCCTTCTGAGAAAGGCCGTTGCCGATCTCGGTTGGCTCAAAGGCCGAGGCTATTCGTCTAAGGCGGCCCTCAAGCTGGTCGGAGATCGCTATGCCCTCCGGGATCGCCAGCGCAAGGCTTTGCAGCGCTGCGCCGCGAGCGACGCGGAGTGCCGAGGGCGATCGGAGCGGGCGGTTCCGGCCGATCGGTTGGCGGGTAAATCGGTCATCGTTGACGGCTATAACGTCATCTTGACACTCGAGACGGCGCTCTCGGGCGGGGTTCTGTTGCTGGCGCGCGACGGCGTCTTGAGGGATCTCGCTTCGCTGAGCGCGCACTACCGCAAGCTGACCGTGACCCGCGCTGCGGTCGAGCTTCTGGTGCGATCGCTGGCGGAGCTTGAGGTCGCAGGGGTCGAATGTCTGCTCGACCGGCCGATTTCGAACAGCGGCCGGCTCAAGCGGCTGATCGAAGAGACCGCTATCGCCAGCTCCGACAATGACGGTGACGAGACGACCTGGAGCGTGCGTCTCGCGGCACGGACCGACCGCGATCTCAAGCGCTCGCCGCATGTCGTGGCTTCGGCCGACAGTGCGGTTTTGGACGCGTGTGAGCGCTGGGTGAACCTCGCGCGTTGGCTGGTCGAGACCCGGCTGCCCGAGGCGCGAATCGTGAACCTTGGTTCGGGTATGGCAGAATAGCGACTTCCGCAGTCGATTTCCAAAAAGGAGGTCTCAATGAACTGGAAGCTGATCATTCTGGGTGGCCTGGCG
>JAZDDE010000144.1:0-2043 GCA_036679495.1 Gemmatimonadota bacterium | reverse complement strand
CCGCCTGGGTGAGCTTGAGCAGAAGTTCCTTCAGCTCGGCGCGGCTCCCGTACAGGCCATAGTGGATCTTCAGGTACAGGTAGCGCCCGACGAAGCCACTGCCCACAACCAAGAGCATCGATACCATGGCGATGCTGCTGTTTGCCGAGCCCAGCTGAAAGTTCGAGTGCAAGATGATCAGAATCGGACCGGCAATTCCGAGGACCATGTGGATACGGAACCACTCCTGAAGGGAGCCGCGGGACGCGAGAGCCTTTACCCTCTTACGGGCCGAGTACGCGAGGATGAGCAACATGGCGACCGCTCCCTCAATACCCAGCAGATAACCCAGGCCCTGGTCCGGCCGGAGATAGTCCTCTCCTCGCTGCCACCACGCAATGACCAGGAGCGCCAGGCAGGCGCCCATCACGAACCGTGATCCGGTGCTAGCGCGCCAGGGCGCGTTCAGCGAATCTCCTGACCCTCGCATGGAGTTCTGAGCTGCTCTCAACGGCAGTTACCCGTCGCTACCCGCTGGCACCTTGCGGCGCGCGACGACCGTCACGTGTCGTCGTGGCCATAGCCGGCTCCAAAGCTACCTATCGACCTACGACGGGTGAGCTGAAGGGAGTGGCAGGGCCCGCGAGGGGGAGCCTGCTGCTAGCAGGCTGCGGAAAAACCCCTTTCACGGCGTGCAATCCGATGGTACACGTTTGATTGGGGGTAGAGGGATGCGCGGAACCGATCGAATGCAGTCCGGGATGTTCAGCTACGTGTCGCCGGAGGCGCGGATTCCGGAGGACCACCCGCTTCGTGCGACGCGGGAGATGACGAACCGAGCTCTGGCTCGACTGGATCAGAAGTTCCGGAAGCTGTACTCGCATACCGGTCGGCCTTCGGTTCCGCCGGAGCAGCTGCTCCGGGCCCTGTTGCTCCAGGTGCTCTATTCGATTCGCAGCGAGCGGATGCTGATGGAGCATCTTGAGTACAACCTGTTGTTCCGTTGGTTTGTGGGCCTCGAGATGGACGATCGAGTGTGGGACGTGACGGTGTTCACGAAGAATCGCGATCGGCTTCTTGAAGGAGAGATTGCGGAGAGCTTCCTTCAGGCGGTGTTGGCGGAGGCCCGGGCGGCGGGACTGCTCTCGGATGAGCACTTCACGGTGGATGGCACGCTGATCGAGGCGTGGGCAGGCCAGAAGAGCTTTCGGCCCAAGGATGAGGATGGGGGGAGTTCGTCGGGCGGAGCGCGTCCGACGGCGAGGGACTTCCACGGAGAGCGACGGAAGAACGACACGCACGCCTCGACGACGGATCCGGACGCTCGCCTGCTCCGCAAGGGTAGAGGGAAGGAAGCGAAGCTTTGCTTCCTGGGTCACGTGATCACGGAGAACCGAAACGGTCTGGTGGTGGCCAGCGAGACGACCCTGGCGACGGGTACGGCGGAGCGCGAGGCGTCGGTGAAGATGATGGAGAGGGTTTGGCGCGCACGTCGTTCGACGCTGGGGGGAGACAAGAACTACGACACACAAGAACACGTAAAAGCGCTCCGGGCCCTGGGGGTGACCCCGCATGTGGCTCAGAACGCCCGGAACCGCCGGAGTGCGATCGACGACCGGACAACGACGCACGCGGGCTACGAGATCAGCCAGTGGAAGCGCAAGTGCGTCGAGCAGGTGTTCGGCTGGGGGAAGACCGTCGGTCCGATTCGCAAGGCGAAGCACCGGGGGGTCAAACGTGTGGGCTGGATGTTCAGCTTCACTCAGGCTGCCTACAACCTCGTACGGATGAGGCCATTGCTATGTTCGAGCTGATGCTCCGTGGCGAAGGGAACGCCCGCGAGCGACCGCCGCAGCACCGGAAGGCGACCCGAAGCGCAGTTCCGCTCGATATGGAGGCGAAAATGTCCACCGAAACCCGGATTCGCGCCCGCAAACGACGTTTTTCCGCAGCCTGCTAGAAGCCGCGATCACCGCGATGAAGGGCCACTCGAGCGTCGAAGGCTTCCGGGCGTCGCGCCCAACGCGGGCTCCATCGAGATTCACCTACCCGACAAATGCGGTG
>JAZDDE010000143.1:0-4069 GCA_036679495.1 Gemmatimonadota bacterium | reverse complement strand
CCACAAAGGAGGGACACGATGTCCAAGCAAACAGCAGCGACCTCAACGATCCAGATTACCGCAACGACGCCCGTCTTGATGCTCGCGATGGAGCTTGGCGAAGAGCATTGGAAGCTCGGGTTCAGTTCTGCATTTGGACAGATTCCGAGTGTGCGCGACATCGCTTCGCGCGATACGAAGGCTCTGTTGGCGCGGATCGCGTGGGCGAAGAAGAAGCTCGGCCTTCCTGCTCCAGTGCGCGTGGTGAGCTGCTATGAGGCGGGCCGCGAGGGCTTCTGGCTGCATCGGTTCCTCGAGGTGCAAGGCGTGGAGAGCCTGATTGTCGACTCCTCGAGCATCGAGGTTCCGCAGAAGCGCCGCCGCGCGAAGACGGATCGACTCGATCTCGGCGGTCTCTGCGACCTGCTCGCGCGTCACGTTGCGGGAAGCGCGAAGCCGGTCTGGAGCGTCGTGCGGGTTCCCACGGAAGCCGAAGAAGATCGACGCCATCTGCACCAGGAGCTGAAGACGTCGAAGCAGGATCGCACTCGGATCAGCAACCGGATCAAGAGCCTGCTAGCGAACAACGGTTTGACGCTGTGCAGTTGGAAGAACCTTCCAGCTCAGCTGAAGCGGCTTCGCCTGTGGAGTGGTCGCGCGCTTCCATCGTCGTTGCGGAGCCGCCTTGATCGGTACGCTTCAGACTACGCCTACTACACGGCTCGCATTCGGGAGCTCGAGTCGGAGCGGCGGCACATGTTGCGTGAGGAGATCCGGGCGCCGGGTTCGCAGGGGCCGGCAGTCTCGAAGGCCGCTCAGCTTTACTCGCTGCGGGGAGTCGGAGTCAACACGGCCTGGCTGTACAGCATGGAGTTCTTCAGCTGGCGGACCTTCCGCAACACGAAGGAGGTGGGCTCGTTGGCGGGTCTAACCCCAACGCCGAAGGACAGCGGCAAGCGATACCGGGAGCAGGGGATCGGAAAGGATGGAAGCCGGCACATCCGCGGCAGCGCGATCGAGCTTGCATGGGGATGGCTTCGTTTTCAGCCGCAGAGTGAGTTGACGAAGTGGTACGAACGGCGCTTCGGTTCGGGCAGCAAACGGGTGCGGAAGATCGGGATCGTGGCGCTCGCCCGAAAGCTCCTGATCGCCCTGTGGCGATTCGTGGAGACAGGCGTCGTTCCCGAAGGCGCGCAGATGAAGACGGACCTCCGGCTCCACTGAGACCCGGCAAGGATCTCAGTCACCGACTCCGCGAGAGGCTTCAACAAGGGAGGTCATCGAATGCTTCTGGTGCGGGTGGCTCGTTATGCCGCCTGGTGTCGGTGACGACACCGCCCGTTAGATTGGGCTGCCCGCGCAACAGGCTTTTCAGTCGCCCAAGGCGCACAAGGGCTCTTGTGTTCGACGCAACGACGTCGGCACGGATAGAAGGTGGTTCGGCGCTGTCCGGACGCATCGCAAAGCCCCCAGGAGCATCATTCGCCGATCTACCGAGAGGAGTGGGAGCTATGTAGACTCGACCAGTCAGCTACGGGGGTTGACAGTACGGCCAACATAGAGGGCGGCCCCATTCGGATTCGCCGGTCCGTGGAAAGGAGCCGGAACAGCCATGGACGAGAAAGTCAGCCGCCCAGGGCTGTACGTGTTCGCGATCTCGCATTACTGCGAGAAGGCGCGCTGGGCGCTCGACTCGCTCGGCGTCGAGTACGAGCTTAGACATTTGCCGCCCGGGTCCCATGTGCAGGTGGCGAAGGATCTCGGTGCGGCCGGCTCATCTCTCCCATTCCTCGTTGCCGAAGGACGCGTGGTGCACGGATCCGGTGCCATTATGGACTGGGCCGAGTCAGTTGCGGCGAGTCCGTCGAAGGGCCTGAACCCCGATTCTGAATTCGAAGACGACTGCCGTGCGCTCGAGACGCGGCTCGATGATGTCACCGGCGTTCACGTCCGCCGCTACTACTACTCCGAGGCACTTGTCGACCACCCTGATAGCGTGCTGCCCATCTTCACCAAGGATCTTGCGGCTTCGGAGCGCCAACCCCTCGAGGAGAACTGGGGGCTCGTACGTCAGGTGATGATGGGAATGATGGACCTCGGGCCCGAACAGAGAAAGGAGTCCCGGCGTATCGTCGAGGGCGAGCTCGACTGGTTCGATGGTCTGCTGAGCGACGGTAGACGCTTTCTCCTGGGCGAACGTTTCTCTCGCGCCGATATGACTGCTGCGAGCTTGCTGGCGCCTCTGGCGCTGCCGAAGGAGCACCCGACATACGGAATGCTCGACCTGCCGCCTTTGGCTCGCGCGGATCTTGCGAGGTGGTCACTGCGACCAGCGATGGCATGGGTGCGCAAGATCTACAGCGCGCACCGCCGAAAGCCAGCTCACTGAGGTTGGGTGGGAGCGCAGTCGCCAGGCCCCGGCGGCCGCTGACTACACTAATCCCAACAGCCGCCCAACACGCGGTTGCAGTCGGACCGGCTTTGCTGTTGGCGCTCCCGGTTCTCTTGTAGCATCCCGGATACCAAGGCGTTCCAGGACCGGTTGCAAGGCGCCGCCGGCTGCTGAACCGCGATCCGTTGAGCAGCGGCAGTCCGCGCCGTTCGACGCCCGCTAGCCCCCCTAGGCGCGTCCTTCGATCAGGTTCCGCTGGACCTGGACGTCGTTTGCCACGAAGTCCATGAACGTCCGTACGCGTGCACTGGTGCGTAGATCGCGATGGGTCAGGAGCCAGATTCCGAGATCGAGACTTGTGTCCGGTGGTCGGATCCGGATTAGATCCTCTAAGTAGCTTGCTCCCCAAGCCGCGACGTGACCGACTCCGATCCCCGCCCGTACCGCCTCTTCAACCATCAATGCAGTGTTCGCGCGGCAGACGATGTGCGCGCGTGGAACGTGTTCAGCCATCCAGCGGTCGGTCATTCCCTCGCCCCATACCACCCAGGGATACGCATCGAGCGGAGCGGCCTGTGGAAACCGCTCTGCAAGCCCCGGCGTCGCACAGACCGAGAAGCCGTGGGTGGCGACGTGGCGCCCCACGTAGGTCGGAGGCGGATTGTTGGTTGCGCGCAATACGACATCAGCCTCGCCCCGCGTCAGATTCGAAAAGCCCTGGCCGACGAGAAGATCTATTTCGATTTCCGGGTAGCGCTCGAGGAAGCGCTCAATCGTCGGCATGAGATTCCGAGCCGTCGCGTCGACCGTCGTGAACCGAATCGGCCCGCGCAATGTCGCGTCCTGGCCGACTGCGTGAAGCAATGCGGCGTCTGCGAGCTCCTCCATCTCGGCCGCAGCCTCGGCCAGCTTCTCGCCCAAGGTTGTCAGGGAGAGCTTGCTAGCCATCGGGGAGAAGAGACGTGCGCCAAGCCGTGCCTCGAGAGCTCGCATTCGGCGAGATACCGACGAGTGACAGAGCCCGACTTGGCCGGCCGCAGCGGAGAACGAACCCCCACGCCGGACGGCCGCGAGTAGGCGAAGATCGTCCCAGTTCATGATGTGCATTATCGCACAGCGTATGTGCAGAAATAGACCTTTCTTGTGCGAAATCGAGAAGATAGGATTGTCGAAAGCCAACACACGCCAGAGGAGACTCATCAGATGGCTCACAGACTTCGGATCGCGACCGCTGTGTACACGATCGTCACCGCACTCGGACTCGCTGTTGCGGAACAGAGTTCCGCGGAGGAGGTCGGGGTGTTTGGCCTTTTCCGGGTTACCGACCCGGCGGCGTATTCGACAGCGCTCGATACCTTCGCCTCTTCCACAGCCGCCCTGGGATGCGTGACGCGCCGGGAAGGCAGCCTGTCCAGTACCCAGGGGCCGCTCGCGCTACCGAGTGTGAATCGATTCCTCTTGCTGAACTGCAAGGCGTCGCTTCTGGCAGTCCCGGCTGGAGGGACGGCCCTGAAGCGCCTCGCTCAGCAAGTTCATGACCTCGTTCTCCTGGAGGGTGATACGCGTTGGTCGGGTGACGACTCTCCTGTCGCAGAACGCGCCTACCTGATCAAGCTCAGCCGCTTCAACAACCGCATGCCCGGGGACCGAGATGCGGCGCTCGCATCGCTCGGCCGCGAAGCCGCCACCCTTCCGCAC
>JAZDDE010000142.1:0-28599 GCA_036679495.1 Gemmatimonadota bacterium | reverse complement strand
ACCGTCCGGGCAGGGGCAGCACGGGCTTTGGGTCTTCTTCACGATCCGGCCGCGAAGAAAGCCCTGGACAAGGCAAGCAAGGACAAGGACGACACGGTTCGCAACGCAGTTCGGGTCGCATTGAAAGCGCACGCTCACGCGCATGCGGCCGAAGCCTCGGAGGCCGACGAATGAACGATCACGGATCGCTGAGCGATGAAACGAGCAGTGTAGTGGGGACTGAATTTCTATCCGCTCTGTATGCCGCCACCAAGGCATTGCAGATCTACCCGGATGAGAATCAGGTCGTAAAAGACGCCCTCTCGCAGCTCGAGCGGCTGGCTGCGGACCTGATCAAGTCTGAGGGCGGGCTGGCCGTCTGGCTGGCCGGGAGCTTCATATTCGTCAACGACCTTCGGGTCCGGGTCGATCTGACCGACTACGCCACGCTGGCTGCGCTTCGCGAGCTCCTGCGGGGCCATGGCGTCGGCCGCATCACGGTGTCCTCGGAAGTGACACGCCGCGACCGATCAAGGTGGCGGCGCCCGCCCCCCTGTTTAATCCTCAGGGCGAGGCCGACGCGATAGAAGCGGCGCGCAGGACGTACGCGAGCTCGGTGAAGGCGGCGCGGGACATGATGAGCACCATGGTAACAGGGAAAGCGATCGGCGCTCAGCGTGCCGAGCGGGCGATTCTCAACCTGGTGGATCAAGTGCTGCAGGATCCGGCTTCCATTCTGGGCATGGTGACCCTGCGGGATTATGATGACCACTCGTACATCCACTCGGTAAATGTCGCCATTTTGTCGGTGGCTCTGGGAGATCACCTCGGCTTCTCGAAGGAGCAGCTTTTCCAGCTGGGTTTCGCCGGCCTGTTCCACGACATCGGCAAGATCCTGATCGCACCGGACGTTCTGAACAAGAAGGGATGGCTCAACGAGGAAGAGTGGGACAAGGTGAGCCAGCACCCTGACTTCGGCCTACTCATGCTGTTCAACGTGGAAGGCTTCAAGGATCCACCATACCGGGCCATGCTCGCTGCGTACGAGCACCACATGAAGCCGGATCTTTCCGGATACCCGCGCGTCATTCGTCGTCGGCGCCAGGGCTTGTTCGGCCGCATCGTCGCAGTAGCGGAGGCCTATGACGCCGCGGTTTCGCCACACAGCATGCAGTTCGCTCCGAGCTCGCCGGACGAGGTGATCCGGCAGCTTCGGGAGGCGGAAAACAACCAGTTCGACCCGATCGTGGTCAAGGCGTTTGCCAACATGATGGGCCTGTATCCGGTTGGCACCACGGTCATCCTGGATACCGGCGAGCTGGCTATAGTGGTAGCCAAGAATCCGTCTGCTCGCGCACTCAATCGGCCTCTGGTTCGGCTTGTGGCTGAGGCGAATGGGACCCGGATCGCCAATGGCCCGATCCGGGATCTGACCGAAGCCGATCCGTCCACCGGGAAGGTCAGCCGGACGATCTCGCGCTCGACGGACCCGGCAAAGTATTCCATCAATATTAGCGACTACGTGGCTTGATGACCGAAGCTGGGAACGCCGTGCAGCGCACGGCGTTCGAGTTTCCTTTGAGAGATGATGACGTAGTGCGGGGCGACGTGTGGACGCCGCTTGGCTCTGTCCGCTCCGGCGCGGCGATCGTCATCTGCCACGGTTTCAAGGGGTTCAAGGACTGGGGTTTCTTCCCCTATTTGTGCGCCCAGCTCGCGGACACGATGGGCTGCACGACTGTCGGTTTCAATTTCACCGGCTCGGGAGTCGGCAGCGATCTCACCAGCTTCACAGAGCTGGACAAGTTTGGGCATAACACGTTCTCAAAAGAGCTGGATGACCTGGCCGAGGTGCTCCAGCGGCTTCGCAGCGGAAATCTGGCGGACAGCGTAGAGCCCGCCAGCCGTTTCGGAGTCTTCGGCCACAGCAGGGGTGGCGCCGCCGCGTTGATCACTGCGTCTGAGAATGAAGATGTGAGCGCCGTCGTTACATGGGCCGCTATCTCTTCAGTGGAACGCTATGAGATAGACATAGTAGAAGAGCTGGAAACCAACGGCGTTGTTTATATCTTGAATGCCCGCACGGGGCAGGAAATGCCGCTGTACCCGGACATTCTTGCGGATATCAGGGAGAACCGAGTTCGGCTGGATCTGCTTGACGCCGCGGCAGCGATAACGTGTCCCTATCTCATAGTTCATGGAGATGCGGACATCACGGTTCCGGTAGCCGAGGCCAAGGCGCTGGCGAGTGCTGCTGGACGAAGAGGACGGCTCGAAGTGATTCCAGGCGCAGGCCACACGATGGGGAGCGTTCACCCGTTCCTGGAGGCTGGCCCCGACCTAAAGCGTGCGACGACCATGACCGCCGAACACTTCGTACAACATCTTCTAGGCCCGGAATGAAAATGAGAGCTAATAGGTTCAGAGCTGCCCTGATGTGTCTGCTGGCCGCTACTGCCGGCTGCCGGCTCGCCTCGACGCCTGAGACTTCCACCGAGGGAATGTCGGAGCTGCAATCAGAGATCCATGACATGCTGCAGAAGGGGGCGCAGGCCTTCAATGAGGGGAGCCTCGATGCGTTCATGAGTGACTACTACCAGTCTCCGAATACGACATATATCGGAGGCCGGGGCCTCGTTCACGGCTACGACGACATCCGGGAGCGCTATCAGCCCTGGTTTGAGCCCGCTGAAGCGCGTGATAGTCTTAGCTTGGAGGGTCTGGAGGCGCGAAGGCTCGGCGCCATGTATTCTCTGGCCACCGGCCGGTGGCTCGTCCACGCTGAAGACGAGGTGGTAGCTTCGGGACCGTTCTCACTGGTGCTTCGGCGGGTAGGGGGTGGGTGGAAGATCATTCACGACCACTCGTCAACCGATACTGAGTAGATTGGAACCATGACTGAAGAGCAAGAACAGCTGTGCGGGAGAATCCGTGAGGAACTCCGCACGGTGAAGGATCCGGAACTCGGGCTCAATATTGTTGACCTGGGATTGGTTTACGATGTGGATGTGGAAGACGACACCGCGCGAATCACGATGACGCTAACCAGTCCGGGCTGTCCGGCTGGAGGGCAGATCATGGGAGATGCGCAGAATGCAGCTGAGTCGCTCGACGAAATCAGCCGAGCCGAAATCAATCTGGTGTGGAAGCCTTTCTGGACCGCTGACCGGATCGATCCGATAGTTCGCGCGTCCCTGGGCTTCTAGCTTCTGAGCCGCATAGGACTGGGCCATGCCGTCGTAGCACGGCTAGAGTCGCTACGGGAAAAGGGCGCGGCACGCGACGACCTGCTAGAGGAAGCTGTCAGCGCCATTGCGGAGTTGGGTGACAGGTACGACTGGGTGGGCATCTACCTACTGGAGGGAGACACGCTCATCCTCCACAACTACCTGGGCCCCGTGACCGACCACGAGCGAATCGCGGTGGGTGTTGGAGTGTGCGGGACCGCGGTCGCGGAAGAGCGCAACATCCTCGTGGACGACGTCCGGACGCTCGACAATTACCTCGCGTGTAGCCTGGAGACTCGGTCTGAGATCGTCGTGCTCATCCGCGACGATGCGGGAGGTATCTTCGGCCAGCTCGACCTCGACAGCGACACGCCCGGTGCCTTCGGGCCAGCGGATGAGACGGAGCTACAGGTCGTGGCGAACTGGCTGGTTCCGCTGTTCCAATCCGAGATGGATGTCGTCGAGATGGATGTCGTCGAGGCTAGACAGAGCTAGCTACCGCTCGCCAGCATCAGCGGCGTGGATACGCCGGATTGCCCAAGCGGCGTGTTCGCAGACCACGGGCGATGGATCTGCCAGGCAGCGCTCCAGCACTCCGAGCGCCGCCGTCAGGCCAGAATTCCCCAGCCCGACACACAGGTTTCTCAAGAGTCCCGCGCGGCCGGGGCGGCTCAGAGCGGTATCCCGATATCGGCGAGCGTATTCTTCGTCATTCATCTCGAACAGCTGCTCCGCCCACAGGGACATCGACCTGGGAGCGAGCGGCTGCCCGAAAGCGAAGGGCGTGCTGTCCGCAGGCTCCGGACCCGTATTCCACGGGCATACATCCTGACAGATGTCACACCCGAACACTCGCTGGCCGATTAAGGGCCGCAGCTGTTCCGGTATGGAGCCCCGTAGCTCGATGGTCAGGTACGAAATGCACAGGCGCGCGTCGAGTTCTCTGGCTGCCCTAATTGCGCCGGTCGGGCAGGCTTCGATGCAGCGCTCACAGGTGCCGCAGTGGTCGGGCAGAAACGCCTCGTCGGGCTCGATGGCCAGGTCGGTAAGAAGCTCTCCGAGAAGTAGCCACGATCCGAGCCTGGGATGAATGAGCATCGTGTTCTTGCCGATCCAGCCCAGCCCGGCACGCTGCGCGTGCTCTCGCTCCAAAACGGGACCGTAGTCCACATAGGGTTTGATGGCCGCTGTCGGATGTAGCGCGCGAATGGCATCGGAAAGAGCGGACAGTCGCTCTTCGAACACGGAGTGGTAGTCTCTGCCCTCCGCGTACTGGGCCAGGATCGGAGACAGAAAACCGGCGGCGTCAGCCTGGGGTTCGGTCGCCGCCGACGGATCAGACGGCCCGTAGCAAAGGCTCACCATGATTACGGTGCGGCAGCCCGAGAGCGCAGCGCCGGGCTCTAGCCTCCGCCGAACCGTGTCCTCGCGCGCCATGTACGCCATTTCGCCATGCCAGCCACGGTCCAGCCACTGGAGAAACGCTTCCGAATGCGCGGGCGGCTCAGCCGGTGCGAAGCCGACCTGTGAGAAGCCGAGCCTGAGCCCCTCGCGGCGAATGGCTTCCCGAGCCTCGTTCATGAGTGGTACATAGATCCGGTGGCAGGGTCAGTCGAAGGAGCCGGCACTCGGGCATCTGTCGGCCACCTCGCAGCCAGCACAGTCGGGCTTTCGTGCGGTGCAGCGGGCTCGGCCGTGCTTGATGAGCCGCCAGGAAAAAGGCCTCCACTCCTCTTGAGGGAGAATCGCCATCAGGTCACGCTCCACCTTCAGCGGATCGGCGTTCTTGGTCAGATGGAGGCGCTGAGAGAGCCTCTTTACGTGAGTATCCACCACATCGAGTCGGGCACCTGACCCTCATGCTCTGCCATCAATCGCTGCGCCATGCCCCGAATATTCTTGGCTTTGTTTCGGAAGAATCCGGTCGAGTGAATGAGCTGTTCGAGCTCATCCGGGTCGCTATCCGCGTAATCCGCCGCTTGCGGGTATCTCTGGAAGAGCGCGGGCGTCACGCGATTGACGCGCTCATCCGTGCACTGCGCGGAAAGGATCGTCGCGACGAGTAGCTCGAGCGGATTCGAGTACGTGAGCGAAATCTCGAGGTCGGGATACAATCGTGCCAGCGTGGGCCCGATGGCCGCGGCCCTGTCCCGGGCTCCGGTGGGGCGCCTGGTCTTCGCGCGGCCGGCAGCGCCGGATGCCTTCTTAGCCATGGCCAGGGTGGTGTGCGGTGAACCAGCCATCCAGGTCTCGGAGTGTCACGACGCGGGGAGGCGCCCCTTCGAACTCAATCACGTGTACGCGATCCGCTCCGCTCTCGTGCATAACCAATAGTGCTTCCTCCAAACTATCAGCCGCTTCCAGCACGGGAGCGGGCGCGAGACCAGGAAGAGACTCTTCCGGCGCTCCGGGATGGTCCACCGAAGGTACATCACCGAGAGAAGACGACGACAGCAGCTGGCGAAGCCCGTACTGGCGAGTGGCCCCTCGGGCGGCGCTGTACAGAAACCAGCCGATCATGGCCGACCAGCCTCCGGCGAAGAGCTGGCCGCGTACGAGAAGAAATCCGCCGTACGCCAGGAGAGCGAGCCCGAATCCCTTCCCCAGGGTGGCCGACCAGCGGGTCGCGCGATGCGGGTCTCCCGACAGTTTCCACAGCAGCGAACGCAGAATCCTGCCGCCATCCAGAGGGAAGGCGGGCACCATATTGAAAATCGCGAGTACCAGGTTCATCAAAGCCAGGAATCGGGCGACTACCGAGAGGGAAGCGGGGAGCCCCAGGCTCTGCGTCACCGCCAGCACGCCGTAGAAAAGGCCAGCAAGGGCGAAGCTGGCCAGAGGCCCGACCACCGTGATGAGAAATTCGTCGGCCGGCCGGCGGGGCTCCGACCTCAGCTCCGCGAGCCCGCCGAAAATGAATAACGTAATCCGGGTCACGCGAATGCCCCGCGCCTGCGCCATTCCTGCGTGAGCGAATTCGTGAAGCAGGACGGAGACGAAGAAAAGCACCGCAGCCGTCGTGCCCATCAGGGTGTACGTCCCCTGGCCCAAGCCGGGTAGCTGGGCCGGAAACTCCCGCTCCGTGAACGTCCATATGACCAACAGGAACACGAAGAACCACGAATAGTCGATTCGTACGGGAAATCCCAGCCAGCGGCCTACGCTGAAGCCGCCCGACTCTACGCGGCTCGTCAGGGAACCCGCCCCAGGTCGTCTTCAGTCGTTGGATCACCGTACTTCTGGTGCAGCCATTTGTTCAGGGCCAGGAATACACCAATGGCTATCCCCCACTGAACGAGGACTGACCCGACGTTGAAGCTCGAAAACGGAGTGAACGTGGCGCCAAGGTTATCCAGATCCACAGCCTGATACAGCCACCACACCATCAGCACGACCGCCTGCACCGCCACGAACCGCATCATCCAGTTCCACCAGGGACCGATCGTCATGTCGTTCCCCTCCTGGTTGATCCACTCGCGGCGCACGCGATCGACTCCCGAACGAAGAACGGCGAAAGCGAAGAAGAAACCGGACAGGATCAGGCCGACCCCCCACACCCAGTCCTGGTTTCGGAAGAACTCGATCGACAGGGCTGAGGGCACGCCGAGAAGGAATCCGAAGGCTCCGACGACTTTGAGCGCCCGGGCCCGGGGCATACCGGCGTCTATGAGAACGCGGGAGGCCAGTTCAATCATGGCGATCAGGCTGCTCCACGCCGCAAACATCAGGGCGAGGAAAAAGATCACCATGAAGACGCTTCCCCCTGGCATTCGGCCGAAAAGCTGCGGAACCCAGATGAAGGTCAGACCCTCGTTGCCGGCCCCTACGATCGTCGTAGCTGCCTCCGGCATCAGGGCGAACACGGTGCACAGGACCATGATGCCCGCAAGCAGCGAGACGGAGTTGTTTCCGAACCCGAGTATGAAGGCGTTGAGTGTCGTGTCTTCCCGCTCACGGAGGTAGATGGCGTAGCAAAGAACGAGACCCCAGCCCGCCCCGGTATCCCACGCGTTCTGCGTCAGAGCTTCAAGCCAGACATTTGCGGAGGTCAGATCCGACCAGTTCGGCGTGAACAGAAAAGCCAGTCCCTCCGAAGCGCCAGGCAGCGTTACGGCTCGGATCGCCAGCACAATAACCATCACGAACAGGCTGGGGATCAACACTCGGGCGGCCCGCTCGATTCCCCGCACGCCCTTTGCGACTACGGCCAGGCCCAGGCCGAGTGCAATGGCGTGGGTGGCCACCGCCCAGCCCGACTCCACGTAGGTCTCCCAGAAGGCGCCAGCGGCCTCCGGACTCGCGGTCGGAACCGAGCCGGTAACAGAGCCGATCAGATATCGCACTGTCCAGCCCATCACTACGGAGTAGTAGAACATGATCGCGGTCGCCGTAAACGCGATCCAGGCCCCCATCCAGGCGTATTTCCGGCCCACCAAACGCGTGAACGCCCCGATCGGTCCCACACGTGATTGCCGCCCCATGGAAAACTCGACGAGGATCAGTGGAATTGACCACAGGAGCAGAAACACGAACCAGGCGATGAGAAAGGATCCGCCCCCATTGGAGGCCGCCACGCGCGGAAATCTCCAGATGTTGCCGGTGCCGATGGCCATGCCAAGCATCGCCACCATGGCTCCCCAGCGGGACGAGAATCTCTGCCCTTCGGTCACTGCTGCACCTTCCTTTCGGCGAGCCACTCCAGGACGATCCTGTTGAATTCATCTGACATCGAAACGTGCGAAATGTGCCCTGTCTCCGGGATCTCAACATATCGTGAGCCCGGTATGAGACTAGCGATTTCCCTTGCCCAGGCCGGCGGCACGTAGGTGTCCACCGAACCCTTTAGAATAAGGGTCGGCGCCGCAATTGCCGGCAGGTCCGGGCGAAGATCTGTCGGTCGCAGAAGATCGACCCGGCCCGAAGATACGGCCGGAATGATTACCCTCCCGCCGGTCCACAGAGCGTACTCGATCGTACGGTGCCACCCAGCCGAGCTGTCGAACAGCCAGACGCCGAGCCGGCACCACAACCTACCGAAAGCCCTCGCCAGGGCCGTCGGAAGGTACCGGGTCGTGAACATGGCTACCGGCCCGAGACCGGTCCTGTTTAGACCCACATGATCGTAGCTTACTCTCGCCAGCGTATTTGCCAGGATCAAAGCTTCGGCCCGCTGCGGGTATAAGGTGGCAAAGCGCATCGCGATGGCTCCCCCAAGGCTCTGTCCCAGGATGGCCGGCCGCTCGATCCCGAGCGCATCGAGCAGCTCGCGAACGTCCTCCGCGAACCGGTCAAAAGTATCGGAGTCCGAGTGGCTGGCTCGCAGATCCGCACAGATCACCCTGTACTGGCGCGAAAGCTCTACGACCTGGAACCGGAAGGTCTCCTTTATGCCATCCGCGCCGGGAAGGAGTAGGAGAGGCGGACCCGAGCCGATGTCCACGTACTCGACCTGCACGCCGTCAGAGAACGTGAACGGCTTGGTCGCGAGCGGCGCTCCATCCGCTCCCAGGAGTGGAGGAGGCACGAGGCGGCGGTTACGCACCATCATGAGGCCGCCATACACGGCTACCGCTAAACCCACGACGACGACCCAGACGATGGGGCTCACGCCTACTCCGCCAGGAGCATGTCGGAGTCACGCAGCGGGCGGGTGACACGCAGAAGCGTGGGCAGATCGGCAGGATCGTTGACCCTGGCGACCGAGCTGTAGCCCTCGGAAGCCAGCGCCGTGCCTGAGGGCTGAAACGCAAACCAACCGTCCTGCGAGTACGGTTCCGCCAGCGTCAGAAGCAGCCGTGCGAACGGCGCCTGGGGCACCACAACCCAGGTCCCCGCCGGTACTTCGCGCTCCTCCCAGCGAATAAAGTCGTCGGCGGAGCGAGCAGTCTCAGGGTCATCGTCGCCAGCGTCTGGGAGAGCCGGGTATTCGCCGGTCAGGATCCTGACCGGTGTCACGAGTCGGCGGACCGGGATACCATGGCGCGTCAGCAGCTCGACCAGGCCCTGCTCGGCCGGGGCGATCAAGTACGCCGCGGGTGGTCTCACTTCGAGAACCGGCCGCACCAGCGGACGCCACCGATGGATCGTCTCCGTGCTGAACGATCCGAACCTGTTCCGGACGCGCCAGGTCAGACTTGGTCTCTTCGGGTCGGCTGCGTTTCGGGCTTCCAGGACGGCCGTAAACGGCATCCGGCTGCGGGCCGCCTCAACCCGGGACATTAGCTCGTCCTTGTGGATCGCCAGGCCTCGAAGCAGCGAGACGACGGTCGACAGAAGGCGGTCCGTCCGGCCTCCGAGACCCTCTATCTCTCGAGTTTAGGACGTCTCCACGAGAAAACCTACGGCGCCGGAGAGACCGAACACGTTCCGTGCGTTGTTGGCTGCGATGGGGGCATAGGTCAGAAACTCGCCCGGTTCCGGTGGTTCCGGATGGCTCGATACGTACTCGTGAAACGTGATGTTTGCGTCGGCCAGGTCCCGCACGACCTGGGGCAGCACATAGAAGCGGGCAAACTCGATGAGGCGTGGTTCTACGTTCGGGTGCGTTGGCACCCCGATCTGGACGTCATAACCCACGGGTCCGAGTTCGTGCAGGTCGAGAACCGCGTGAGGCTCGTACTGAACGAACACATCATGGAGGGCCCGCGTGGCGCCCGACGTCAGGCGCATGTGGTCCCGGTTGAGATCCGCGGACTCAGGATCATAGCGTGTCCGCTGACTTCCCCCCCACGGGTTGAGCGCCGGCATGACCAGTAGATCCATGTCGTCGAGTACGTCGCCAAGCGCACCAAATGCCGCGTCCCGAATGAGCCGCAGCGCCGCCTCTTTTCCGCCTTGCTCGTCTCCGTGCTGGAGCCCGATCACAAGCACGGACGGACGGTTGGGCGCCGTACGTCGGCCCGACAATCTCGCCAGAACGATCGGAAGATCTCCCTGCCAGGCCACGGTATCTACCTGGAGCTGGCCGCCGGCTGCTCGCAGTCCAGCCAGAAAGTCGCCGATCTCGCTCTCCGGCGTAAAGGCCAGGTAATCCTCAGCCTCGGCTGGGGTGTCGGGTGCCGCCGGCTCGGCCGTTGATTGCTGGGCGACGCCCGCTGGAACACCGATCGGCAAGGCCGCCCAGACCACGAGGGCCGACCACGTCCGCATCCCCGGACTACGCAAGACGCTCGTTGGTGAGAGTCAGCAGGGCCTCGGCGCTCAAGCGATCGTCCCCCAGCTGGACCGCCAGCTCGCCGGCATCCTGCCCGTCATAGTCCAGCAGCCACTGGCTGAGGAAGGCTCCAGCCCGCGGGTTTCGATACCAGTCCTCATCGTGTCGATTTCGCAGTTCACGGCCTAGTTGAGTAGCGAGCATCCGGCCGCGGAGCCAGAAGGCCACCTGGATTCCGGAGCTAAGATATTCGAGATATTCGCGCGGATCCGTCGTGAGGCCGGTGGCTGTCTGCATGAGCTGGCTCCAGGACGCGCCGGGGCCCTCGGCGTGGCCAGCGTCGGCCTCCGCCAGGGCGAATTCCAGCCGCGCCACGTGCCAGCGCACTTCGTGTAGATCCAGGAAAGCGGCTAGCCGCAGGTATCTCTCGCGTCGGTCGCCCGTGAGTCCCCACACGCGGCCCACCCAGCTCGCGGTGCTGCCCAGGTCCGCCCACAGGTGAGTGTGGGCCTCCACTACGGAGGGATCCCCCAGCGCCCGAAGAGCGAACGAGCAGCGGGGGTCGAGCCAGGCATAGTGAATCGCCCGCCCGATCGCCCGGAGAAGCTGCCGGGCCGCGGGTACTTGCTCAATCGGGGTTACGAGAAGGGCCACCTCACCCGGCACACGTACAGCCGCGCAGAAGGGCCGCATCCAGGGTGACGGCGACCATTCCGAGTGGATTTTCACCCGGTTGTCGGCTTCGAGAGAGAGGCCGATGTCTGATAGATCTGTGGACACTTCCTGCAGCGTATCCACCACCGCCACATCCGAGTCCAGCCACGGAACCCGCGCCAGTCGCGCTACGTCGTGTCGGGCCGGACTCCCGGGACGGGCCCCCGGCATACCCGGCAACTGTTCGCCGAGTTGATCGTGGTACAGAGCGTCTGTCTCATCGAGGAAACGGCCGGCCTCTCTGCGCAGGCCGTCCAGGCTCACGCCCTGGGTACGTTCCGCCGCGGCGGGGCCAGTGCCGTACCCGAGATCCTCGATAGAGGATTTCCAGGCCGAATACCGGTCGGTGAAAAGAGAGGAGACATCGGCCACGGCATCCATCCGCAACTCTTCAATCGCGGCGCGCTGGCCTCCGTCGGCCATCTCAGCAATGAGATCCGGAACCTCGCGAATCGGGACGTCGCCGCCTTCGATGGGAACCGTCGCCGTAGCCGACCAGGCCGCATACTCATCATCGAACCGAGCGGAAGCCCGCCTGGCGCTGTGACGGGCGACCCAGCCACGCAGAGCTTCCAGCCGGCGCCGTTCTGTTCCGCTTGGCTCGCCTGCCAGCTCTGTCTGTATCGCGGGAAGAATGTCTGCCGGGGCGAGCGCAGATTGCCCCTCATACAGAGGGGCGAGCTCGGGCCAGCTCTTTCGGCCGGAGGCGGCGGCAAACAGCTCCGCTTCGCGCTGGCTTTCGAACGATTCGGCGAGGGCCTCCACCTCGTCCACGCTCAGCACCACTTTGCTAGGCAGTGGAGATTCGCTCGGCCAGGTATTCGGTTAGCTGATCCGCTGCGATCCGGTCTTGCTCAAGCGTGTCCCGGTCGCGGACGGTTACGCTGTCATCCTCTAGCGAATCGTGGTCTACTGTGACACAGAACGGGGTTCCCGCCTCGTCCTGCCTGCGGTACCGCTTTCCGATCGACCCGGCCTGATCGTAGAACACCGGGAACCGGCCCTGAAGGTCCGCCAGAATCCGGCGGGCCATCTCCGGCATCCCCTCTTTTTTCATCAGCGGAAAGATCGCGGCCTTGATCGGGGCCAGAGCGGGACTCAGCCGCAGCACCACGCGTTCCTCATCGTTGACGGCTTCTACCGCATAGGCATCGGCCAGCAGCACCAACACGGTGCGATCAAGACCCGCCGCTGTCTCGATGACATAGGGGAGAAATCTCTTGTTCGACGCAGCCTCCACATACTCCAGCTTCTTACCCGACTTCTCCTGGTGGGCCCGGAGGTCGAAGTCGGTTCGGTTGTGGATTCCCTCGAATTCATTCCAGCCGAACGGGAAGTGATACTCGATGTCCATGGCCTTCTTGGCGTAGTGCGCGAGTTCGTCGGGGCCGTGTTCATGGAACCTCAGCCGTCCCGGGCTGATACCCAGTGACTGTACCCAGGCCATTCGGCGTTCGAGCCACGTGTCGAACCATTCGTCGTCCGTGCCCGGTTCGACGAAGAACTGCATCTCCATCTGCTCGAATTCCCGGGTCCGAAAGATGAAGTTCCCAGGCGTGATTTCGTTGCGGAACGCCTTCCCGATCTGGGCTATGCCGAACGGAATCTTCTGGCGCGCGCTGTCCTGAACATTGCGGAAGTTTACATAGCTTCCCTGCGCCGTCTCCGGCCTCAGGTAGGCGACTGAGCCTTCATTTTCGACCGGGCCCATGAAGGTCCGGAACATCAGGTTGAACTGGCGCGGCTCCATGAGCTGCCCGGTGACGCCGCAGGCCGGACACTGGTCGCTCTCCAGTTCATCGGCGCGGAATCGCCGGTGGCAATTGCGGCACTCGACGAGGGGGTCCGTGAACCCCTCCACGTGGCCACTGGCCTCCCAGACTGCCGGATGCATGATGATTCCGGCCTCCAGGCCTTCGATATTCTCCCGCTGATGGACCATTTCCGCCCACCAGGCCTGGCGAACGTTGCGCTTCAACTCCACACCGAGTGGACCGTAGTCGTAGACCGCCCCTACCCCGCCGTAGATCTCCGACGACTGGAAGACGAAGCCTCTTCGTTTGCACAGGGACACGAGGCGGTTCATCAAGTCTTCGGGATGGGCCTCTGGATGGGCTTCGGATTCGGCGGATGTCGCGGCCGATTTGGACGTGTCAGATGTGTCAGTAGCCATCTATCTCCCGCGGCGATTCGACCAGCACGGTCAGGTGTCGTGAAAAAGTCCGGAAGAATAGATGTTTTCGCGGTGCGGCGCCAAGAAATCCGGTCTGTTGCGGCCCGAAGTCAAAATTCGAGACAGGCGTCCCGGACGAGTCTCGAGATATCGGCCAGGCTGAGCATCTGACCGCTGCCTCCAACTACTTCGACTTCCTGAGGCAGACCTCCGGCTACGCGCCCCGTAACGAGGAGGGCCCGGCACCCATGCCGCCGAGCCTCGGCGAGGACTTCGGCGGGACCCTTGCCGAGCAGACTGCCCTGATCCCAGGAGCCTTCGCCGGTAATCACGAGATCTGCTCTGCGTGCTTCGGCAAAGAATCCGATTCGGTCCAGCACCCAGTTGGCGCCGGGAACCAGACTCGCGCCCGCAAAGGCGGCCAGGCCAGCTCCGAGGCCGGCGGCGGCTCCCGCGCCAGCCAGGTCAGCCACCTCGGTGTCCAGATCGCGGGCCACGCACCCGGCCAATCGCTCCATGCCCGCTTCGAGCATCTCGACCTGCTCGGCGGTAGCACCCTTCTGCGGGCCGAATCGGCGGGCCGCCCCGTCAGGTCCGAGCAGCGGGCTGGCTACGTCAGCCAGTGCGATCACGCGTGCGGCCGTTGCCGTGTCCGTTCCGGCGGACGCTGCCGGCGATCCGGCGGATCGTGCCAGCGGGGATGCGGCAGGCGGTGCGATGCGGGCCAGGCCGGCCAGAGCGCAGCCGCCTGCTTTGAGGGCCTCACCCTGTGCGTCGAGAAAAGAGAACCCGAGTGCGCTAGCCATACCGGAGCCCCCGTCCACCGTTCCGGAGCCGCCCAGTCCGACGACGATTGAGGCCGCGCCCGTATTGGCCGCGTGCGTCATGAGCTCCCCCACGCCGCAGGAGTGTGTGAGGCAGGGATCTCGGTCGCCCGGCGGCACGAGATGCAGACCGCAGGCTTCGGCCGATGCAATCACGGCCGTCGTGGAGTCGAGCCACAGAATGCAGGCCTCCACTGGCATCCCCACGGGACCGGTGACTTCCCAGCGCTCGGTGCGCCCCCCGAGGACCCGGCCGAGCACGCTGGATAGCTCGGGCCCTCCGTCCGAGATCGGCAGGGAGACGATATCCGCGGCCGGGATCGCCTCCCGCACTCCGAGCTCGATCGCGTCCGTTACGTCCAGCGCGCTGAAGCTTTCCCGAAACGCGGCCGGACTGATAAGGACTCGGATCATGGCCTCCCTCGGGCAGCGTGGACACTTGTGCGGGCGAAAAGCTACTGTGTGAGTCATGTTCGGGCACGGCAGTTCTATTCGCATCATTGGCCATCGGGGCGCTGCGGGCGTGGCGCCCGAGAACACCCTTGTTTCGTTCGAGCGGGGGGTGCTTGGCGGCGCCCAGGCGATCGAAATGGACGTTCACCTGGCGGCGTCCGGCGAGCTTGTCGTCTTCCACGATCCGACCGTGGATCGCACTACCGACGGCAGCGGACCCGCTGAAGCGATGTCACTGGCCCGGCTCCAGCAACTCGATGCTGGCTACCGTTTCACCCTGGACCACGGGCGTTCTTTTCCGTTTCGGGAGAGCGGGGTCCGTATTCCAACGCTGGACCAGGCTGTGGAGGCGTGCGGTGAGCTACCGCTGATTATCGAAGTCAAGAGCGCGGCCGCGGGCTTGGCGCTGGGCGAGTGGCTGCGCGAACACCCGGCCAGATCCCGAATCCTGGTTGGCGGAGAGTCGGCGCGAGACTCAGCGCCAGCGATTGAGGCGGCGCTATACAACTGCGCCACCGCTGACGATCTGCGGCCTACCGTCCTGCTCTCGAAGATCGGCCTGCGACGGGGTCTGCCGGGCAAGGTGAGCGCCGCCATGGTCCCCGTTCGGAGCCACGGCCTGCGCATCGTTACCCAAGGCTTCGTGCGGCGAACACACCAGGCAGGCCAGGGCGTGTTCGTCTGGACGGTCAACCAGCCGCAGGAAATGCGCAGACTGTTCGACCTGGGTGTCGACGGCTTGATCAGCGACTTCCCTGCCATTCTCAGGCGCATCGTGAATGAGCGACTGGCCCTGGAACCCGCGTGAGGCCCGGGGAGTCGGCGTGAGTCCCGAGGATATGACGCGGCAACGCGCCATTCTGCACGTGGACATGGACGCCTTCTACGCGGCCATCGAGGAGCGTGAAGACCCGGGCCTACGGGGAAAGCCGGTCGTCATCGGATCGGACCCCAAGGGCGGGCGTGGCCGCGGGGTTGTCGCCACGGCCAACTATGAAGCCCGCCGCTTTGGTGTCGGCTCGGCGATGCCGATCGGCCAAGCATACCGGGCCTGCCCACAGGCCGTGTTCATTCGGCCGCGCATGTCTCTATACGCCGAAGTGTCGGCGCGCGTGTTCAAGATACTCGATCAGGTCACGGACCTCGTCGAGCCCCTGAGCATCGATGAAGCGTTCTTGGATGTCACCGCCAGCAGGCGCCTGCTCGGAGATGGGCCTGCGATCGGACGGCACATCAAGGATGAGATTAGGAGGCAGGAGCTACTGACAGCCTCGGTCGGTTGCGCCGCTTCCAAGTTCGTGGCGAAGGTAGCCAGTGACCTCGACAAGCCGGACGGACTCGTGGTCGTCGAGCCGGGACGCGAGGCGGACTTTCTCGCTCCTCTCGGGATCGAGCGCCTCTGGGGAGCCGGCCCCAAGGCGCAGCAGCGCCTGAGGAGTCTCGGATGCGCCACGATCGGTGATGTCGCGGCATGCTCGGAGGCACGCCTTCAGAAAGCACTCGGCGAGGCACTCGGCGTCCGCTTTCACCGGCTCAGCCGGGGACAGGACGCCAGGCCGGTGAACGCGGGCCGGGGCCGGAAGTCGCTCAGCAAGGAAGTCACTTTCGGCACTGATGTGAGCGACCGGAAACGCGTCGAGCGGCGACTTCTGGCTCTGAGTGAGCAGGCGGCGGCTTCGCTGCGAAAGAAGGGACTCAAGGGCCAGACCGTCACCGTCAAGCTGCGCTGGGAGGGGTTCGAGACTGTGACCCGGCAGAAGACTCTTGCTCAGCCGGCCGACACCCTCGAAGCCATCTGGCCTGTGGCCCAGGAACTTCTCCGTGAAGCCGACCGGCCCCATCTCAAGGTGCGACTGGTGGGAGTCAGCCTGTCGGGGCTGAGCAAGAACTCGGCAGAGCTCCGGCAAATGGGCCTGTTTGAGCCACAGGGACCAGCGCCGGATACGCGAATTGCCGGCGCGCTCGACGCTCTGAACGAACGTTTCGGCTCCAATGCCGTCACCCGCGCCGCCGCGCTCGGACAGAGCAGCCGGAGCTTCACACCCGATCCCGAACCAAGGAGCCCGAATGAGCCAGCTTCCGACGCGTGACGAGGCCGTCGCGCTCATGCACGAATACACGGCCAACGAAAACCTGCGAAGGCACATGTATGGCGTGGAGATATGCATGCGAGCTTACGCCGATAAGTATGGTGAGGACGCCGAAGTCTGGGGCCAGACGGGCTTGCTGCACGACTTCGACTACGAACGCTGGCCGAACGACGACCACCTGCCCGATGCGGAGCACCCGAGCGCCGGCGTCGCCATCCTGCGCGAGCGCGGGTATCCGGAGGAGATGGTGCACGCGATCATGGCGCACGCCGATTACACGAACACGGCGGCAGAGAGCAAGCTGGACATTACTCTGCGAGCCGTCGACGAACTGTCCGGGTTTGTGATCGCATGTACGCTTGTTCGCCCGAACGGAATCATGGATCTGGCGCCCAAGTCGGTAAAGAAGAAGCTCAAAGACAAGGCTTTTGCCGCCGCTGTCGATCGCGAGGGAATCCGGGAGGCGCAGGAGACGCTGGGCGAGGATCCCACCGAGCACATTCAATTCGTAATCGATGCCCTGCGGTCCGAGGCCGACGCGCTGGGCCTCTAGCTCGTTCCGTGCACCGGGTGTTCACGCTCGCTAGATTCGGGTCGCCGCCCCAGCGACGCACTCGCTCGGTGGTTGTTACTGAAAAACTCGCTCTTGCCGGGAGGCTGAACTGAGTACGACCGGAATCACGACCATGATCCTCGTCCTCGCTTTTGTTTGGGGTGGCTTCGGGTATTTGATACTGCGGGCTGTGAGACGGGAAAAGGCCAAAAAAGACTCGATTTCGTAGGAGGTCCAGTGCGAATACCATTGCTGCGCACATCGAGCCGCATCGCTGCGGCTCTTTTCATTGGCGGCGCCGTTGCATGCACCCCAGCTGATCAAGCCCGAGACGGTGAAGTGGCCGGCCTCGACGCGGACCACGTGGCGGCTCAGCTGGCCAAGTTCGTCCCCACCACCCTGAGCTTTGATGAGTCCCTCCTCGACGACCGGCAAAAGGCCGTTCTCAAAAATCTGATCCAGGCTTCGGATCATCTCGACATGATCTTTCAGCTTCAAGTCTGGCGCGGAAACGCGGATCCGGGAGCCATTCTCCCGCCGAATCAGGAAGACGCCCGGGCGTACTACGAAATCATGTACGGGCCGTGGGACCGTCTCGAGGACGACGCCCCCTTCCTGGACGTCGGGCCGAAACCGGCCGGCGCCGGCTACTACCCCGACGATCTGACCCGCGAGGAGTTCGAGAGCTGGGTGGCCGAACATCCGGAGGACGACGAGGCCTTCACATCCTATTACACAGTCATCGAGCGGACCGAGGATGGTGGACTTAAGGCTGTCCCGTACGCGGAGGCGTACCAGGAACACCTGGTCGCGGCCGCCGAGCTGCTGCGAGACGCGGCCAGCAGCGCGGACAACCAATCAGTGCGCCGCTTTCTCGAGCTGCGTGCCGAGTCACTCCTGTCCGACGAGTACTTCGACAGCGAGGTCGCGTGGATGCGGCTCACAGACAATTTGATTGATCCCACCCTGGGCCCGTACGAAGTTTATGAAGACAAGCTGTTTGGCTACAAGGCGGCGTACGAGTCGTTCATCACGCTTAAGGATCCGAAGGAAACCGCCCTCCTGGAGGGGCTGGCCGCACATCTGCCCGATTTAGAGGCGGCGCTCCCCATCCCGGATGAGCATAAGTACCTCGACCGGCCGTTCAACTCGCCTATCTCTGTCGTGACGGAAATATACGCCGCCGGCGACACCAGATCGGGCGTACAGACCATCGCCTTCAACCTTCCCAACGATGCTCAGGTGCGGGAAGAGGAAGGCTCCAAAAAGGTGATGCTGCGCAACGTGATCGACGCCAAGTTCGAGCAGATCCTAAAGCCGATCGCGCAGACGGTGCTGGTCGCGGAGCAGGCCGAGCGGATTTCGGTGAACCCCTATTTCACGCGCATTCTCATGCACGAACTGGCTCACGGACTTGGCCCGGACTATGTGACCGGCCAGCCAGACCTGACCGTCAACAAGGGTCTCAGGGACAAATACTCCAGGATCGAAGAAGCGAAAGCAGACGCTGTGGGTACCCACAGCCTTCGCATCCTCACCGAACGCGGCGTCTACACGCAGGAGTTCCTTGAAGAGGTCTACATCGACCACGTGGCCGACATGTTCCGCTGCGTTCGGTTCGGAGTCGGCGAGGCGCACGGAATGGGCTGTCTCACGCAGTTCAATTACCTGCGGGAGCAGGCCGCGATTACGCATGATTCGGAAACTGGCAAGTTCGCCGCGGATCTCGAAGTCATGCCCGGCGCGATGGCAGACCTGGCGCGTAACTATCTGCTGCTGGAAGCGACCGCGGACTACGACGGTGCCGTGGCCTTCATCGAACAGTACGGCAAGATCTCTCCGGAGATGCAAGACGCTCTGGACCGCTTGGAATCCGTCCCCACGGACATAGTGCCCGTGTTTGCGGTCAAGGAGATGATGGAGGACTGGTAGCCGGTTCTTCCTGCCCCTGTGGCGCGAAAAGCGGCCGGTCTTCCCCGCGAGCTGCCAGCAACACGCCGCTGAAGGCTTCGCTTCGAGAACCGGCCGTTTCGCTTTGGGACGCCGGGGCTATGCCAGCTGTTCAGCGAAGCGCTCCAAGGAGCTCTTCCAACCCATGGCGGCGCCGGCCGTCATGCCCGCCTTCGTGGCTGCGATCTCCAGCACCATCTTCACGCCCTCGGGGCCTTCCGAGAATTCGACCGACGTCGTCATCGTCTCAGGGCCCATTGGCGAGTCGTAGACCAGCTTGTTCGGGGGATCGACCTCGGTCAACGTCGAAACAATGACGTGGGAGGCGGGCTGCCCCCGCTTCTCCATGGCCGCGACGGCCTTCGGCTCGGTCGCCCGCATCGTGTAGCGGAAGATGCCACCAACCCTGAGATCGATCTCCTCCACCTCGACGGTGAAGCCCCGCGGGCCAAACCAGGAGGCGATGCCCTCGGCGGTGGTCCACAGCTCCCAAATCAGACCGATGGGGGCCGGCCAAACTCGTTCGATCACCTCTCGCTCGATCACCTCTTGTTCGCTCATCTAGCTATCCTTGTTCGTTGATTTCGGTGCGGGTGTTCGCCGCTCGAGTTCGGCCTCGAAGTTGTCCAGTCGGCTCTCCCAGAGCCGACGGTATTGCGCCAACCACTCCGAGAGCTTCTCAAAGGGCTCCGCTCGCAATGAGTAGACCCGCCGCTGACCCTCAGTCCGCGACTCGACCATGCCCGCCTCTTTCAAGATGCGCAGGTGCCGGGACACGCCGGACTGGGCGATAGGCAGCCGCCGCGCGAGGTCACCGACGAGCTGCTCTTCTTGCAGAAGAATCTCGACGATCTCGCGGCGGCGGGGGTCTGCCAGGGCCTGCAGCATCACTTCCATATCACTGTATATACATATCTATGTACCCTTTGGCAAGAGGGCGATGGCGATCTTGGTGCGCTGTTTCTCCATCTGACCTATCTTTGCTCACCTCCGACAAGACCCAGCCACTGTGGGGCGCATTAGATGAAGAAGCTCATCCACGAGATTCACCGGCGCTCACTCTGGCAGGTGCTGGGCGTTTACCTGGTGACTGGCTGGATCATCCTCGGGGTGGTCGGCACCCTGGCGGAGTCTCTCAACCTCCCCGACTGGACTCCTCGCTTTGCCTTCTTCCTGCTGATCATAGGGCTCCCCATCGTCCTGGCTACCGCGTTCGTTCAGGAGGGCGTGGGTCGCCCGGAAGCTACCGAAGAGCGCAGCCCGGAGGATGGGAGTGAGCCGGACCGCAAGATAGGACGTGTACACCACCGCCTCTTCACCTGGCGGAACGCACTTGTCGGTGGCGCTGCGGCCTTCCTTGTTCTCTTCGGTTTCGCCGGTCTCTACGTGGTGATCCAGGACCGGGGCCGCAGTTTCGCGCCACAGGAAGCGATCGCTGAGGAAGCGGACCCGGGCGTCGCGTTCCTGCCGTTCTCCGTGTCCGGTTCAGCGCTCGAGACCATCGACCTCCGCGAGAGCATGGTTGTTCTGCTGTCGATGGCGCTGGACGGTATCGAAGGCATCAGACCGATCAGCCCTATGACTCTGTGGGCCAGGTGGGATGAGCAGGTACCGGAAGGCGGCGAAGCAGACCTCGAGACTGCATTGCGCGTGGCGGAGGAGACCGAGGCGCGCTACGCCGTAGTCGGAAAGGGGGTTTCCCTCGGGTCCAGGGTGCGTTTGGCCGCCACGTTGTACGAGGTATCCAGCCGCACCCCGCTCAGTCAGGTGGAGGCCGAGGGATCGCCCGACAGCCTTCTGAGTCTCGTTGACCGTTTCGCTGTGGAAACGATTCGGGCCATCGGCGGCGTCAGCGAAGGGGAACTGTCACGGATCGATCTCACCAGTGTCACCACCGAATCACCCGAAGCGCTGAAGGAGTTTCTTCGCGGAGAAGCACGGTACAGACGCGCAGACTGGGCGACCGCGCTCTCTCACTTCGAGCGTGCACTGGATGCGGATTCCACTTTCGGGGCGGCCCACTACCGGGCGGCCATGACTCTCAGTTGGGCGTCGGCGTTAGGCGAGAGCGGCGCGAGCCAGTATCACCTCGAGGAGGCGCTCTTCCTCCCGGGTTCAGTACGCGTCGATGTCGCCATTGAGGGACTCCTGGCAGCGGGGTCCCCACCCACTACGACTGATGAGCTCGACGGAGTTCTTGAAGACCTGCTCGCCGGCGTACGGCGGTATCCCGACGATGCCGAGCTCTGGAACGCTCTGGGCGAGCTCTATTGGCACAACTACTGGAGGGGAGCGCTGACGGACCCGCTCGCCCAGGCGGAGATGGCATTCACGCGTGCAAGCGAGTTGGTGCCGGGCGCGGCCCCCCTCAGGTTTCACCTCGTGCACTTGGCGTTCTGGCGAGCGGATAGTGCTTTGGCCCGGGAAAGGCTCGGGGAGTTCGCCCGGCTTGCGCCCGGAAGCGATGTTGATCGGACTAACAGAATCATGTGGCGGACCGTCTTCGGCGGGCCGCAGAGCACGGAGGAACTCGAAGCTGCCGTGGACACGCTAGAGGCATCAGGACTGAGGGGGGCCGCGTTCAATGAGTATGCCGTCCACCCATCGGCCTGGCCGATTGCGGAGGCCATCATACGAAGACGGCAGGCCACGAATCCCGGCCGATATGATTGTGACGGGCCTAACCGTGCTCTCGGTGCCGGCCGTCTGAGGTTCCACATTGAAGAGGCCATGCAGGAGGACGGCCCGGACTGGTTGGCCCCATGGTGTTTACGCCTCGCCCACATCCAGGGAATCGCAGTTCCCAACATCGACTCAGTTCTAGCGGCTTCCGGCCTGCCGTACTGGATAGGCCTGGGAGCGGCCGACGGCGGCAGGTGGACGGACTTCGAGGCGGCAGTCGAAAACATGCGCGACTCGGCGTCCGCCCGTTTGGCTGCCGGAGACTCGGCAGGAGCCGCTGGCCGGGAGCGCGGGGTCCGCGTGCTCGAAGGATATCGCGAGTGGAAAAGGGAGGAAAACCCCGATCGCATGCTTGAGATCCTGGAGGGGCTGCCGTTGTCGGAGCGAGATGATGTAGACAGCCGCTGGTGGCTCGGCATGCTGTACTTGGAAGTTGATCGGCCCACTGACGCCATCCGGATGTTCGAGACGTTCTGGGGGGGGCGGTGGCTGTGGCCTATAGCCAAGTGCCGGCTCGGACAAGCGTACGAGCAGCTTGGCGATATCGAAAAGGCGAGGTTGTCCTATTCAGAGTTCGTCGAAGCGTGGAATGACGCCGATCCAGAACTTCAGCCGTGGGTTGAGCAGGGGCGTGCCGCGCTCAGGCGGCTAGGTCCCCTGGATCAGTAACGGGTTAGCTAACGATCGGAGAGAGATCATGCCACAGAAAAACAGATTTGGGTTGTGCATCGCCACAAGCTTCGTGTTGCTGGCGTTCGCGGCCTGTTCTGGGGAAGAGGCGGCAGACGAGACAGCTGCCGCCGAGGACCGCAACGTCGAAGAAACCCAGGGCATCGTTTTGCTTCGGGGCCTGCCAACCCTGAATACCAACCACAGCGTGGCCATCGTGGAGCTCGACCCGGAAGCAGACAACTTCGGCGAAATCTTACAGGAGTTTGAGTTCAGCGACTACGAGAACCCGCTGCACCATCTTTATTACAGCCCCAGCGGCCGCCTCTACTCCACGGGTCTCGACCCCGCGTGCAGCCTCGCCGAAATCGGACTGTCCCGGGATGCTACCGGAGTGCCGGTGATCGAGGGCGTTGAGTGTATTGATACGCAAGGCCAGCAGGTGGGCGAGGACATCATGTGGCATAGCGTGAACGGCAGGCGGTACATGTTCGTCACGTTCATGGGAGGAACCGGACAGGCCGACGGCGGTTCCGTCGGGGTGTTCGACCCGCAGAGTAATGATGTAATCGAGATTATCGAGGCCAGGAAGAGCGAAGTAGGCGAAGGCGAGCCCTACATCATGTATCCGCACGGCATTTCAGCCTACGGCGACAGGATGGTGGTCACATCGACCGTGCACCCGGATCTGGCAACCGGAGTAGGCAACGCACTCACGGTGATCGACCTGAATACTTTTGAGCCGATTGAAAACATCGTCACCGAAGATGCGAAGCCCGTGGGTTTCCCCTCGTCTCCGGTGGAAGTGCTGTTCGTTCGGCCGAGCATATCCGAGAGTGCAACACCGAGTCTGCTGGTCAATACGATGTTCGGCTTCGAGGTGTGGAAGATTCCCTTCGACGAGGCGGACAAGTCCTTCGGCGCTCCCGAGAAGGTATACGACGGCGCGACCGAGGGTACCGGTGTTCCGCTTGAGTTCTACGGCAACGAGACCGAGCTGTTCATCAGCCACTCGATTCCCGGCGTCGTCAAGAGGTACAATCTCGACGACCTGCCGGACCTTGTGTCTTCAGGCCCCGACATCAATACCGAGCTCGGCGCGCATCACATGATCTTCTACTCGACCGCGTCCGGGCGAAAAGTCATCGCCGTGCAGAACAACCTGCTGAATCTCGGCAACGCGGCTGACAACGATCCCACGGACATAGATTTCATCGCCAAGGTGAACGATCACTCGATCACGGTGCACGACCTGGAGACTGGCGAACGTCTGGCAATGGTCAATTTCAAGGACCGTTATCAGAAAGGCGTCGACAATGTCGAAGCGCTGTTCGGGTCGGGGTTCGTGCATCACCACTGACGAGCAGCGTGATCAGAATCGTTCTCATTGCGGCGGGGCTGTCCGCCGCAATGTTTCTGGCCTTTTGCGATGGCGTGTTTGCGGCGCGTTCCGGGGACCCGACGCCGCTATCGGATTTTTCCGTGCCTTTTGTATTCGGCAGGTTTCAGCCGCCGTCGGATAATCCGCTGACCCGTGAGGCCGTCGAACTGGGGCGCCGGCTGTTTTATGATCCGCGCTTGTCAGGCAACAACACTGTGTCCTGTTCCACCTGCCATATGCAGCATCTGGCATTCACCGATGGCAAACGGACCGGAGTCGGCGTCTCGGGCGAGCCGCTGGCCTTCAACAGCATGAGCCTGGCGAACTTGATGTGGGGGCCGCGCCACTTTTTCTGGAACGGCCGCGTGGCCTCGTTGGAAGAGCAAGCCCTGGTTCCAATTCAGCATCCCGACGAAATGGCGCAGGATCTGGGCGAGCTGGTCGACGAGCTTGCGGAAGAAGAGGAATACCGGGAGCAGTTCGATGTCGCCTATGGCAAGATAAACCCCCAGACTATCACCGCGGCCCTGGCGTCGTTTCTGCGCACCCTGGTGTCGTCCAATTCCCGCTACGATCAGTTCTTGCGCGGCGAGATCGCCTTGAGCGAGCGCGAGGAATTGGGCCGCAAGCTGTTCATGGCTCACCCCGACGTGAAGGCCAACCAGCGCGGGGGTAACTGCATCGACTGCCACAGTCAGTTTCTCACTAGCGGATTCAACACGCGCTTTGATGGATTCACCAACAACGGTCTAGACGCGGAGGAAGACCTGCCGGCCGGGCTGCAGGAGGTCACCGGCAAGCCGGAACACCGTGGACTGTTCAAGGTGCCGACGCTGAGAAACATCGCGCTCACGGCGCCCTACATGCACGATGGGCGTTTCAATACGCTCGAGCAGGTGCTGGCTCACTACAACGTAGGTATCAAGGTAAGCAGCACGCTGAGCCCGCTGATCCTGGAGGCGGACAACCTGAGCAAGGCGTCGCAAGATCGCGTCAGCCTCAACCTGAGTGAAGACGAAGCGGTGGCTATTATCGCCTTTCTGCACACGCTGACCGACGAGGAATTTGTGGCGGCTGAGCAGTTCTCCAATCCTTTTCTGGCGGAGTGACGGTCATGGCACGCAAACGCTACCTGATCTCGGTCTTCCTGGTGTTGGCGGCAGCTCTGACCGGGGCTTTCTACTTCTCGTATCGGTCAGCCGAGCCCGTACGGCTTACCCTGCGCTTTCACCCTTTCGTCGGCGACGAAGCGCTGCTGCTCAACCAGGTGCGCTATGCCAATCCGGGCGGTGAAGGGTCCTTCAAGGTTCGCGACTTTCAATTCTTTATCAGCAACATCCGTCTCGTGGCGAACTCCGCTGAATTCCTGGAACCTGAAAGTTACCACCTGGCGCGCTTCGACGGTGACGACGGCACCTATGTCATCGTGCTCGAGAATGTGCCACGAGAAGACTACCGGCGTATCGAGTTCGGCATCGGGGTGGACCCGGCGGCGAACGGTTCGATAGCCTCGGTGGGCGACCTGGATCCGAACGGCCGCATGGCCTGGAGTTGGGAGGTCGGTTACAAATTCGTACTGTTCGAAGGGGGACTGGTGCTGGAAGATACGCAGTATCCATTGGTCTATCACGTCGGTTTCGACGAGAACTACAAGTTGGTTTCAATCGCGCTCGACAACTCTCTTTTTGACCGCCAGGATCCGAGCGTGGATTTCCGCACTGACGTGCTGCAGATGTTCAAAGGCACTCAGACGCTGGACATGGCCGCCCTGCCGAACGTGAAATTCGACCGCGCTGATGCCAAGCTGCTCGCCGACAATTACGCCGGCCTGGTGTCGAAGTGTACGTCTCCTTGTACGCGCTGAATAACTTGACCTAAGCTTCGAAGAAGCGGCCGGTCTCTCTCCGCAAGCTGCCAGCAACACAGCGCTGAAGGCTCGCTCCGAGAACCGGCCGTTTCGCTTTAGGGCGTAGGAATGGCACACTGATCTGACACACTTCTGAGCAAGTACCCGGTTCCGCGTGAGTTGCGGCGACGGGATGCCTGACTATCAGGCAGGCGGTCTTAACCAGTTTGGGCCTGCGCGGCCCGTCCCGGTAGAGTTCGACCCCCCTCCCCATACACCTGTCCCTGCTGCAGTTACACAGTACAATCCACTTAAAAACTTGCAAATCCGACTCGCGGGCTCCTACATTTGCAATTGTTAGAACGGGACTGTCCCCCCGCTTTGTGAGGTATCCGCGTTGAAACGCGCTAGACTCTTTTCTTGCCCTTTCGCGGTTTTAGTCCCTACGGCTGCGACGAACCCACAGACAATTGCCGCCCGTTTCGGAGATTAAGAATGGCTTCCGCCGACACACACGCCCTTAGACGGCAGGCACGTCGGTCCGTAGTGAGTCCTAAGCGACCGACGCGGCCCGTGCAGTCGAACCGCTGCATCCGTCCATTCTCACGCAGTCTTCTTCTCGTCGTCGGACTCTTCTTCGTGAGCAACGCCAGCTTTTGCGGGGGCACGCCCCCCACAGACAGCGGGGACACCCCTGACAGATCACTCGAACTGACCGTGGTTGGTAACACAGCTGACGCGATCGTCATCGAATGGATTATCGTCGGCGAAAGTCCTGGGGGGTCGGCCACGTATAAGGTCAGGCGGTGTAAGGTGGCCGCCGGCGAGAACGACTGTTTTCCAAGTTTTAATCCAATTGCTGAAAATCTGACGAACACCTCGTCCTATGCGGATACGGGGCTCCTGGAGGCTAGTACCTACTGCTACAGGGTGGTCGGCATTTGGGAATCACCGTTCGTAGAACTCGTATCCAACGACGCCTGTGCCTCGACATCCGGCGCACCACAGCCCATGGTGGCACTGATCCTCGGGAATGGATCAAGGGGGGCAGGGGACGGGACGGTCACGAGTAATCCGCCCGGCATCGATTGCATGATGGCGGGAAATGATCAATCGGGCACCTGCAGCGCCAATTTCCCGCACACTACTATGGTCACACTGACAGCCGTCGCTGCGGGTGACTCCGAGTTTATTGGCTGGGGCGGTGTGGACGGTTGCGACGACCTAGGGCCCTGTATGGTATTGATGGATGATGAAAAGTTCATCGTCGCTCGGTTTGATCTTCTCCCGGGTGTAGAGTGCGGTGGGGACGTACTTTTCCAGTTCAGCGACCGAGACTTCGACGACGCCGATTGGACCGAGGTCGATTTCTTCGACACCACACCGCAAATGGCGGCCACTGTCGATGCAAGCCAACGGAACGACGAGGGGAACCCAACCCCCAGCCGCTCGATCAAACACAGCTACTGCGGAGTAGGCGGGATGATCGCGGGGCACTGGAACACCGCCAACACGTTCAATCCGGGCGGTACGACGGCCAACTTCGTCTCCATCACCTTCGATGCGAGGAAGTTCCCCTGGATCGCGGGCAATGGGTCGGACATGGTGATGCGGACTCTGATCAAGCAGGGGAATTCGTTCTACGAGAGTGGCGCGATCGAGGTGCAAGCGCTCGACCTCCAGTGGCTGACCAATTCCCGCACATGCCTGACGCCCAACAGCTTCAACAAGCAAGTTGGGTCCGACCCGAACGACCCCCTCAAACCCGTGTTCAGCCAGTCGATGCAGTTCGGCTTCACGACGGCCAACAGCAACCCGAACGCCGGGACTTGCGTCGTGGATAGGGAGGCCCTCGTCGACAACTTCATCGTCATCGTGCAGTAAGCCAGCGGGTCGCTCGCGGCTCTCGGGTCAATCAGCTAGGGGCGGTCCTTTTGAGGGCCGACCCCTTCGAGGGCCCGGTTCACGCGGGCGCTTCGCTTCCGTAAAAGGGGTGTCCACAGGGGTGTGCAAGAATCTGTGCAAGGTTGGAGTCACAAAGGGTGCGAAACCCGCCGCATAGGCTTCGCACCCGGTGTGAACTTATGCGCAGAAGTACGCTATAATTGCGAAAACGCTACCTCCTGAGCCTGCTTTGCAAACAGGAAACCCTCCTCCGTTGCTACCAGGTCTTCCGTGCCAACGGAAATCTGAGTGGTCAGCTACCTGGTCGGATTCGCGCTCGCGTACTTGTGGGCCGTCGCCGCTGCCCAGATGTGGCAGATCCAGCCCAATAGCCCACCGGAGCCGATCCACAGGCCTGGCGTCACGATTAGCCAGAACACACCTCGCCAGATGGTGCCGTTGTAGATCTGCCCGACTCCCGGCACGAGAAAGCTCAGGATCGCGGCTGTTCCCGGATTACGCATCTATTCCTCCGATTCCTCATTCGATTGTCTCCCAACCATCGAGACACTCTACGAGAAACCGGTTTCACGAGTTTCTCCCGCCGCGTTCGGCCTCTCCCTTCACCAAGCTTGACGGATTGCGAGAGAGCGAAACGGGCAGGTTTCCGGAGCGACAGACGAGGAGAGATGTGTGAGATTGCAAGACCTGACCCAGTGACGCTGGGCCTTACGTCAGTGATGGCCTTTTGGCTTCCACATAGATGGAGGGTTCAATGGCGTGGTCACCATAGTTCGATTGGTCCATATTGTATTTGACCCAATTAAATATGTCCGACGACTTGTAATCCTTCCGAGAAAAACTCACAAAACCTCCCCTGGTCAACAATAATTTTAGCGCCAACCGGTCATACATACATACGTTTGTTTGTTTGGTGACACGCGGGTGATCTTGCGGTAACACAGTTCTATCATTCAGGAAACGGTCTATAACAATCCTCTTTATCCTCATAATAACTCTT
>JAZDDE010000141.1:0-44071 GCA_036679495.1 Gemmatimonadota bacterium | reverse complement strand
TTCTGACCCGTCACTTCGACGCGCAGCACAACGAGATCTGGCTCATCAGGCCGTGTGAGGAGCGGGCTTACGGCCGCGATGAAGGCGTCTCGTGGCACGATCGACTGACCCTTCACGTTCACGGCTTCGTCGGACAGCAGGCCCATTTCTCGGACGTTTCGCATGATGTCGGCGTGGCCGGGGTAGCGGAGCGTCTTGTACTCCAGGCGGTCCACCTTGCCCTCGTAACTCCAGGGCAGGATCGAGGCCCCGCCACCGGTGTGGAACGCTTCCAGTGTCCCGAGACTGTTGAAGTCGAGGGTCTCGATCTCTGACAGCGCATCGATCACAGTCCGCTTTCCGTCTCGGATAATGGCCGAGGGTGTCGTGTAGTAGTCTAGCGTACCCTCCAGGGAATACACGACCTGATAGTTCAGCGGCGGAACGGGATTCTGGGGCAAGCCGCCCACGTACATTTTGGCGCTATCCACCGAGTCGAGACGGCGCATTCCTTCGGCGGCCAAGACATTCACGAGTCCGGGGGCCACTCCCATGTCGGGAATGACGCTGACTCCGGCTTCCTTCGCATCGTCATCGAGGGCCACGTTGAAGTAGTAGGGGGCGGCTGACAGGACGACATCGTGTTCCGACATCAAAGCAGCTACGGCAGCGCTGTCGCTGAAGTCCACGGTGGCCCGCCCGAGACGAGGATCGTCAGGGAGAAAAGAGGCTCCCGCGTTTTCACTGAAATCTGCAAGCGTTACGTGTTCCACGTCCGGCTGTTTGAGGAGATCGTACGCGCAGGCAGAGCCCTGGAGTCCGCCGCCCAAGACCAGAAATCTCATGTCGCTCCCTATAGGTGAGGTCTGCTGAATCGATGAGGCCGAGTTGATTTGGGACCGGAATATACTGCCGTGCAACATTGCGGGCAGGTGGTCCGACGGAATGGCGGCCCTAGCCTGGCCGATCAGATCAGCGACCGGATCGCGGCGAGGATCCTGGACTGCGAACTCACGCCTGGAAGCAGGCTTCCTGGTCAGCGAGAGCTGGCGCGGAGGTTCCAGGTCGATCGGCGTACCGTGGGTCTCGCGTATCGTCGCCTGGCTAGTCGCGGATTGGTCGAGGTGTGCGCGCGGAGCGGCGCCGTGGTCCGCTCGGCCGGTGCAGTGCGGTACAAGACGCAGGCAAGAGGCCCGGGCGCGGCCGACAGCCTGTTCGCTGCCCTGATACAAGCGCACCAAGCGGGCGTGTCGGTCTCCGAACTCGCTGGCGCGGCGGAGGTCTGGTCCGCAGCCATTCGGGACCGGCGGGTCGCTGTGGAGTCCCCCGAGCCTGAACTCACGGCACGTATCCGCGCCGAGCTGGCAACCACTCTGCCCGGACTGACCTTCGTGGGTAGCTCTGAACCGAGCACCAAACCGGAGTTCGGTCTGCCCTTGATCGCGGTACTCGACGACGGGACCCGCTGCGTAGGGGCGCTCGATCGTGGCGACGCTCCTGACGAACGCGGTCTTGACGGCGTCTCACCGATACGCCTGCACCTCGGGCTCAGCCGTACGGCTCGGGCAGTGCTCACCAGTCTTCAGGACGGGCATGTTGTGGGCGTGATTTCCAAGAGCAGGGCCGCTCGCCGCATAGTGCGGAGAGCTATATCAACTCTACCCGAGACCGCGCTTGGATTCGCCGAAGCCGATCCACAAGATGACGACGCCGCCGTGCGGGTTCTCGGCCTCAGCGAGCTCGTTCTGGGACAGGTTCATCCGACGCTGATTCAGCGCGCCGGATTTAGAGGCCGGTGTCTGCCGCTGAAGCTCGTCGCACCGGTTTCGATACTGGCAATTCGGGACAGGCTGGGAGTACCGCCGCAGGCGCGAACGGAACCTTGCTCCGCTTCAAAGCAGCGTCTATAATCGCAGCCCCCGCCGGCAGGCGGTGATCGCTGGCCCGTGGTGTAATTGGCAACACGCTTGGCTCTGAACCAAGAAAGTCCAGGTTCGAACCCTGGCGGGCCAATTCTCAGCGTGACCTTGGAGGGGTGGCCGAGTGGCTTATGGCGATGCCCTGCTAAGGCATTGGGTGGAAACGCCCGCGTGGGTTCGAATCCCACCCCCTCCGTTCTAGTACATATTCTAGCAAGCATTCGGCCTGGCCGAATGCGTTCGGACGGGTGGCCGAGTGGCTTAAGGCGCACGCCTGGAAAGCGTGTGGGCACGCAAGTGTCTCGTGGGTTCAAATCCCACCCCGTCCGCTCAACTCGACAGTTCCCGTCAGCGCAAGCCGACAGCGGCAGTGGCGCAGGTCACGGAGGGGTGGCAGAACGGCAATGCACCAGTCTCGAAAACTGGCGCCCTCACGGGCTTGTGGGTTCGAATCCCACCCCCTCCGCTGTTTCCTTGGCTCTTCCCGATAATCGCGTGAAAGACTCCGGCGGTCCTCCGATCTCAGACGACCTGAATCCCACTCTAGATCCGAGCGACTGGGAGGCATTTCGCGCTCAGGGGTCTGAGATCCTGGACGTGTTGCTCAAGTACTTGGAGAACGTGCGGGAGCGGCCCGTATGGCAGCCGGTCTCCGACGAAGTGAAGCAGCGGCTCCTTGCGCCGTCTCCCCACGAGCCGGCAGAGCTAGATGACGTCTGGGAAGAGGTGCAGGAGCTCATCCTCCCGTTTGCCAACGGAAACATTCACCCGCGGTTCTTTGGCTGGGTGCTGGGCACGGGAACGCCGGACGGTGTTCTGGCGGAGATGATAGCGGCGGCCATGAACTCCAACGCTGGCGGCCGGGACCACGCTGCGGTCTACGTAGAGCGTCAGGTCATCGAGTGGTCGCGGCAGATGTTCGGGATGCCTGAGGGGACGAGCGGATTACTGCTCAGCGGAACGTCCATGGCCCAGGTGATTGCGATGGGTGTGGCCCGCGATCACATGACGGGCGTCGACGTTCGCCGAGAGGGCGTAGCGGCGGCCGGCCGGCTCGCGGTGTATGCCTCAGACGAAGTCCATGTGTCGGTGCCGAAAGCCGCGGAGCTGCTGGGTCTGGGGAGCCAGGCCCTACGCCGCATTCCGGTAGACTCGAATTTTCGTCTCGACGTAAACGCGCTCGAGGCCCGCATACAGGCGGATCGAGCGGATGGCTACGTGCCCTTCTGCGTGGTGGCCAATGCCGGGTCGGTCAATACGGGCTCAGTGGACGACCTGGAGGCGATCGCCGACTTGTGCGCCGCCGAGAGCCTGTGGCTCCATGTGGACGGAGCTTTCGGCTCGCTGGCCGTGCTGCACCCGGAGCTGGCAGACCGAGTGCGCGGAATCCGACGCAGGCTGCGTGCTGATCCGAGACGGCCGCATGCACCGCGACTCGTTCACCACAGACCAACCCTACCTGGCGATGGGCACCGGTGGGCTGGCCGGCGGAGCACCCTGGTTCTGCGACTACGGACCGGAGCTGGCCCGGAATTTTCGCGCTCTCAAAGTGTGGTTCACACTCAAACGGCACGGCCTCCGGCGGCTGGGAGAGATGATCTACAAGAATTGCCGCCAGGCCGAGATGCTAGCCGCCCGAATCGCCGAAGAATCAGAGCTGCACATCATGGCGCCCGTCGCGCTCAATGTGGTCTGCTTTCAGTACCGGCCGGCGTCGATTGCGCACGCCGAGGGCGACAGTGCCGACATTGAAGCGCTAGACAGGCTGAACGGCGCGATCGTGATCCGCCTTCACGAGGAAGGGCTGGCCGCTCCGTCCACTACGAGGATTCACGGGCGTCTGGTGATCAGGGTAGCGCTCACCAATCACCGTACGGCAGATGGTGATGTCGAAATGCTAGTGGACGAGGTGCTTCGAATCGGCGGCTCTCTGGCGGCTCAAGACTAGCGGCCAACGGCGTCCCAGGACGACCTACTTGGCGCGGCCGACGCGCATCGCTTCCAGGTCCAGGGGATAGCCGTCGCGGATCAGGTCTTCTGCCTCCGATGCTCCGACGGGTCCCGAGAAGAGGAATCCCTGCCCTTGATGGCAGCCCATGTCGCGTAGCTCCAGGAACTGTTTCCGCGTCTCGATCCCTTCTGCGATCACGTCCATGCCGAGTACTCGTGACAACTCAATGATAGTGCGTGCCACGCCCCAGTCGGCTTTGTCCCGCTGCGTGGACACGAATTGTCTGTCGATCTTAAGGGCGGCGGCAGGGAAGTACTGGAGCTGACTGAGGGACGAGTAACCGGTTCCGAAGTCGTCAATGAACACTTCGATCTGCGATGCGCGCAGTCCCGTCAACACCTCCGCTGCACGGGACGCATCCTGCATCAGTTCGGACTCGGCGATGTCGAACCTGAGCGACCGTCCCTCGATTCCGTGCCGCTTCATGATGTTCCGAACGTTGCCGGGGAAAGCTTCATGAAACAGCTGGCGTGCCGTGATATTGATCGCGATGGGCGGGGGGAAGGCGTCGGCGATACGCTCCTGCCAGCGCTTGAGTTGCAGGCACGCCGTTTCGATGCCCCACAGCGCGACATCGTGGATGAGCGGCGATGACATCACCACTGGCACGAACACCCGGGGCGGGATCAGACCCTTTTCGGGGTGCTTCCACCGCATCAACGCTTCAAGTCCGGTCAGTCTTCCCGAATCCAGCGAAACGGTCGGAAGATACTCAAAGAAGAGTTCACCGAGATCGATGGCTCTCCGCAGGTCCGTCTCGAGCTGGTACACTCGGTCCGCATAGTCCTGAGCCGCAAAGTCGAACACGCGGTAGTCTGCATTTCGCGTTTCAGCTTGTCTCATGGCTACGGACGCGTCTTTGAGCAGCGACTCGACATCGTCGTGACTTGACCGTCCGAGGACAATCCCGACATGGACTCGCACTCGGACTTCCGAGTCTTCGAACGGGAAGGGCTGCTGCACCGCCGTGTGAATTCGGCGCACAATCTCGCGGGCGTCTTCGAGGCTCGGAATACCATCGAGGAGCATGCCAAACTCGCCCCGCCGCGCGTGCGCTACCGTGTCTGCGGGCCGCACAGCAAGCGTCAGCCGGCGGGCCAGCGCTGCCCGGACCTCGGCCAGGACCTCGGTGGCCGGGAAATCTGAATCTGTGGGAGTCGCGGACACCATCAGAACGGCAAACGTGTTCTCGGGCGAGCGAGCCCGTCGGCGAACAGCCTGCCCGATTCGGTCCGCGAGCAGCGCCCGCGTCGGGAGTCCGGTGCTCGCGTCATACATGCCTGGCGTGGTTTCGACACCCTCGGCACCGGACGCCGTGATGACGCCCAAGACGTGTCTGACGGTGCCGTCCGAGTCGCGCAGTCCGAGGCCGTGCACCAGGACGGATCTATACCCGTCATCGGCGTGCCGAAGCCGGTGCAGTGAGTAGAACGAGCTGTCGTCCTGGCGTAGAGCCTCTTCCAGCTCTACCTCCACCCGCTCCCGGTCCAGGGGATGAATGCGATCCAGCCACTCGCGTGGATCCTTGGTCAATGGCTTCCCGGCCAGCCCAAGGATCTCCCGCCATCCGGCACTGCATTCAAACCGATCGCTCTTGAGATCCCAGTCCCAGACCCCGCTGGCGGTAGCTTTCTCGAGCCATGCGCTCTGGCTGGCGTGGTCGGCGAGGTTCATCTGAAGATCATCGATCTGGCAGGCCTGCGCCCGTGCGTGGTTGGCCGCAGAGCCCACCGCGCGCCTCATTCGACCGCGCCCGGCGATCAAGCCCAGACTATGGCCGAATGCCTTCAGTAATTCTGATGCCTGCCGGGAGTCTCGATCGTCGTCTGCGAAGAACACGATAGCGGCGGCTGCCTCGTTCTCGGCGAGCACCGGAACCCAATACGCGCAGCCTGCCCCGGATTGCCGCGCCGTATCGAGCCACGCCGGAGGCTCCGAGTACCCTTCACTCAAGACTAGCACTTGACCGACTTGCTCGGACCGGGCCTGCAAGTCTCCAACGAACTCGGTTTCCGATGAGCGACACGCCTTCTCAAGCGGTCCGAATCGGTCGGAGGTCGCGTGCCAGGCGCTTGACTCGTAGTTGTCCGATCGGCCCTCACGGACCCAGGCATGGCCGGCTTGCCAGCCGGTGATAGTGCACACTTCCCGCACACAGGCGGCAAGAGCCGGTCCGAGCTGATCGAACTCGGAGGGGAGCTCTAAGGCGCGGCGGATCAGTTCCAAGGCCACGCGGTCCGAGATTCGCCCGACGGGCGGGACGCCCTGCGGGTTCGTCTGTGGCTCTTCCACGTACTCGAATCTGGTCGTCAGCTGCACTCGGATCTCTTGCCTTTCGCGAACCCGGTTCGCGGGTTGCCGGATGCACGACGGCCCCGATGCCACTGAGCCGCGCACATGCCGAACCAACCTGATCTGATAACCTACTATCGGACAGTCAGTTACAGGCCTGCCCAAAGCGATGGGCGGCGGACTCAAGTCCGGGCGCCGGTACTGAGGAAAGCAAGGTCGAGGCCGCGCTTACGTGGCGGAGTTCAGGCGCTGGCGAGCCGCTCACAGGCGAGGAGGCGGGTGGCGGCGTAGACGGCATCCAGATTGGGCGTGGGAACTCCTTCCACACGGGCGAGCTCCACGACCGAGCCGAGAACCGCCTCGATCTCAAGTTCACGTCCCGCTTCCAGGTCCTGGAGCATCGAGGTCCGATGTTCGCCTACCGCTGCCGCCCCTTCGATGCGGCGCTCCGGAGTTCTCCGAAGCGCAATGCCCAGCTTGCCACAGACAGCCTCAGCTTCCCGCATCATTCGGAGCGCCAGTTCACGCGTGGGCGGAAAGCTGCACATCCCGGCGAGTGTGGCTCCGGTCAATGCGCTAAGCGGGTTGAAGGCGAGGCTGCCGATGGCCTTGAGCCAAATCTCTCCCCGGAGGTCCTCCAGGATTCGGCTCCGGAACCCGGCCTTCTCGAACGTCTCCGCCACCTGTGCGACGCGATCAGAGGCGGCGCCATCCAACTCGCCGATCGGGATCCGGTTCCCTTCCACATGGACTACGACTCCCGGCGACAGCACGGTGCAGGCGGGATAGGCGACGGCGCCGAGGATTTGGTCGACCGGAAGGCACTCTGAGATTCGGCCCTGCGGATCGAGGCTTTGGAGCCGCCGACCGCTTCGCTCTCCTCCGTGTCGCTCGAAGTACCACCAGGGGATTCCGTTCTGGACTGTAACGATCACGGAGTCAGGGTGCATGAGGTCGGAAACTGATGGCGCTACGGCCGCGATGTCGTTCGCTTTGGTAGCCAGAATCAGCAGATCGAACGGTCCTTCAACGGCCTCCAGGCTGACGGCGGGAAACCCTGTGATATGCGACTCTTCTCCTGAAGGGTGGAAGAGGTGCAGACCATCCCCTGCAAGCGCCTGAAGCCTCTCGCCCTGCTCGACGGCGGTGATATCGACGCCGGCCAGCGCCAACTTTCCTCCGATCAGGCCTCCAAGCGCGCCACAGCCCACAACGCAGGTCCGCACCCAGCCTCCTGTTGTTTCACTCAAAGCTCTGCGAGAGATTGGCCGCCGTGCTTTACTTTATGACGACCCGCGATCATCGGTACACCCTGAACGAATACCGCTCCGGCCGCGGTCAGGCCGTTCGGGACCGTATCACGATTAGGCCCTACGAGGCCCGGAACATACGGCTGACAACTGGAACGTACATATTCTCGGACCTGGAACGTCTGTCCGCCTGGCAGCGCAGGCGCGCCGGCCGTCTCGCACGCCGCCTGCGCTCGGCGGGCTGTCAGACGCTTAACGACCCCGATACGTCGCTCATGCGCGTCGATCTGCTACGATCTCTGCAGCGAGGCGGCCACCAGAGCCTCGTCGTCGCACGAGAGACCGAAGACCCTGCCGGACTCCGCTTTCCCGTTTTTCTTCGCCGAGAGGCCGACCACGATGGCAACCTGACGGAGCTTCTGCAAAGCTCGGACGACCTGGAGAGGGCACTTGGAGAGCACAAAGGCGCCCTTGTCGTAGAGTTCATCGATACGGCAGATCCTGAAGGCGTGTATCGGAAGTATTCGGCCTTCCGGGTTGGCGATCAGATCGTGCCACGACATGTTTTCTTCAGCCGGCACTGGATGCAAAAGCATGCCGACCTGACCGATCCGGGGTACCTGGACGAAGAACGGGCGTACGTGGAAGCGAACCCGCATCGGAGCGCCGTGCTGGACGTTTTCGAGCTGGCCCGAATCGAGTACGGCCGGGTGGACTACTCGGTGCTCGACGGCCGGCTTCAGGTTTGGGAGATCAACACGAACCCGAGTCTGGCCGGACCCATTAGCGATCTCAAGCCCGAACGCGAACACGTGCATGCGCTGTTCGCCACGCGTATGAACCGCTGCCTCGCTGACCTGGACGCGAAGGGACCGGAGTCCGGCCGACTTGTTCTGAACCCGAATCTCTGGTGGAGGCCGCCGTGGCTGTCGTGATCCGGAAGATGCTGCCGACTGATCTGCAGCCCGCCATGAGTCTACTGGCACAGTACAACATGGCGCCGACACCGGAGCGCGCCGATCTCTCCGCCGATCGGGCCGAAACCGCCAGCCTCGCCGTAGATCCGGCGTTCCGAGGCCAGGGGGTCGGAGCCAGGCTACAGATTGCCCGGCTCCGAGAGCTGAAGCAAAGCGGCGTGCGCTGGGTCCGAACCGAGTCAGACCGGCCGGAAACGCTGGCCTGGTACATCAGAAAATTCGGATACGTCGAGGTCGGCAAGAACCCGAAGAAGCATGAGTTCAGCCTCCCCGATGTAGCTGATTGGACCGTACTCGAGCTGGATCTCACCACCCTGGATTTGGCCCGGTTCGACTCGCACTAGCTCGTGCCGACGACCGGCTCGTTATTAGCTGAATCGTTATTAGGTAACAGCTTTCAACATCTAGAACACGCGACAGCACGCGTGCAATTGGCTCAGGCGGGCGGGCTTGTTTGGCCCAGCACCGCCGCGAGCAATATCACGAACATGAATACAAGAGCTTCCTTCCGCACAGAACGCCGCAGACCGGGCCCGGTGCCCTGGTCCTCGATGGTGGGGATGACCCGCAGTTGGTGGTGCGCGCCGAACGCGATCAGAATCCCGAACCCAACGATCTTGGCCAGGATGAGACGCCCGTACGCACTCGTGAACAGGGAGCCGAGATTCGGAACCAGCAACAGCGCCATCCCAAGCCCTGTCACGCCGACGAGAATCGAGACAATGAGCGCCGCACGCGACACGGCAGTCGCGGTGGCCACCATGTGATGATCGTTGCGGTCCTCGGCGATGATGAGCAGGAGTCCGCCCAGCCATACGGCGCCGCCGGCCCCGTGGGCGGCGGAAAGCGGAACCGCGAACAGGCTCTCGAGCGCGGCCGGATGTCCCGTGGCCCCGTCCACCAGTATCGCCAGCACTGCGAAGCCGGCCGCTGCGCGGGGCCGCCAGCCGAACGCCGCCACCGCGGCAACCCCCGTCAGCCCGAGTTGCAGGAGGCCGAGGCGGCCGGTGCGCGTGGCGAGCACGTCGCTCAGCGTTCCCTCAGCAAAACCGCCGGCAGAGACGATCCAGTGACCGAGGTATGCCGCCGCGAAGAGAACGGCGCCGGCGGCCAGTGACCGCGTAAGCCGTCCCGGTCTGCTTTCTCGTTCGACGCGTCTGCGATGATCGAACCAGGCGAGCCCAGCGAACGCGAGAAGAAACCAGCGAGCCGCTCCGCCCAGCAACACGTAGAACCACGGAAATTCACTCCCGGAGTTGCTCGAACCGGCAGCGTCGTCGGCGGCATCGACGGCCGGCACCGCCTCGACGCCTGATTCGACGCCCGACTCGACGCCTGATTCGGCAACCGCTTCATCATCCTGAGCGTCGGCTCCCGGCTCGGGCTGCGGCGGATTGTAGGTGAACTCGAACGTGTTCCGGACCGTATGCCCGTCGAGTGAGACCACCTTCCACGCCACTTCCCATGTTCCCGCGGCCAGATCGGGCCACACCCCGAGGAGCACCCGGTCGTCTGCGGAGTCATGCCGCACAGTGACCGAGATCGGCCCTCTGCCGGCGGCCGTGAGCTGTACATCCGCCAGGCCCCGCTCGATTGCGGCACTGAAGACCAGCCGAAGCTCGGCCGGAAGTTCGGTGACCACACCCCCGTCCGGCGGGTCAGACGACTCGAGCCGCAGATGCAACGCTCCCGATCCGACTGCCGCCGATGTGAAAACGCCTGCGATCGCAGCGACGCAAAGGGACCGAGTCGGCTTTCTTAGTGCCGGGAACCACATGCGGTATCGTTCCTGTTTGGTGAGAAACGTCGTCTGCCCGAGGCCCGAAGTCGGGATCCTAGTGACGTCCAGAGGGTCCGGCAAACCGGAACGTAGCCCGCCACAGGGGTTACCACGCCGCCGGAGTCGGACTAGTCTGAGGCGCTTAAAGAGATCCCCCAAGGAGCGACAGGTCATGACGAGATTCCGTTCGGCTGTTTTTCTGGCGACGATCGTAGCCGCCGGTTGCGGCGGAGACGATCCTGTCACCGGTCCGGGCGGTTTGACTCTGACGTTTACGCCTGGCGCGCTCGACCTCGGCACGACGAGGTCGGCCACCGTTCAGATCACGAACACGGGCACTGCCGATATCGGTCCGATCGAACTGTCCGGAGGGCAGGTAGCCGAACCCGGTGGCCTCTTCATTCCCGGCTCCCAGCTTTCGTCGAATCCTAGTCTGTTTCCTACACTCCGGGCCGGCGCCTCAGCGACATCGCAGTCGACGTGACGATTCCGGCTGAACTCCAGGCTGGTGCGTATCGGGCGGACCTCACAGCAACGGTAGGCGAGCAAACAGCCGCCATACTGATTGTCGATTTCTCTGTCTCCGTCGTCAGTCCTTTCTTCGGCACGGTCACGATCACAAGCGGTACGACCACGCCGCGCCAGGGCGATATTGAGGTGTATACGGCAGAAGTACGCGACAGTACCGGCCAGGTGACGACCCAAGAGACGGTGACCTGGTCTGTAGTGCCCTTCACCGCCGGGCTGGCCGACGCTTCCGGCAGGGTCGTCGGGTACACCCCGGGCGGGGCCTCCGTTATGGCATCGGTTGGGGGAGCCTCGGATGACCTCAGCGTCACGATTCTGGACCGTGGTGCTCCGTCCGGGTCATTCATTTCGATAGGCGAGGGATCGGTGACCGCTCGATTCACCTCCGACCATTGGGAGCACGGGAACGTCGCGTATACGGGCACCTGGGCGTGCAGGGATAGCGACGGCAATTTTTGCTCCAATGACGCCGGACTTCTCGGCAACCGGCTTTTCGTGTGGGACATCTCTGCTCCATCGGCGCCTACTCTGACCGATTCGGTGGTCATCGACGCCCGAACCCTCAACGACGTCAAGATCAGCGCCGACGGCACCCTCGGCGTAATCACGCACGAGGGATCGAACGACGGCCTGAATGGGATCACGCTTCTCGACCTGGCTGATCCGCTTCATCCCGCGGTGATTACACGTTTCGTGGATTCGGATCTGTTCGCAGGCGTTCACAACGCCTGGATCGAAGGTGACTTCGCCTATCTAGTGGTGGACGGATCCTCATCGGCATCCGGTCTTCGAATCGTAGACATATCGGATCCGGCAGCGCCCACCATCCGGGCGGCCTTCTATGGCGGTTCCAGCATTCTGCATGACGTGTACGTTCGCGATAGCTTGGCCTTCCTGTCGCACTGGGATGCCGGGTTGATAATCCTGGATGTAGGGAACGGCATCGCGGACGGCTCACCTACCAATCCGCAGGAGGTCAGCCGAATAGACATTCCGGGCTACCTGGTGCATAACGCCTGGTACTGGCCGTCAGCCGGCTACGTGTTCCTCGGCGACGAGGTTGGAGTACCCGGCGTCATGAAAGTTGTCGATGTACGTGATCTCGCTGCCCCCGTCGAGGTGGCAAGTCTGTCCATTGACGGGGATGCACCGCACAATTTCTGGATCGATGAATCCAGAGGCATCGGTTACTTTGCATGGTACGAGATGGGAATCCAAGCCGTAGACGTGTCCGGCGACTTGATGGGGCAGCTCGAGCTTCAGGGTAGACGGATCGCTGACATGCAGTTTGGTGCAGGTGGCTGCCGCTCAGCGGGCGGTACCTGTACGTGGGCGCCGCAGCTTCACAATGGGAACGTGTATCTATCGGACCTGAACACCGGCCTTCGGGTCTTGAGTCCAAACTTCTGAACCCCCGCTGTGTGGGGTCACCGCGTGGCCTTGTGTGGGCGGGCGCGCTCGTGCTCCTCCTATCTGTCGGGTGCGGTACATCCGCCGCTCCGCCGCAGGGCGCCGTTCTGTGGCTCTTGGCAGACACCGGTGTCAGCGCTGACGAAGATGGGCGGTTGGCCGGCTGGGCGGACCTCTCCGGCTACGGACACGATGCCGAGGTCATCATCTTTCCCCCTGGAATCGCGAGAACCGCAGATCCTCCTGACCGCAGGCCACGCCTGATAGAGCAGGCAGCGTCCTCGGCGCCGCCGACTCTTCTCACCTTCGACGGATCCGATGACCTGATGGGGATCGCTGACGTCGATCCTCTCAACCTGGGAGGACCCTATGATCAGCGCACGATCTTCCTGGCGTTCCGGACCGGGGAGGACGTGGAGCGGCGTCAGATGCTCTTCGAGACCGGCGGAGACCTGCGCGGTTTCAACATCTACCTGTACCAGGGCCAGCTCTACCTCGGGGCGTTCAACGTGTGGAACGACGATCGGGGGCTTACTACGCCGTTCGGCCCGGCGCACATTACAGCTAACGTCGCGCCCCGCACGACGTACGTCGCGACGCTCCAGTTCGACCATCCTGGCGGCGCCCTGACCGGCTATTTGAACGGTGTCGAGAGTGGTCAAACGGAGGAGATCGGACGGGTCTTCTTGCACCACGAGGACACGGGCATCGGTGCGATCAATGAGGACACGTACTACCACGATGGCCAGCGGCAGGCCGTTCCCGCCGCCGATTACTTCGGAGGGGGAATCGGTGCTATCCTCGTGTACAACACTGTGCTGTCGGGCGCCGACCGGGCGAGTACCGAGACGTGGCTGATGAACCGATTCAGCGTTAAGGCTGAGGACGCGTCCAGCGTGCAAGACGACGGCTCATCGGCGGGCGCCGCAAGCCCAGAGTTCCCGGCACTCTATGTCGCGTCCGGCCTGGGCGACGTCGTCCCGTGCTCCAATCCCGTGAGTGGAGCACCGGCTGGAGGCTACGCGCTCGGCGCCATGTACGTGGGACGGTAGTCGCGCCGTCTCTCCGGGAGTCCTATCCTCTGCGCATGAGAATCGTCACAATCTCGTTCCGGTCCACAGCCAATTGGGCCGTCAGGGGATGCATCGTCGCCTGCTGGGCCCTCACCGTTTCGGCGTGTGCCGGAAGCGCAGCCTGGCCTCCGGTACCTGTGGTGGACGCGTCTCCCGGTTGGACCCAGACGGAGGCCATGACGGCCGCCCACCGGTCGCTGCCTTTTAAAACACGCGTCCAGGTGGAGAACCTCGATAACGGGACCACGACTGAGGTGCGTATCAACGATCGTGGGCCGTTCGTTCGCGGTCGGATTATCGATCTGTCGAAAGCGGGTGCGCGCAGCGTGGACATGCTCGGATCCGGCACGGCGCGGGTTAGGATCACCGTCGTTGGCTCAGAGAACGTGATCACCTGCAGCAGGCTACAGCTTGGAGCCTTTGAAGAGAGGGCAAATGCGGTAGCCCTGGCGGACCGGGTTCGGCAGCGCCGGACCCAGATAGTTGTGGAGACAGGAGAAGACGGCTTGCACCGCGTGTTAGCAGGTCCGTATCCGAGCCGTACCGCCGGAGAGCGAGCCCGAGACAGCTTGGGAGGCACGCTGCTAGGCTGCTAACGCTCACCGTTAACCTGCTAACGGTCCGCCGATCCAGACTGTCACCGAGAAGGTGGGTTGACGCAGCAGCGAGCCCGAGGGAATCGCAGCGGGTGGAACCAATCGATCGATTCGGCGTGTTCAAAAAGAGACCGTAGTAGCGCCAGGAGAAACACGGGCCGCTCGGATGGGTAGTTCACTCGCCCGGGTCCACAAACGTAACCGCGAGTATCCAGCGGGAGGATGCATCGTTGGAGGATTCCACTGTGACGAGACGCCGTATACCAGCTCTAAAGCTCACCGGATTGCTTCTTGTAGCCGGATTGGCCGCCGGATTAGCTGTTCCGCCCGAGGCGGAAGCCCAGTACTTCGGTCGCAACAAGGTCCAGTATGAGAGCTTCGATTTCAAGGTTCTGAAGACCGAGCACTTCGACATTTACTACTACGAGCGCGAAGAGGCGATCGTTCGGCAAGCCGGTCGTATGGCCGAGCGTTGGTACTCCCGCCTGTCACGGCTCTTGGATCATGAGCTGAACGGCAGGCAGCCCCTCATTCTGTACGACAGCCACCCGGCATTTGAGCAGACGAACGCCATATTCGGTCAGATCGGCGAGGCCACGGGTGGTGTGACGGAGGCGCTGAAACGACGGATCGTGCTTCCCCTCGCCGGCAGCCTTAAGGACTCCGATCACGTGATCGGACACGAGCTCGTACACGCCTTCCAGTTTGACATCACCTCAGGGTCGGCTTCGGAAGTCGGTTTCCGCGCGCCCACGGCTCTCTTTCTCCCGCTCTGGTTCATCGAAGGAATGGCGGAGTATCTGTCGATCGGAGCCGTGGACCCGCATACAGCGATGTGGATGAGAGACGCCGCCGCATCGGATGAGGATCTGCCGACCCTGAGCAAGCTGGCCAACCCGAAGTACTTTCCGTACCGCTACGGGCACGCGTTCTGGGCCTATGTAGGAGGCACGTGGGGGGACGAGTCCATAGGAAAGGTGCTTCAGGTAGCCGGCAGGTCGGGCGATCCGATCCAGGCGCTGACCGCCGTGCTTCAGATCTCGTCCGATTCGCTGAACTCTGAGTGGCATGCGGCGATCAATCGGACATACAACTCCGTCGTTAGCCGGACCAAGCAGCCAGCCGATTACGGCCCTGTGCTGGTCTCCAAGCAGCGCGGAAGTGGCGGACTCAACGTGGGCCCGGCGCTTAGCCCTGATGGCAGCAAGGTCGTCTTCCTGTCGGAGAAGGATCTCTTCTCGATCGAAATGTTCCTCGCCGATGCGAACACAGGCCAAGTCGAGAAGCGGCTCACCAAAACGGCCTCGGATCCGCACTTCGAGAGCCTGCAATTCATCAACTCAGCCGGCGCCTGGAGCGCAGACTCCAAGCTCTTCGCCTTCGGTGCGATCGTGAAGGGACAGCCCGCCATCAGCATCGTGGAGGTTGAGTCCGGAAAAACGGTGCAGGAAATCAGGCTGCCTGAGCTAGGAGAGGTGTTTACTCCGACGTTCTCACCGGACGGGCGATCCCTGGCATTCGCCGCTACCGCGAACGGGATGGCCGACCTGTTTGTGATGAGCCTGGAAGATGAGACTGTGCGGCGGCTGACGAACGACCTGTACACGGATCTCCAGCCTGCCTGGTCACCGGACGGCTCGGCGATCGCTTTCGTGACTGACAGATTTTCCACCGATGCCGAAAAGCTCGAGTACGGGAACTACCGGCTGGCTACAATCGATCCTGCGTCCGGTGAGATCCAGGCGCTTCCGGTCTTCGGCCGAGGAAAGCACATCAACCCACAGTGGTCCGCCGACGGTCAGAGCCTCTACTTCGTGACCGACGTCAGCGGCATTAGTGATATCTATCGCTACGAGTTCGCCGGTGGTGGCCTGTTTCAGATCACGAACTTGACCACCGGGGCCAGCGGGATCACTGCCCTCAGCCCCGCGCTTTCCAGCGCCTCCGGCGCGAACCGGCTTGTATATGCCGCGTACGAAGATGGCGACTACAACCTCTATGCGATCGACGATCCGGAGGTTCTGGCCGGCACTCCGATCCGCGGCGCGATCGTCAGCATCAGTCCAGCCGTCCTGCCCCCGGAAGACCGCCAGCCGGGCTTGATCAGTACGCTGCTGGACGCTCCCGAACTGGGCCTCGCCGATACGCTCACTTTCGACCGAGAGGCGTATCGGGCCACGCTGGCGCTCGATTTCATCAGCCAGCCCGTCCTGGCGGCGGGAACCTCGAGCTTTGGTAGCTTCATCGGTGGCGGAATTTCGATGTACTTCAGCGACATGCTCGGGAACCGCGCGCTTTCCACGAGCTTCAACGTCAACACCCAAAACGGCGACCTTCTGCGCAGTTCCAGCGTCGTAGTCGGGTATCAGAACCTGTCGAGACGCTGGAATTGGGGCATTCAGGGCGGGCAGATCCCGTTCATCACGCAGGGATTTGTACAGGGTATAGGAACCCTCGACGGCGAGACGGTATTCGTGGAGGAACTACAGCGTTTCTTCCAGATCAACCGCCAGCTCACCGGGACTCTGGCGTATCCGTTCAGCAAGGCGCAGAGGGTCGAGTTCGCCGCGGGCGTGCGCCACATCGATTTCGCGGCAGAGGTCGAGCGGAGTTTTTTCGACCCCGTGACTTTCCAACTGATATCGAGAGAGACGTTCGATCTCCCGTCGGACACACTGCCCTCGATCTACCTGGCGACGGCCTCTGCGGCTCTCGTATATGACAACGCCCTGTTCGGCGGTACGGGCCCGATTCTGGGCCAGAGATACCGGCTCGAGGCGTCGCCCAACTTGGGTACTCTGAACTACGTGAACGTCCTGGCCGATTTTCGGAAATACTTCATGCCCACCCGTCCGGTGACCATAGCCTTCCGCGGACTCACGTTCGGCCGGTATGGCGCCGACGGCGAAGATCCGCGGCTGCGGCCGCTGTATGTGGGCTTCCCGAGTCTGGTGCGTGGATACGACGACAATTCGTTCGACATCTCCGAGTGTGGCGTCACCTTCACGACAACGGGTGGCTGCCCCGTGTTCGACCAGTTGTTCGGTAGCCGCCTGGCGCTGTTCAACGCCGAAGTCCGGCTGCCGCTGCTGGGTGGATTCGGCCTGATTCCGTCCGGGGCGGTACCGCCGATCGAAGCCATCGCGTTCTTTGATGCCGGAGTGGCCTGGTTCCGCGGAGAGACTCCGGACGTGTTCGGCGGAGACCGTAACACGGTGAGTAGCTACGGAGTCGGGATGCGGTTCAACCTACTCGGCCTGGCGATCGCCGAGGTGGATTTTGTCCACCCCAACGACCGGCCGGATAAGGGCTGGTTCTGGGACTTCGCGTTCAGCTCGGCATTCTGATTCGCACAGGCTGATGCGACTGGTCGTTAGCTGGCTCGTCAACGCGGCAGCTCTTTACCTGACGGCCAGGATCGTTCCTGGTATCCATGTCGGGGATCTCGAGACGCTGCTTGTCGCAGCGCTCGTCATCGGCTTGGTCAACGCGATCGTAAAACCGGTAGCGAAGTTCATCTCGTTTCCGCTCACCGTGCTTACGCTCGGGCTGTTCTACCTGGTGTTGAACGGCGCGATGTTCGCGCTGGCGGCTCGACTTACTCCTGGTTTCGAATTGGAGAGTTTCAAAGCCGCCGTCCTGGGTGCGATCGTGATGTCGCTTGTCGGGATGGTCCTTCACGCCGTTGTGAAGAAGAGGGACTAATGTCCGGCGAAGTACGGGTTGTCGCCGGATGCGTGGTCGGTGACGTCCTGAACGTCGGTTAGCTCGGGGACCGACTCCAGCAGCATCTTCCGGACTCCCTGCGTAAGGGTCACCTTCGCCATCCCGCATCCCTGGCATCCGCCGCTCATCTGCACATAGGCGACATCGTCACGTACGTCTACGAGCGAGATACGCCCCCCGTGGGAGGATATCGCCGGGTTGATCTGATGCTCTATCACGTGCTGTATGCGCCCGACCACGGGTCCCGTCGGTGGGGCCGAGCCTATCGAGACGATCTGAGGACTCTCGACGTGGAAGCCGCTTCCCGCTTCGGATTCGACCCAGTCGATAGAGGCGCCTTCGAGCAGACTCACACTGTCAGCCGGAATCACCAGCTCAATGTCGTCGAGCTGGACGACTCGGTCGTCAGGAGCCTGTTCCCATCGTTCGATGATCGACAGCTCGAAGCGTGGCGCCAGCGGGCTGGAGTCGATCACAGACACCCGGACAGCCAGGTCCAGGCCTTCCTCTGCTAGAAAATTCAGAGCCCGCATCCGCGCGCCTTCTGTCATGACGATCAAGTTCAACCTCCAACCATGGCCCGCATGACGAACGCCAGGTTCGCCGGACGCTCTGCCATACGCCGCATGAAATAAGAATACCACTGCGAACCGTAAGGTACGTAAATCCTCATCGCATGGCCCTGGTCTACGAGCCGACGCTGGTAATCCCGCCGCACCCCGTACAGCATCTGAAGCTCAAGCGTCTCAGGTGGAATTCCCTCCTTGTCCGCGAAGGCCAAGGTGGCATCGATCATCCGCTCATCGTGCGACGCGATCCCCGTCGAGTTCCCGCCCGCGAGCAGCATTTGCATCAGTCGAATGTAACTGGCATCGACCTCCGCCTTGGACTGAAACGCAATCTCTGAAGGCTCCTTGTACGCCCCTTTGCACAGCCGGATCGGCGCTCCAAGGCGAACCATTTCCGCGATGTCCGTTTCGGATCGATGCAGGTAGGCCTGGATGACTGTGCCCACGTTCTTGTGACGCTCGTACGCCCGCTTGAAGATCCGCAGGGTGGCCTCCGTATAGGCGGCGCCCTCCATGTCGATGCGTACGAAATTGCTAAACTCTGCGGCCCGCTGAACGATCCGCAGGAGGTTCTGAAAACAGAACTCCTCGTCGATATTCAGCCCGAGCTGTGTGAGTTTCAGCGAAATCGTCGTTTCGGCAAGGCTACGGTCGATGGCGTCCAGGCTGGCCTCGTACTCGTCCGTGGCCGCCCCCGCTTCGTTCCGGTCGGAAACACTCTCACCGAGAAGGTCGAGGGTGACGCGGAACCCGCCGCCATTCAGCGCAGCCGCGGCCTCCAGAGCGTCCTGCTGCGAATCTCCCGCCACGAACCTTGTCGCCGCTCGGCGGCCCATGGGGAGGCGTAGAAGAAGATTCTTGGTCTCTTCATGCTCGCTAAGGTAGAGCAGGCTGCGTTTCAGCACGCCCTCAAATCCTCGATCGTGAATAGCGAATGAACGGTCAGCCCTTCGCTCTCTATCCGCTCACGGCCGCCCTCCTGCCGGTCAATGGCTGCCAGGACAGCCAGAATCTGCGCTCCGGCCTCGCGCAGTGCTGCACAGGCCTCGAGAGCCGAACCCCCGGACGTGATTACGTCCTCGATCACCACGACGCTTTGGCCCGGCTCGAAACAACCTTCGATTTGGCGGCCGCGTCCGTGCTGTTTGGCCTGTTTTCGGACCGAGAACGCGTGTACGGCCTGGCCGCGCCGCCAGCTCTCGCCGGCGATGGCATAGGAGATCGGATCGGCTCCCATCGTCAGGCCGCCCACGACATCCGGGCGGAGATCGGCGGTGAGCAACGTATCCAGGCCAACGACTCCCACCAGCGCTTGGCCCTCGGCATGCATGGTCGTGGTGCGGCAATCCACGTAGAAGCGGCTGTGCTTCCCGGACGCGAGCACGAAGTCACCCTCCCGAAACGAGCGCTCAGCAAACAGTCGGCAAAGCCTCTCCCGGGACTCGGGACCGTCCTCGCTCACGGGCTGGTCTCGGGCGCGCAGGCGGAGCACACGCCATAGATCTTGAGTTGCCGGCTGATGGCCTCGAATTCGTGCTCGTCCGAAACATCGCCCTGGAGACTCTCCAGCCCGGAGTGCTGAAACTCGGTAACGGTCCCACAGGAAGTGCAGATCAGGTGATCGTGGTGGGCGACCCCCGCACGCATCTGGTAACGTTTGAACCCCTCGTCAAAATCATGCTCCGTAGCGAGGCCTACCTCCACCAGAAGGCCCAGCGTTCGGTAGATCGTAGCCTTGCCCAGATGCTCACCCCTGGCCTGCAGAGCCACAGCCATCTCGTCCGCGGACAGGTGATTCGTCGATTCGAACAGCACCTGTGCGATCGCTTCCCGCTGTTGGGTGAACGGGACGCCGCGTTCCCGCAGCTGGCCGCGAAGAACTTCCATCATCACAGCGGCACAGCCGAGCGGAGGGATCGTCAGTACCATTGTGGGCTGGGGCTCGGGCGTCATTAAGCTCTTCCATCTCTGGGTTCAGGCCGGTCGCCGAAGAGCCCGGCGACCTCTCATTCTCAACTGCTTGAGATTAACAGCGTTGTCAACCTTCAGCAGCCCGAAACCGGGTGGAAATCTGCCGAAGCAGGCGGTCGTCCGGGGAGGCCGCCCGCGGGGTGAGATGACGATCCGAGAACAGATTCAGCCCTTGTCGAATGGAGACGAACGCGTCAGCTGCGCTGCGGTAGACCTTCTCCATGACGTCATTACGGATCTGCGGCGAGCGAGCGGCGGAGGCGTACGCGCTGCGCCCGACGCTTTCGTAGTAATCCAGTCCCGGTCCGCCGCGCCTGTGGCGGCGGGCAACGATGTAGTCGGGGAACAGTCCGCTTAGCCACAGAGAATAGTTGCCGAGGTGGACGCGTAGCTGGAAAGCTCTAGAGTCAGGCGACCTATCGATCTCAGCCAAGATATCTACCAGATAACGATACTCTTTCCCCTCGGCGCCTGGTGCCAGATACGCTCGATTGGCCGTTCCGAAATCGAGGAGAAGAGCCGTCAGATAGTCAGCCATCATGCGATCCTGGACATCGGCCTCTCGCAGCGCGTGCCGCAACAGCACGTACATAGCGAGTCGGGGCGGAACCAGGCTGATGCCGGCGGGCGGACCCTCGAGAATGCAGCGAAGGACTCTGGGGTCGTCGAGCAAAACGTCAATTCCCCGGTCGCCGAGGTGCTCCTCATGGGTACGGGCCCCCTGGAGATCGAACTCTCTCAGGGCGCTCAGGAGCCACTCCGCCTCCGCTCGTCCAAACGACATTCGCACGTTGGGCTGTACCATCTGCAACCCTCCCGGCCGGATTACGACCACCTTGCGTCTGAGTTGGCTTGGAACATCTTGCCCACCTATGGAAACAACGGTTGTGCAACCTTTGGTCCAACCGAACTCTCGGCGAACCGGCAGGAGAGAGAGTAGAAAAACACGGTGAGACATATCGTACGAGCTGGATTCGTAGCGGCGCTGGTGGTAGTAGGGTGCCAGGAACGGCCCCGAGAGACTTCCAACGCGGCCTCAGGCTCGGCGGGCGCTGTGGTCCCTTCTGCCGCCGTGGTCCCGTCTGCCGCCGTGGATACGCCAGACACGGGGGATTGTCCGGTTCCCAAGGTAAATCCGTCCACTGGCGAAATCGTGCGCACGGTCCCGCTCGTCGTGGGCCCGGCCGAAGCGACGGCAGAGTTGGCCGATTCGCCCCGTCTACGCGAGGTCGGTCTCATGCGCCGAACCTGCCTGCCTGCGGATCACGGGATGCTGTTCGTGTACTCCGATGAGGGAATTCGCCAGTTCTGGATGCGAAATACAAATATCGCGCTGGACATAGGGTTCATGGATAAAAACCGCATAATTCTCAATGTAGAGCAGATGAACCCACACACGGATTCGCTGCATGCATCGGCAGGTGCAGCGATGTATGCGCTTGAAATGAATCAAGACTGGTTCGCGAACAATCAGGTTGCAGTCGGCGACCAGATGGAGTTCTGACCTAGCCCAGATCGGACTGCCCATGTCTGAATTTCGGGAAGAAGAGGACTCGATGGGACCTGTTCAGATCCCGTCCGAGATGCTGTACGGCGCGCAGACGGAGCGAGCCCGCCAAAACTTTCAGATCAGCGGTCACCGTTTCGAGCGGCGGTTTCTGAAGGCGCTCGGAGTCATCAAGCGAAGCGCCGCCGAGGTGAATCGGGAGCTTGGATTGCTCGAGGCTTCACTCGCTGACGCGATTGTGGGAGCGGCAGACGAGTTGATCGAGGGTGCCCTGGATGAGCACTTCGTGCTCGACATTTTTCAGACCGGGTCCGGGACCTCCACGAACATGAACGCCAACGAAGTGCTTGCAAACCGGGCCATTCAGAAGCTGGGCGGTGAGATCGGCTCCCGTAGCCCCGTGCATCCAAACGACCACGTAAACCTTGGCCAGTCCAGCAACGATGTGATTCCGACCGCCGTGCATGTCTCCGCGAAAGTAGCGGTCGAACACGATCTGATTCCGGCTCTCAGGGAGCTGCGCGACGCCCTGACCGACAAGGCTCGTGAGTTCGATGACGTGGCCAAGGCGGGCCGAACGCACCTTCAGGACGCGACGCCGGTTCGTCTAGGCCAGGTGTTCGGAGGCTACGCCAGTCAGGTCGAGCACGGGTTGGCTCGCCTGGAATCCACCCGAAAGTCACTCGCGGAGTTGGCCATAGGCGGCACCGCCGTCGGGACCGGGATTAACACGCATCCCGAGTTCGGCGCGCGAATGGCGCAGCGGATCAGCCAGCTCACAGGGGTCGAGTTCTCGGAAGCGAAGAATCACTTCGAAGCTCAGGCGGCGCGGGACGCTGCCGTCGAATTAAGCGGAGCTCTCAAGACGGTCGCCGTGAGCCTCACCAAGATTGCCAACGACGTTCGGTGGCTGTCGTCCGGGCCTCGAACCGGGATCGGTGAGATCAACCTCCCGGCGGTTCAGCCCGGATCGTCGATCATGCCCGGCAAGGTCAATCCGGTTATGGCGGAGATGCTGTGTCAGGTGTGCGCGCAGGTCATCGGCAACGACGCGGCGGTGACCATTGGCGGACAGGCCGGGAATTTCGAACTCAACGTCATGATCCCGGTGATCGTCCACAACCTGCTGGAGTCAATCGAGATCCTCACCAACGGCAGCCGTGCGTTTACTGACAGATGTGTGGTGGGGATCACGGCCAATCGGCAGCGTGCGATGCGGTTTGCAGAAACCACGGCCGCCCTGGCGACCGTGCTCGCCCCTCGCGTCGGGTATGACATGGCTGCCAAAGTAGCCAAACGGTCTGTTGCGGAGGACAAGACGCTGCGGGAGATAGCGCTCGAGATGGAGCTCCTGACCGAAGAAGAGCTCGACGAGCTGATCGATTTCCGAAAGATGACGGAGCCCGGAATCAGCTGAGCCGCCCGCTGGTGGAGGGCCGCCCGCTGGTCAGTACGCTGCCAGCGCCTCCGCGGTCGGAAGCAGGCGTGTTCCCGACCACTGTGCGAGGCCGAACGCCAGAGGCTGGTCCGCCCGACGCACCAGGAACGAGCCGCTCTCCAGCTCCAGAAACAGCAGCGACAGCAGCGGCTTCGTCGCGGCCGATACGGGCCCGGCGCCATAGACGTCCAGCACGGCGTCCGGCCGATCGAAGTCTGCGGCGAGAACGACAGAATCCGGTGGGAACCCGCTAGCTTGTACCTGGGAGAGGCCGACCAGAACTCGGTCCAACGCCGCGGAGTCCGCCGGCGTGCCGTCCACGGTCCACGACGCTCCCCGAACCAGCCGGACTTCGGCGTCTCCGCGCCTGATTACGATGGACCCGATCGCCGCGGTATCCACCTCGGCGACCACGCGGTCGCGCCAGCCTGTGGCAGCGCGGTCGGCGGCTTCCAGCGCCTCAGCGGGAAGGACGTACACTTCATCCTGGCCCGGAACCCGGACGAATCGTCCCGCGTCGCCTGTCTTCCCCAGCAGGAGAACGAGATCGGGGGTGTTCGGCGGGCCTAGCACGAGCCGCCGGCCCTCTTCGTCCGCCAGCCCCAACCGGGCGTGATTGGACGGATTTCGCGCGACAAGAACGCCGCGAGGAGCTGAGTCTAGCGCCGCAACGGCCTGAGCCACGAGCTCCGAGTCAGCCGGAAATCCGTTCACCAGCCACCCGCTGGCCCACTCCACCCGGACCGAGTCCGCCGGTTCGGAGCCAAGCACCCGGATCAGGGTCAGCGGCTCGGCAATGGCGGCCGACAGATCGATGCTGTCTCGGTCACCACGATCCGTGTCCAGCGTGCCAGCCAAGAGCCAGGCGCCCAGCAGGCCGCCCAGCAGGATGAGAACCCATCGCAGGTGTTTCCCGCTCACGCGGCCTCCACGTCTGGTCGCTGATAGGGCTTCGCCGTGAGCTTTCGGCGCCTGAACAGGCGGGCCACGCCGAGCAGAACGAACAGGACCGGGAGGCCAATCAGGTTGAGATACTTGACCGCGTTTCGGGTGGCGTCGCTGTCAAACAGAAGCGGCGGAGGCCGCCGCGACTTGGCCCGGATCGATATGAGCGACTCCGCTTCGGCCAGCCAGTCCACCGCATTTTCGAAGAAGCGGAGATTGTCCGGCTGCGCCTGAACGAACCGCTCAGTCGCGAAGGCCGCGTTTCCGATTACCACCAACCGCCCCCGGCCACTCTCTTCCGGTGGAAGCACAGCCGCTGCCAAGGGTTTGGGCGACAAGTCGGACCCCATGTTGTTCCAGTTGAGCTGCGGAGAAATCGGAGAGCCGCCCTCGAGGACACCGCCTTCCTCAGACGTGGCCAGCAACGGGATAACACGATCCGCGTCTGCTGCGGACAGATCGATTGGGCTGGCCCACGGGAGCAAGACTCCGCTGATTTGGTCGACAATCACGTGTGCGGCGGCCGCCCTGGCCACCGGCCACATGGGGTACGGCACTACGAAGCTCATTCCCGAGGCTGTGGGCTGAGTCACGTTCCCGTTTGAACGCAGGTCGAACACGACCGCTTCCGGTACCGAGACGCTGTACAGCCCTAAGAGAGAATCCAGAACTGGATGCGGCTGCGGCGACGTGAACAGGCGGTTCTCGTCGATTCCCATGCCGGTGACCGCGATCAGGGCGTTGCCGCCCCCGCTCAGGAACTCACCGACCGACCGCCCCTCTGCCTCCGTCAGAGGCCGGGTCGGGCCGCCGATAACGAGTACGTCGATCGAATCCGGGATCGAGGGCGCACTGTCCGACAGCGCCACCGAGGTCACCTCATAATTCTGCCGCAGCCGCTCGGCGACTGGTCCGAGCTGGACTCCGATATCCAGCTCCCCGTGGCCAGTCAAGAAGCCCAGGCGCGTGGTCTGTGGCTCGGTCATTCCTCGAATCAGGCTCGTGAGCCGGTATTCCAAGTCTGCGGTCTGCTGTACGAACGGGATGGTCTCGAGCTGGTCCGCGTATTGGATCGCCAGTCCCAGATATCCCTGCCGGACCTGGAGCGCATCCTGGCCCAGCACGTTGAACTGTATAGGGGGGATCCGCAGCCGATCCGCCTCGGCTCGGTCCTCGTTGTCACCTTCAGGACTGAGCAGTGAGTACTCGATGTTGGGTCCAGAGGCTGCGTAGTCCGACAGCAGATCGTCCAGGTCTCTCCGCACCAACGCCATCTGCGGAGGCAGGTCCCGCGAGGCGAACAGGCGAATACTCACCAGGTCGTCCAGGTCTCGTAGAACCGTCCTGGTCGGCTCAGAAAGCGTGTATGCGCCGCCCGGAGTCAGGTCCAGTCGGCCACGTATGTGCTGCCCGAGCAAGTTGACTACGAGACAGATCGCCAGAACACCCACTGTTCCAATCCGCAGGCGCTGGTAAGCGCGTCCGCCGCGGTTCAAGCGTTCTCGTTCCAGAGCCAGATGAGCCAGACTCAGGAAGGCTGCCGTGAGGCTTACGTAGTACACCACATCCCGCAGGTCGATGACGCCGCGGGCGATGTTATCGAAGTGCGTGAGAAGCCCCAGCTTCGTGGCCACCGCGGCGAGCGCGCTCGGCATACCGAGAAGCACGACGTCGAGCGTGATCGCGATCAGGATGAATATGACGGTCACCGCTACGATAAACGCCGTGATCTGATTTCGGGTCATGGCCGATGTCCAGAGCCCGATAGCTACCAGGCCGCTGGTCAGCAGCCCGGCACCCACGTATTGCGCGACCGCCACTCCGCCGAACGGTTCGCTTCCGACGGTGAGCGCTACGAAAGCGCCGGCGGTACCGGCCACTGCCACCGCCAGGAACCCCATCACGCCGATGAACTTGCCGAGCAGAAGATCAATGCCGCGGATGGGCTGCGCATGGAGCAGCTCCAGCGTTCCCCGGGCACGCTCCTCGGCCAGCGACCGCATCGTGACCGCAGGCACGAAGAACAGCAACAACCACGGTAGGAGGTCGAACATCGGCCGAAGTGTAGCCTCGCCGCTCAGGTACACGGACTTGAAATAAAAGAAGAAGTTGGCCGCCAGGAATACAACCAAAAGGATGTACGCCGTCGGCTGATCGAAGAAGCTCCGGAACTCTCGCTTCGCGATGGTAAAGGTGTTCTTGATCATGACGCCGCCTCCGTCAGGTCCCGGAAGAAGTCTTCCAGGCTCTCGTGCTCACGCCGTAGCTCCCAGAGCACCCATCCGCGCTCCCCGGCCAGCCGAAACACATCAGGCCGAGGATCGAACGATCCCGCTCCGACGATGGCTATTTGATTCCGGCCTTGGCGCTGTTCGAGAACCTCCACCGCCCCGACCGACTCTAATCCTTCCAGGCCGCTTCGTATCGCGCCGGCGTCACCCTCTATCTCTGCGACAACGCGCAGTCCGCCACGCGCCTCGCCAGACAGCAGGGTGTCCACAGCTCCATCGGCGATGATCCGGCCCTGGTGCATGATCAGGAGCCGTCCGCACGTCAGTTGCACCTCCTGCATGACGTGAGTGCTGAGGAGCACGGTCCGCTCCTCGCCCAGTCGTGTGATAAGCTTCCGGATCTCGACCCGCTGGTTGGGATCCAGGCCCTCGGTCGGTTCGTCGAGTATCAAGATGTCGGGTTCCGAGAGGATCGCCTGAGCCAGTCCCGTGCGCTGCCGGAAACCCTTGGAAAGCTGGTTCACGGGGCGATAGAAGACCGACTCCAGCCCCGTTTCAGCCACGACGTCGCCGATGCGGCGTGCACGCGTGGGCCGATCCAGTTGCCGCAATTCGCCTGCGTAGTCCAGGTATTCAGACACGAGCATGTCGGAGTACAGGGGGTTCGTCTCCGGCAGGTAGCCGATCCGGCGCCGGGCCTCGATCGGGTTGCTGTCTATCGGGGAGCCTCCGATGGACACCTGCCCGGAGTCCGGCTCCAGAACCTGAGTGATGAGACGCATAGTCGTGGTCTTGCCGGCCCCGTTCGGACCGAGGAATCCGACCACTTCACCCCGTCCTATCTGAAACGACGCGCCCTCCACGGCGCGCACACTTCCAAAGCTTTTCGTAACGTCTCGAAGTTCAACCAGCGACATTATTCCGTTGGGTTCGGGGCAGCGCACAGCTTCAGGCCGCAGCTACGGCGTAGGGGCCGCAAAAAGTACGGCAGCCCGCAACGCTGTCAAGCCGATTTTCGCTTGACCAAACACGTGCGCGTGGCAACCTTGTGCGCCCCGACTGCAGGTTCACTTCACGAACGTACCGAGAGGGTTTTCATATATGCGACTGGTAATCGGAACCGCTAATGGCCTCCTGACGGCGCGTTGGGTGCCCGGTGAGCGAAAGGCCCAGGTGGTTGCGCGGATGTTCGAAGGAGAGGCTGTCCAGGCGCTCGAACGTTCCGGTGATCGTGTGCTCGCGGCGGTCGGATCCGGCATTCACGTGAGCACGGACGGAGAAGCGTGGCAATCAGTCGGGGCGCCTGGCTCTGGCGTGGCCATCCGAGCCCTGGCGGTCCACACAAAGGATCCGAACCTGCTACTTGCCGGTACCGAGCCGGCCGGACTCTATCGCAGCACGGACGGAGGCCGGACGTGGAACGAAGTCGCCGGCTTCGGTGCGCTCGGGGCCGCTGAAAGCTGGAGTACCTATGGTGAAAACGCGCCGCACGTCGGGAGCGTGGCGCTGGACCCAACCAATCCAGACCGGCTGTACGCAGGTGTCCGCATAGGCGGCGCATACCGCAGCGACGACTCTGGAACCAACTGGGTCTCCATCTCGGAAGGGTTGTTCGACGACATACACCGGCTGGTCGTGGACCCGATCGACAGCACGCGGGTGTACGCGGCGACCGGGCGCGGGCTCCATGTCAGCCTCGATAGGGGCGCCAGTTGGGCTACTCCGGATGGACCTCTGGGCGAGGAGCATTGTACCGCTGTGGAAGCAATGGTTGAGAGCGGTTTTCGCCATACGCACCTGCTCGCATCGACCGCGGCCACGTCGGCCGCCGCATGGTCAACCGGCAAGTCGGCGGAGGCACGGCTCCACCTGACTGTAGACGCAGGCAGATCCTGGCAGGACGTCGATCTGTCGTCGGGTCCGAAGCAGAGGGCGGCTTTGATGGCGCTGGCCGATGACCCGCAGCGGGCGGAGGCCGGGTTCATCGGGACGAGTGGCGGCGCGCTCTATCACGGCCGGATCGAGGAAGGCCAGTGGTCTAAGATCCTGTCCGGCCTCGCCACCATTACGGGAGTCATTGCCTGGTGAGCGATCAGGTCTTTCTTGCACTATTGATTATCCTGAGCGTTCTGGCCCTGGGCTTCGGCCTGTGGGCAGGCCTCGGGTATCCCGGGTATTACGACAAGTACGAAAAAACGGGCCGAGCCCCGCGCGGATCCCCGTTTCAGATGGCGATCGACTGGATATTTGATCATTTGATCCGGCGGCACCGGCCTTGATCGCCAGGACATGGCGCGGCTGTACGGGCGCAGAGGATGCGGCCAGCTATCACGAATACCTGATGGAAACGGGAGTGCGGAACTGCCGCAACACGCCCGGCAACATGGGTGTGTATGTCCTTCGGCGGCCGGTCGAGGCTGGGGTCGAGTTCCTCTTTATCTCTCTGTGGGACTCTATGGAAGCTGTTCAACGGTTTGCAGGCTCTGACTCTGAGCAGGGCGTGTTTTACCCGGAAGACGAAGCGTATCTGACTGAGTATGATCGACATGTGAAGCACTTCGATGTTCTGGAAGGCCCCTAAGAGCCTACTTCACAGACCAGGTACAGGCGTCCGAGCCCCGGCCCTTACAACTCTCGTGCTGCACCAATCCGCCGTCCTTCACATAACGTTCGAGACACTCCTGCATCGCCGCGGTGAGCATCGAACACGCCAGTCCGCTGCCGACGTCGGACAGCACGCAGTCCTCTACTTCCAGCCCCGGCGGTGATTGTGAGGTGGAAACGGCGCTGGACGGGCTGACAGCGCGGGCAATTCGGCCTGCTGAGCGGAGCATGAACCGTTCCCGGACCTGGGCCGGAAACATGCGGCGGCTTGCCCGGGTGAGGACGAACTGATCGTCGAAGTGCTGGCGGGCGAGCCTTGTTCCCGCCGCGGCGAACACCGCCTCTGCGTCAGGTCTTCGTCCGATGAGACGCAGAAGATCGTTGAGTTCGCTCACGTCGAGCGTGTATCCGCTCTCGCGCATGGACGTGTAGCGGCGAATCTGCGTGTCGATGACTTCTGAAAGGCCGAGTCGGCGCGGGAGGCTCTGAGTGAATTCTTCGTCGTCGATCGTCTCGCTGGGCGTGTCCGTGACACGGAGGGACTCCAGAATAGCCAGCGCGACACCTGGCTGGACCGGCTTGCCGTTTCCTCTGCGATCGATCATACGGTCTCCAGCCTAGCCGCGGTCATAGCTGGCGGCAAGCCACATAGTGCGCTGTTGTCGCGCCGGGTCCACTTCGCCATAATGGCGGCCAAACAGGCCCATCTGACGAGAGAATTCACCAAAGTCATGTACGACCCCAATCACGTCGAGGAACGCTGGCAGGCGTTCTGGGAAAAGAACCGGACCAACGAGCCCAATCTGGATGCGGCGGCCAATCCGTTCTTCAACCTGATGATGTTCCCGTATCCTTCGGCCGAAGGCTTGCACGTCGGGAATCTCTACGCGTTTACAGGCGCGGACGTACACGGCCGTTTTCAGCGTCTGCGCGGTCACGACGTGTTTCAGCCGGCTGGCTTTGACGCCTTCGGGATTCATTCTGAGAACTTCGCCCTCAAGGTCGGGGTCCATCCCATGGATCTCATTCCGGCCAACATCGCGAATTTCACCCGGCAGCTGAAGCGCTCCGGGATCATGTACGACTGGACTCATTCGGTCGACACGACAGATCCCGAGTACTATCGCTGGACCCAGTGGATTTTCCTCCAGCTCTATAAAGCGGGACTGGCCGAAAAGAAGGAAGCGGCGGTCAACTGGTGCCCGTCGTGCAAGACGGTCCTCGCCAATGAGCAGGTGATTTCGGGCCGCTGCGAGCGGTGCGGGTCCGTGGTCGGCCAGAAGATCCTCAGCCAGTGGTTCTTCAAGATCGCGAAGTATGCAGAGCGCCTTCTGGATAACCTCGATTGGATCGACTGGTCAGAGACGACGCGGACAGCTCAGCGCAACTGGATCGGCCGCTCGGAGGGGGCCACGCTCCGATTCCGGCTCGCGGACGGGAGCAAGGAAGAAGTCAGTGTCTTCACGACGCGGCCGGATACGGTATACGGAGCCACGTTTCTGGTGCTGGCCCCTGAACATCCACTCGTAGAGCGCTTCGTTTCCGAGTCGCAACGCACCGCCGTGGATGAGTATCTGGCGGCCACCGCGGCGCTCGATCTTGTCGAGCGAAAGAGGATCGACAAAGAGAAAAGCGGCGTCTTCACAGGCGGCTCGGCCGTGAATCCGGCAACGGGTGAGGGGGTTCCCGTCTGGATCGCCGATTACGTGCTCATGGAGTACGGGACGGGCGCCATTATGGCGGTCCCGGCGCACGACCAGAGGGACTTCGAGTTTGCCCGGGCCTATGATCTTCCGGTTCAGCCTGTAGTGGCGCCCGCCGGTAGCCTCGAGAAGGGCTCGGACCCTGCCCAGGTCACGGTGGCTTTGGGAGATTCGGCCTTCGTGGAGCACAGCGCTGACGAAATACTCATCAACTCGGGCCCCTTCAGTGGTCGAGCGGCGACGGAGGCCGGAGCAGCCATCGTCGACTCGCTGACGGAACGGGATCTGGGCGAGCCTGCGCTCAACTATAGGCTGCATGACTGGTGTATCTCTCGTCAGCGTTACTGGGGTCCGCCGATCCCGGTTCTGTACTGCGACGAGTGCGGGATCGTTCCCGTACCCGAGAGCGACCTCCCCGTCGTGCTTCCCCGCATTGAGCAGTTCAGGCCGAGCGATGACGGCGTCGCGCCCCTCGCAAAGAGCGCAGAGTTCTACCAGGTCGAGTGTCCGGAGTGCGGGGGAGAGGCGCGCCGCGAGACCGATGTTTCGGACACGTTCCTGGACAGCGCTTGGTACTTCCTGCGATACCCAAGCACTGATTTTGGCGACCGCGCCATGGACGCGGATCGAACCCGCCGCTGGCTGCCCGTCGATGCCTATATCGGGGGGGAAGAGCACGCGGTCCTGCATCTCCTGTATTCCCGGTTCATAACCATGGCCCTCAGCGATCTTGGTCATGTGGAGTTCGAGGAGCCGTACAAGAAATTCCGTAAACACGGCCTGCTGATTCGCGACGGATCGAAGATGTCCAAGTCGAAGGGCAACGTCGTGATTCCGGACCGGTACATCGCATCTCACGGCGCAGACACGTTCCGGGCCTATCTGATGTTCCTCGGACCGTACACGGAGGGCGGCGACTTTCGTGACCGCGGGATTTCCGGTCCCCACCGGTTCCTTCAGAAGGTATGGGACGCCGTGCACTCATGTGTGGAAGCGGCCGACGAGACTGGCGGAGGCGGAAATGACGAGCTCGGCAAAGACATTGAGCGGAAGCTCCATCAAACGATAAAGCAGATCACCGAGGACTTCGCGGACCTTTCGTTCAATACAGGTATCGCGGCTCTCATGGAGTACCTGAACGCGATCAGGGCGGACGGAAGAACGCCGCAGCGAGCCGAAGTAGTGCCACTTGTGATCATGCTGGCCCCCGTCGCACCGCACCTGTGCGAGGAGCTGTGGGATGTGCTCGGTGGTCAGCCGAGTCTGTTCGATGAAGCCGACTGGCCCGAGTACGATGCTTCCAAGCTGTTGGCCGACTCTGTCCGCATTCCGGTTCAGGTCAACGGAAAGCTGCGGGGCACGGTCGAGGTGTCGCGCGGTGCGAATGCGGATACGGTGCGGAAGATAGCGATGGAGGAAGAAGGCGTGCGCCGGCATCTCGAAGGCGTCGAGGTGCGCAAGACGATCCACGTTCCGGACCGGCTCCTAAATTTCGTCGTTGGATAACCTGCCATCCATGGATGCCCTTACCCCAACAGCATGGCTTCCCGGCGGAAACCGGCCTCTTCCCAGCCAAGCCGTTCTGGTCAGCGTACTGTCGCTGGGCGGCGCCATCGCGCTGAGCCTTCTGTGGCCGGCCTCCGCAGCTCCTTTCGTTGCACTTCCATGGCTCCTGGCTCTTGTGCCGCCATTTCTCCTGGCCAGCCACAGAGGCTGGACGGGCGCAGCCATCGGATTCCTGGCCGCTCTCACGGCGCTGCTGCTCGTAGATATGGTGGAGCCCCAACGCCTGGGAGAGACAGGCGCACCGTTCGCCATGACCCTGTCGCTGGGGCTGGCTGCGCTCAGTCTCGGGGCGGGTGCGGTCAGCGAACTTCTACACCGGGAGCACGAACGGGCCCTTGGAATGGCCTACGTCGATACGCTAACCGGCCTCCCGAACCGGCATGTTCTTGAGTTCTTCCTGGAGAAGACATTTGCCGCGGCTCAGCGTGGGAGGCGGCTCGCCCTGATCATGTGGGATCTGGATGGGTTCAAAGCGTACAACGACGCGAACGGACACCGGGCCGGTGACGCCGCGCTACGAGAAGTCGGAAGGATTTTGAACGCGGAGTCGCCCACGACGTTGATCACGGGTCGATACGGTGGTGATGAGTTTCTCTCTATCCTGCCTGGAGATGACGGCGGTGCGGCCACCATTCTCATGCGCCGAGTTCGGACCGCCTTGGCCTCGGACGATCGTCTACCTGGTGGCGCTTTCGCGATTAGCTCCGGCATGGCTGTGTACGACGAGTCCGTGGAGGCCGTGGAGGATCTGGTGAACCTGGCCGACGCGTCGCTCTACGAGAGCAAGCGGAGCGGATACGTCAGATAGATCCTTCCAGGCTCGTGTCGATCGAACTACCCTCCCCGTCTGAGAACAGGAACGAGCGAAGGTTGGCGTACAGAAACTCCTTCGCCGCCGGGTCGCGCAGCTTCAGGCCGTAGTGATTGATCAGAAGCATCTGATGCTTCTTCCACTCCTCCCAGCACAAGTTGCAAATCTCTGTGGCTATCTTAGTGCCGAGTTCGTTCGGAAACGGCGGGGCTCCCATCGCGGAGGTACCCTCCCGTGAACAGCGAACACAACTGAAGCTTCCCATACTAGATCCCTGGGTTAAACGGGAACAACGAGCACGCTGCTCGCCGCATCCCGCAGCAGACGCGCCGTGATCCCGCCGAGTGGGGCGCGTCCCGTGATTCCCGGCGCGTGGCTGCGTCCGGCGACGATCAGATCGACCGCCTCGGTCTCAGCCGTCGAGAGTATCCAGGCCGTAATGGGTCGGCCCGTCAGGATAATGGTCTGCAGTGCGAGGTCTTTCCGAAGATCTTCCGGGACTCTCTCAGTCGCCTCCGCCCGCGCCGCTTCCTCTATCGCTCTCTCTGCCTGCTCGGCCTTCGCCGGGGCGTTGACCGCCTTGAGATAGGCGTGGATGCGCTTTGGTAGCGCATGGACGAGCAGTAGGCGGGTTCCTAAATGCCGCGCAAACCGGGCGCCCGTGGCTGCGATCGGCGCGCTGCCGGGCCTGAGGTCCAGGGCTGCCATGATTGTCTTGTCGCGAGTCTGCTGCGGTGGCCTCCACAGCAGAACGGGAACATTCGCCCGGTCCACAATGCGCACAGCGGTGTCGCCGGCGTCTGTCCAGGGGAAATTCCGCGGCCGGCGTGCCCCGATGACGATCAGGTCCGCACCCTCGGACTGGGCCGCCTCATTCAGTACCTCGGAGGCCCATCCTGGGCCGACCAGCAGCCGAGCGGACAGACCTTGTTCATCCGCCACCTGCCGGAGATTGGCTTTGGCATCCAGCGCCATCTCACCGAAGAGATCCAGGTCGTCCCCTAGTGCCTGGCGCAGATAGTTAGGCGCAACCTCGGGTTCTACGGCATGGAATAGGACGAGATCGGCGGCGGGAAAACGGTCCACCGTCCAGCGCATTGCGCTGAGGGATGGCTCCGAAAAGTCAATTCCAACGAGTATCTTCGTGTACATCCGCCGAAGTTATCGCTGCGAAGACGTGAACAGAAGACCATCCAGAACTGACCATGGGTCGGAGTCAGCCGCGGTCACGATGCTCTGAATCAGGGCGTCAAGCGACCCGACACGACGGCGGGCCAGCTCGAAGTCTTGCAGTCTCTCGTAGTAGAGGATGCGAGACAGCAGCCAGGCATTGTTGAGGGAGGCCGGGTCCAGGTCAGTATACCAGCCGGAGAGAAGTGCGGGCCTGACCTGCTCCTGAAAACGCTGCGCTCCGCGCGCCAGGATTGCTTGCTTGCGCGCTCGCATTTCATCTGCGGAAACTTCGGACTCGTACAGGCTTTCCAGTCTCTCGAAAAGCGAGTTGTAGAACTGGCCCAGTGCCTGAACGTCGGTCCATCGGTCCTCGGCGACCTGGCACTCGATCGGCAGCACCGCGTCCTGGCAAAAAAACTGAATCGTGCCCCGGTAGCCCACAAAGTTTGCGAAGCTCTCGCTGAACTGGATGTGTCCGCGCGGGAAGTAGGTTGTGTGGACGATCTCGTGGATCACAGTCTCCACAATGCGGACGCTGTCCGCCCCCAGCGTGGTAGACAGAACGGGATCGGGAAACCAGCCCAACGTGCTGAACGCGCTGGTCGGGCGCACCCAGGTGTCGTAGCCGTTCTCAGCGAGCCGCTCCGCCTCTCGAAACGCGTCGTCGAATTCGAAGTATCCCTTGTACGGAACGTGTCCGACGATCGGAAACCACCACGTCTTCCAGGCCAACTGGAACTCGGGCGCGGCAGACACGACGAGCTGCAGCGTGTCATGCGCTACTACGGCGTAGCTCTCGAAGCTGCGTTTGGGATCCAGTCCCAGTGCGACGCGGGCGTACTCCCGAGCATCGGCCACCAGGCGGAGCCTTGATCTCACACGAGCGTCTGTCGCGGAATCGTGCACCACTTCGTGGATGGAACGGCGCCCCTGGAGAATTTTGGCCTCTTCCCACCCCGCGCGCAGGACGTACCCTGGCGAACAGGCCAGCGAGAGGCCACCGAGAGCCACCAGAGTGAGCAAGGCAATCTTACGTCCTGTGGTCATACCCGTTAATACCAGCTTTCCGGCTCATACGATCCGTCGGTTCAGCCGCGCACGTAGTGGACCAGCTCCGCCACGCCGTTTCGGCGGTACTGCCTGCCGGGACGATTCGAGTCACTCCGGTACCGGCGATATTCGTGCCGGAATCGGCGATAGCTGTCGGCTCTGCCATAGGACCTCAGAATGTCCTCGATTTCTTCCGCCGACAGCAGGCCTTCGTCGTTATAGCTCAGGAGCACATGCTTCGCGTCGGCCGCGTCGAGAAGACCGCGAAGAGCTGCCGCACATTGGCCCGGCCGGCACCAGTCAGACCGCAGCTCCTGGTCCGGCATCAGGCCTGTCTTGCCCCGGAGCTCGGGCGCCGGCCACCATCCGCGGGCGAGAATCTCCGGGACGTGGTAGTAGCCCGGGTACTGCCTCTGATTGTAGGGCGGATCAAGGTAGAGCAGATCTACCGGACCTATTGCTCCGGCCAGCGTCCTGGCGCCTCCCTGAAACGCCGTGCACGGACCGAGTCGGCCGCTGGAGGGAGAAGGCGTTAGCGGAGTCAGCTTGAGCGGCTTCAACGCATTCGGCTGCCACGACTTCACGAAGGAGGCATAGACACCGGTAGTGTTCGCCACGCGATCGGCGGCTTGAATCAGGCAGGCGAGGAGATACTGCACCCCTACGGCCGTCAGTGAGCCGTTGTTTTCCCACTCGGCGATCTGCTCCCGGATGGGGTCAATCCGGTTGGCGTTCTCCGGTGTGAAATACATTCGCCCGTGCGCCTGGCCGGCGCTTCCCTCCGGAGTGAAGTGCTCCGTCACGAACCCGGGTCTATTGGGTAACTCGTTTAACTGCCTCAGAGCGTCCCCGGCGCCCGGCGGGGCGGCGTCCAGCACGACGTTGGCGACTTGAAGCGCATACGACATGGCCATCAGGTCGCCGGAGTGGACCTGCCACCCGTTTGCCTTCAGCGCTCTCCCGACACTGGCTGTCCCCGCGAAAGGATCACAAGCTACTCCAGGACTCAGCCCCAATTCCTCAACCGTCCTCAGGAGGAACGGCACCAGGCGGGTCTTGTTGCCAATGTACCGCACGCAGGTAGCTAGACTTCGTCTGACGACCTGGCCGGCGGCCCCAGGTCCGTCTTGGGACCCAGCACGTACCAGAACAGGCATCCGATGATGGGGCAGAGGGCCACGATACCGCTCCACAGGAGCTTGTCTCGGCGCGGCGCGTGCGCGGTCACTATCATCCCGATGGCCCACGCATCCAGAGCCATCAGCAGGCCTGTCAGGAGCCAGCGCGTATCGATATCGGCAAGCGCGTCCATGTTCAAGCCGCGGTGGAATGACTGGAGAACTGCAGCTTGTACAGCCGCGCATACATTCCACCGCGTGCGAGCAGTTCGGCGTGCGTGCCCGATTCGCAGATCTCTCCGTGATGCAGCACCAGTATCCTGTCGGCGTTCTGGATCGTGGAGAGCCTGTGCGCAATGACGAGGCTCGTCCTCCCGCGCATCAGCTCGTCGAGCGCGACCTCGATCTGCGCTTCGATCTCAGAATCTACGGAGCTGGTGGCCTCATCGAGGAGCAAGATTCCGGGGTTTCCGGCCAGAGCCCGGGCGAAGCTGAGCAATTGCCTCTCACCCACGCTCAGGCCACTACCGCGCTCTCCGAGCACCTGATCGAATCCGTCCGGCAGACGCTCCACATACCGGTCCGCGCCGACGCGGCGAGCGGAGTCGAGGACAGCCTCTGGCGATACCGAATCGCGGTCCAGGTTGATGTTGCCACGGGCCGTGCCCGCAAACAGATACACGTCCTGAAGCACCAGTCCCATACTGGTTCTGAGCTCCTCAAGTGGTAGCAGGCGGATATCCACTCCGTCCAGAAGAATTCTGCCGCGCTGCGGCTCATAGAACCGCATGAGCAGGTTGATCAGCGTTGATTTGCCGGCCCCCGTGGCTCCCACCACGGCCACCCGTTGGCCCGGTTCAACGGTGAAGCTGACACCGCGGATCACCCACTCCGGCTCCTCGTCCGCCTCGGGCTCGCGTTCCTCTTCGAGTCCGTAATGAAACCAGACGTCCTCGAACTCGATCTGTCCCCGGCCGCCGATCGGCCGCGAAGCGGCAACTTCCGGATCGGCAATCATCGGATCATGGTCCAGGAGGCGGAAAACTCGCTCCGAGCTGGCCATCGCGTTCTGCAGGATGTTGTACTTCTCTGACAGATCCTGGATCGGTCGGAAGAACCGCCTGGCGTACTGCAGGAAGGCGGCTATGACTCCGATGCTCACCGCGCCCTGAAGGACCTGACCGCCGCCGTACCACAGAATCATGGCCAGGGCCACTGCCGCGAGAATTTCGATCGTCGGGAAGAACAGCGCGTAATACGTGATCGAGCGTAGGTGGGCCTGCAAGTAGTCGTCATTGACGGCTCCAAACCGGTCCCGCGCAGCCTCCTCCTGCCCAAACAACTGTACGACCTCCATTCCGCTGATGCGCTCCTGCAGGTACGCGTTGATCCGGGCCACACGGACCCGGATGTCGCGGTAGACCTGCCGGACTTTGAAGCGAAACAGCCAGGCGGCTCCGAACACAGCCGGAAGTACCGTAAAGGTCACCAGCGCCAGCCTCCAGTCCAGCGCCAACATCGCGGTCACGATGAACAGCACGGTGAAGATATCGCCGAAGACGGTAACCACGCCGGAGGTGAACATCTCGTTGAGCACCTCGATATCGCCGGTAACCCGCGTCATCAGGCGTCCGACCGGATTCCGGTCGAAGAAGGACAGCTCGAGCTTCTGGAGATGCGCGAAGACCTGGTGGCGCAGGTCGAGCATGACTCGCTGACCGATCCACGTCGTAAGCATAGTCCGCGCGTACCCGAGTAGGGCGGACAGGAGCAGGGCACCCAGGAAGAACAACCCGATCCGAGTGATGAGCCCGTAGTCCTCCGCAGGAATCGCCCGGTCGATCACAATCCACATGCAGCCGATAAGGGCGCAGGTAACGCAGAAGCCTGCGCATCAGCTTGGCGTCGTACGCCTTGCCCAGCGCCTCCTCTTCTTGGATCGGACCCTCTGGTGTGATGTTCACCGCGGCTGTTTTCCCTTTCCGCCGAATGAACGCGCAACATATCCCGGCCCGCCTTGACCTTCCAGCAGCGCGGATGTTGGCGGCCCAGCTCTCGCGGCGACATCATACCTGCATGGATAACGCGATTCGGATCCGCGGTGCACGCGAGAACAACCTGAAGGGGATCGATGTCGAGATTCCGCGCGGATGGTTGACGGTTCTGACGGGTCCATCGGGGTCCGGCAAGTCGAGCCTCGCGTTCGATACGATCTACGCCGAAGGCCAGCGTCGGTACGTCGAATCGCTATCGACCTACGCCAAGCAGTTCCTGCAGCGAATGCCGAAACCCGCTGTGGATTGGGTGGACGGGGTGAGCCCGTCGGTGGCCATCGATCAGCGAAACTCGGTCAGAACCAGCCGCTCCACGGTCGGAACGGTTACCGAGGTCTACGATTACATGCGCCTGCTGTGGGCCCGTGTGGGCCGCACCGTTTGTCCGGATTGTGACGAACCAGTCCAGCGGGACACCGTCCACACGGCCACGGATCGCGTGCTGTCAGCCGGAGAGGGTCGCGTCTACATCACATTCTCGGCGGGAGGGGCGGACGCCGATCCCGCCGGTGTCCACAGCAGTCTTCTGGCCAGAGGATATCTCCGGGCCATTCGCGGCGGGCAGGAGATCCGGCTCGAGGAAAGCGATGTTTCGCCGGATCAGGAGGAGGCGGAGCTATTAGTGGTTGTGGACCGCCTCCGGCTGGGCGCGCTTTCGGCCGAGGATTCCGAACTCCGGGGCCGAATCGCGGACAGTCTGGCAGCGGCGTTTGCCGAAGGCCTGGGGCAGGCGGTGGTCTTCCTCGCGGAGCCCAGCCCCGCAGGCTCAGGGCAAGAGCCGGTGTTTCGCGAGCGACTTTCGTTCGACGAGTCTGTGCGGTGCACCGGGTGTGGCCGCCGGTTTCCTGCGTCCACGCCGCTTCTGTTCAGCTTCAACCATCCCACCGGAGCTTGTCCTGGCTGCAACGGATTCGGCGCGACTCTTGAGTACGACGAAGAGCTCATCGTACCCGAGCCCGAGCGCTCCCTGTCCGACGGAGCCCTCGATCCTTGGACGAAACCCCGCTATTCGCGGGAGCGGGCCGATGTCCTCGCTTTCGCGGCGGAACGGGAGGTTGACGTCCACGCTCCCTGGCGGCTGCTTCCGACCCAGGTACGCCGTGATCTGCTTCGCGGAAGCCCCGACTTCGTGGGCGTGGTCCCGTTTCTCACCTCACGTGAAAAGAAGCGTTACAAGCAATACATCCGCGTATTCCTGCGTCAATATCAGCGCCCGACCCGCTGTGCCGATTGCGCAGGAGCACGGCTCGGACCGGATGCGCTCGCGGTCCAGGTAGCCGATCTGAACATCTCGGCCGTTTCCTCGCGCACCATACGCGATCTCCGAGTATGGATCGCCGAGCTCTCATTCTCTCCATTTGAGTCGAAGGTTGCGGCCACTGTACTGGAAGAGATCACAGACCGCCTTTCCTTCCTCGAGAGTGTCGGTCTGGGGTATCTCTCCCTCTCTCGCCAGGCCCGGTCACTGTCCGGGGGAGAAATGCAGCGAATTCGCCTGGCCGGCTGTCTTGGCAGCCGACTGGTGGACACACTGTACGTGCTGGACGAACCGACCATCGGTCTGCATCCCAGGGATGTCGAGCAGTTCCTCTCGGTTCTGCGAGATCTGCGCGATCGGGGTAACACGCTGTTGATCGTAGAACATGACGAAGCTGTTCTGCGCTCGGCCGATCACATCCTGGAGCTGGGGCCTGGTTCCGGCGAGCTCGGTGGCGAGCTGGTGCTGACGGGCAGCTGGGAAGATCTCGTGCGCGCGGAGACCTCTACAGGCCGGGCTCTGCGGGCGAAGGCTGGAGCCAGGAAGAAACGGCGGCCGGGCCGCGGCCAACTGCGGCTGGAAGGCGCATCGCTCCACAATGTGGAGGACGTGAACTTCGAACTGCCGCTCGGCGTGTTGACCGTGGTCACCGGCGTGTCCGGTTCGGGAAAATCCACTCTGATCCACGACATTCTGTTCCGCGCCCTGGAGCGGGAAATCCATGGGTCCACAAGTGCCCGCGAACATCTCGGCGAAACCGTCGGGACGTATTCGCGGCTCAAGGGAACCGCCCAGATCGACGACGTGGTCCTCGTGGATCAAGCGCCTATCGGCCGCACGCCTCGCTCAAATCCCGTGACCTATATCGGGGCCTTCGATCGACTCCGGGCGCTCTTCGCAGAGCAGAGTCTGTCCCGTGAACGAGGCTACGGGCCGGGTCACTTCAGCTTCAACGTTGCGGGCGGGCGCTGCGAAGCGTGCAAGGGAGCCGGCCAGGAGCTGGTCGAGATGGTCTTTCTGGCTGACGTCGCCGTTCCGTGCGACGTGTGCCGCGGGCGCCGGTTCCGGCCCGAAATACTAGAGGTGACCGCCCGAGGCCTTTCCATTCACGATGCGCTGCAGCTGACTGTGGATGAGGCTATACGCGTTTTCGCCCGCGAGGCTCGCCTCGGAAAGGCGCTGTGGCAGTTGCAACGCGTCGGTCTCGGATACCTGCAGCTTGGGCAGCCGGCCACAACGCTCTCCGGAGGCGAGTCTCAGCGCCTGAAAATCGCCCGCGAGTTGGCGGCCGGGTCACGGGGCGCGCACCGGCTGTACATCCTGGACGAGCCGACAACCGGATTGGGGGCCGGCGAGACGGGTCAGCTCGTAGACGTGCTGGACCAGCTCGTAGCCGCCGGCCACACTGTGCTGGTCATCGAGCACAACCTCGACGTGCTACGACGCGCCGACTGGGTAATCGATATGGGCCCGGGTGCAGCCGAAGAAGGCGGGCGCATCGTCGCGGCCGGAACGCCCGAGCAGATCGCGTTAGTGCCCGAATCTCACACAGGGAGATTCTTGGCTGCGGCGAACACCAGAGCCTACGCGGCCCCAGCCCGACTTCTGGCCGACACGCGTGCCTGACGCGGGACGTCCGTCGATATCCGTTCTACTCCCGTGCAGGGATGCCGCAGAGTTTCTACCTGAGTGTATCGCCAGTATCGAGTCACAAACCCGCTCCGGTTTCGAAGTACTGGCCGTCGATGACGGATCTCGCGATGACACGGCCCGTCTCCTGGACAGTTGGGCCCAGCGCGACTCGCGGGTCAAAGTGCTCGCAGGGCAGTCAGCAGGGATAGTTCCTGCACTGAACCTGGCCGCGGAACACTCCCGCGCGCCGCTACTGGCCCGGATGGACGCCGACGACGTAGCCTGCCCGGAACGGTTCAGCCGCCAGGTTGAATGGCTCCAGACGCATCCCGAGCTTGCCGCGTGCGGAACTGGCGTGGAGTTCGTATCCAGCGGTCCGCTTGGTACCGGGACCCTTCGCTACCAATCCTGGATCAACGCCCTCGACTCTCCCGCCAGCGTGCAGCGGGACCTCTACGTCGAGTGTCCGATTGCGCATCCGACGCTGATGGTTCGGCGCTCGGTGCTGGTGGGGCTCGGCGGGTACCGCGACCAGGGCTGGCCAGAGGACTACGACCTGATTCTGAGACTGCATGTAGCCGGGATGACGGCCGCCAACGTTCCGTCGGTGCTCCATCGGTGGCGGGTGCACCCGGGCCGTTTCTCGCAGCGCTCTCCGGCGTACGATGCGGCCAGCTTCCGGGCCTGCAAGGTCCACTTCCTGCGCTCAGAGATGCTTCCCCCAGGGCGTCCGGTCGTCGTGTGGGGCGCCGGCAAGGTAGGAAAACCCTTTGCCCGCGAGCTCCAGCGCCAGGGAATCGCGGTGGCCGCCTTTGTCGACCTGGACCCGAGAAAACTGGGGCAGAGCATCCACCGGGCGCCCGTTCTGAGCCCTGATCAGTTCGCTTCGATCGAACGTCCGTTCACGCTCGGAGCCGTCGGTTCGCCCGGTGCCCGGAGCGAGATTCGGCGGGCCCTGACAGGGCTTGGTCACAGCGAGTGTAGAGACTTCCTGATGGTGGCTTGAGGCTCCTGTTGTAGAGTGACGTTTCGCCTCGCCAACACGTGCCATACGCGGTAGATTCAACGGGCTGTCCGGGTCCCGATTCTGAGGCTCGGACTCACGCGTTTCTTGGACCTCAAACAGTGACCACAGTGTGACCGAAATCACCACAGAGCGCATAGAACAACGCCTCATCGAAGATGAGATGAAAGAGTCGTTCATCGACTACTCGATGAGCGTCATCGTGCAGCGGGCCCTTCCCGATGTCAGGGACGGGCTCAAGCCGGTGCACCGCCGCATTCTGTACGCGATGCACGAGGCGGGGCTTTCCCCCAACAGGGGCTACAAGAAGAGCGCCACCGTCGTCGGCGACGTGCTGGGCAAATACCATCCTCATGGCGATTCCGCGGTGTACGATTCCATGGTCCGAATGGTACAGGATTTCTCGCTCCGGTACCCGCTCGTTGATGGACAGGGGAACTTCGGATCCATCGACGGGGACAGCGCGGCTGCCTATCGATACACCGAGGCCCGCCTGGCGAGCCTGGCGGTGGAAATGCTGTCCGACATCGACCGGGATACGGTCAATTTCGCTCCGAATTTCGACGACAGGTTGTCGGAACCGACCGTACTTCCTTCCGGTCTCCCCAACTTGCTCATCAACGGCTCGTCCGGGATCGCGGTAGGTATGGCCACCAACATTCCCCCGCACAATCTGCGCGAGATTGTTGCGGCCTGTGAGCGGCTGATCGCCAACCCGGACTGCAGTATCGAGGACTTGCTCGAGGACGTGAAGGGCCCCGATTTTCCCACCGGCGGCCTGGTCTACGGAAGCACCGGGATTCGTGAGGCGTATACCGGCGGCCGTGGCCGAATGGTCATGCGCGCCCGGGCACATATCGAAGAGCGGCCTCGCGGCGGCGAGTCGATCATCGTGACCGAGATCCCGTTCATGGTCAACAAGACCCGGCTCATCGAGCAGATCGCGCAGCTGGTTCGTGACCGTCGCATCGAAGACATTTCAGATCTCCGGGATGAATCGGATCGGGATGGGATTCGCGTTGTCGTAGATCTGAAGCGGGATTGTATTCCTCAGATCGTGTTGAACAAGCTGTTCAAGCACACTCAGATGCAGTCCACGTTCGGTGTGATCATGCTGGCGCTGGTGGATGGCGTGCCCCAAGTGATGGATCTCAAGACGATCCTGACACATTTCCTGGAGCACCGGCACGAGATCGTCGTTCGGCGCAGTGAGCACGACCTGGCGGTGGCGAAAGACCGCGAGCATGTCCTCGAAGGCCTGAAGATAGCCGTCGACAACATCGACGAAGTGGTAAAGATCATTCGGGGCTCACGGGATGCCGCACAGGCGTCGGAGCGGCTTCGGGAACGTTTCGAACTCACGGAGCGGCAGGCCGATTCGATCCTCGCTATGCGCCTATCGCGGCTCACCGGGCTGGAAACGGAGAAGCTCGAGGCCGAGCTCCTCGAGGTCCGGGCGCATATCCAAGAGCTTGAGGCGATTCTGGGCTCGCGTGAGCAACGCATGTCCATCATCGGTGAAGAGCTTCAGGCCATCGCGGCCAAATACGGTGACGACCGACGCACCGAAGTGATCGCCGCCGAGGCCAGCTTCAATCCCGAGGATCTGATCGCTGACGAACCGATGGTGATTACGATCAGTAATCAGGGATACGTCAAGCGGATCGCTCCGGCGACTTATCGGCAGCAGAGGCGTGGAGGGCGGGGCATCGCAGGGATGTCCACCAAGGACGAAGACTGGGTCCAGCACCTGTTCCTGGCTTCGACCCATGACTACCTCCTCGTATTCACATCCGGCGGGCAGATCTACTGGCTGAAGGTGCATCAGATTCCGGAAGCTTCCAGACAGTCGCGTGGGAAGCCCATCGTCAATCTG